>JAYTZD010000513.1:0-24595 GCA_043742065.1 Oscillatoriales bacterium
ACAAATCAGGCAGCACATACTAAACTGGCAAGAGATGCCGAAAGTGCGATCGCCCAACTCACCGATGATAGCCAATTCCTCAATCATGTCAGCGAAATCATCCGATTCTTCAAAGAAGCGTGAAGTTATTAGTCATTAGTCATTAGTCATTAGTCATTGGGAATTGAAAATAGGTAATAGGTAATAGGTAATTGGGAATTTTGACTGTTGACTGACCCTTCGACTCCGCTCAGGGCACAGCAACTGACTAATTCCCTACCTTTAGACAGATGTTAAATAGTCGTAATAACTGAATCCCCTGGTGGAGTTGATTTTATTCCGTTTTCCTTATTCCTTATGTCATAACATCAATAATTAGGAAACTATAACCAAAGATAGTTGGGTAATGAGTGAGCTTAAGTCTAGTATTCAAACATACAGTCAAAAACCTTAAAAATTAAGCCAGGAATAAATCATGACTATTAGCAAAGAAACACCAGCAGACGTAGAAATCGAAGCTAAGATGCAAGCCCCACACTATGACCGAGGCATCACTCCCGCCGAAACAGCAGCGCGGCAAGAACGTGAAGGCGCTAACTTCATGCACACAGCCACAGAAGAGAGTCAGAAAAGTGCAACAACTAACGACCAAACTGATGACGAAAGTATTCGCACTACCGATGGCTATACAGTAGACAAAGAAGGTCTTATTAACAATTATGCGATCGAACCGGAAATGTACATTAATGAACCGGGTGATTTGAGAGAACAAGAAGAAGCTGAAGCCCAAGAACGGCGTCGTATCTTGGCAGAAATTAAAGATCAAAAAGGTGAGAAAGGCAAACTGACAACGGAAGCAGATACCCGTCGTAAAGGGCCGGGGATTATCTAATATCAAATCTGGTGATATCGGAATTAATACTACTCATAATCAGGACACGGCAGTGCCGTTTCCCTACAATTAATCGGGGTAGGGAAACGGCATTGCCGTGTCCTCCTTCAACTCCCAGATTGCATCAATTCGTACAGCCTCCTAACCAAGGCTGTAATTCTGATGCCATACTGCAAATCTGCTGTCCAACGGCCGCTGAGTCGATCGACTTCTGGAGCAATTCCCCGCGTCACAAAGCCAAATCTGGGGTCTACAAGTTCCTCAACCAAAGGTTCGATACTGGCGTAAGCTTTTAAATGTTGAACGTGAGCCCTAACACCAATGCGAACACTAGCAAAAGATGCGCTTTCAGTATCTCCACCCACAGCAGCCAAACCTCCAAAATTGTTTTGAGTCGGTCTAATATTGTCACCAAAGCGCAAAAAATTAGTTTCTAAACACATTTGACAAAAAGCAATATCGTAGTTGACTCCTTCCACCGTGGCTTCTTCTCGGTACAGCTTTGCTATCTCTGGAAAAACCGTTAAAGCATTCGGATTGTTAGTTCTGAGAAACATCATTAACTGCACTTCGGTGGTGATTCCAGAAGCCATAATTTTGCCAATTTGAGCCGGAGGTTTGACATTCGATCGCAAAATCACCATCCGGCTAGCACTATCCCAACTAACTGATACTTGAAAATCCCGTAGTTCGATCGCCTGAACGTATACAATATTCTTGTAACTAACGCGGCGGAGTCGGGGAATCCGAGATAAATCAATGCCCAATCGATCCACTAGGTCGATCGGAATATAAGCATTACCATTAATTAAAACCCCCTTTTCTGCATAAATCCCACCGTTTAGGTTGATATTAATCGCTTTATAACTAATTGGGGTGGGAGTTGGAGGTTCGGCGCGAGGGCGAATCCAAGTTTCCAATCCGTCAGCAATGCCCATCGCCATGTCTCCGCGACGATTTTGCATTAAAATGCGATCGTCCGGGTTGCTGAGAAAGCCGAGTTCGATTGACATTGAAGGAATAGAAACCCAGCGACAAAAAATCAACCGTCCCAAACCCGTAGCAGTATCGGGGATTGCGCCACGATTGGGTAACTGCGGGAATCTCCGCAGCAAGGACATAATTAGCATTTCCGCATCAGATTTCCGCTGGTTGTTAGCCGTGATATAATAAATACTCGCACCGCGCACTGATGGATTAGAAGCGCCACTAGCTTGAATTTCCAAAGCCACATCACCAATGCGTGCCCGTGTGTTAATCCAATCGATTCTTTGCACTTGACTGAACTCATCAGGTACTGTCAGCACTTCCACAGCGCGCGATCGCAATTGGCCCACCACCAAGTCGCGAATTTGGATCATTTCCTTAGCTTCAGTAGTACCACCGACAACGGTTCCGGGGTCTCTCATGCCGTTTTCAAAGCCACCGTGAGCGACTGATAGAAAAATTCGCGCCATATCTATTGTCTTTCAACCCCTCACATTTTCCATCAACCAATTAAACTTAGCCTGAGCTAGGGCTAAATTCTCCATCACACTCGGATTAATATCCTCCTGGTCTAATTCAGAGTTTTCCAACTCTAGATTACGACCGTATTCTATATGTCTAATCGTACCGCGCATTCTGTCAGCCAAACACAGAGAAATTCCACAATAAAACCGGGAAGCAAAGCCCATATCGTGTTCGAGTTTGATTAGTAACTGTCGCCGTGGAATTGCCAGCAACTCTGTTTTTTCGATCGCCTTAACCGTGGCCAAAGGAGGCCTGGCATCAATAAAAGAAACTTCTCCCACAAGTTCTCCGGCACCTATTTTTGCCAGTTCTTTATTAGTCTCAGCCTGTAGCAAAACGCTCAAAGTCCCCTTCAATACAATGTATAGGGCATCGATTTGTCTGCCTTCCTGGATCAGTATCCTGCCGGGGTCAATAATTTCTTTTTTACCTTTTTGGACGATCCAGTTAATGTCGTCATTATTTAACTGACTCAAAATGAAAAGTGCTTTTTTTCTATTACTGTCAATCATAAGTTTTGCTCCAGATCGCTTTTTCTATAAAAATTAGATGCTTAATCCTTCAAGAATAGCACTGGTTAAACAAATTTTTTAAATTACGATGGGCGCGGGACATAATTCGCCGCACCCAGTATTTCTGACTAAATCGATCGCAAATCGGGATAACCAGCCAACATATCATCAGCAGTCAAAGTATCGCCATTAGCTTGAGGAGTCCACAGCACCTCAATCGCCAGCAACTGCTCGCTCGATACACCTCCAATCAAGCGCAAAGCTTGGCGCAAATCTTCGGAATTTCTGACTGTGGGCAATTGCAGTTTACCTTGAGTACCGACAATCACTGTCACCACAATATATTCGCCAGGAGCTTGAGTCAAATCCTCAGCAACCAGTGCGCCATTTACGGGCGCGCTTGACAGCGTTTGATTGCTCCCAGATTGCCGAATCTGGTTGTTAAAATTCGAGAGAGTTTCTTCACTAAACTTGCTGCGTTCGGCCAGAGAAAATTGGTTAAATTTAGCTTCTGCTGCTTCCAAGCGAGTTTGCACAGATTCAGCACCCGCATAAACCCAGTATTCTGGATGGCGCAGCAAGGCCAAAGTAGACTCTTGTAACACTTGAGCACGGCCCGTTGCTGTATCAGTATTCACTGTTTTTGCTAAAGCATCAAGTTCTGATTGCAAACCGCGGCCTTCTGCTAGCAAACCGACTTGCAAACGAGCCACAGAAACGGTTGTAGGTGTGCTGTTGCCAAGTTCATTGGTGCCGTCTCCGGCCTTACGGAAGCTTTGAACTAGGAAATTTGCGATCGAAATAAAAATCAAAATTGAAAACAGACCACCGAACCCGCCCCCAAATCCAAAAAAGGGCAGCAAGAACGGGAAACCAAAGCCACCACCAAAGCCGCCACCAGGGTAGTACCCCCCTCCAGACGGTGCGTAAGTGCGGCTCGGAGACGAGTAGCTGCGCGCTGGAGCCCTAAAAGATCCGCCTCCCATGCGTCCTCCGCTGCGGGCGGCCATTGCGCCATCAGCACTACCGAAAGCTAGGGTGAGTACCAGCCCGATCGCAAATAGTGATTTCAAAAGTGGTTTGATTCTGGAGATTAGTTGTTTGTACATAAGACCGTTAGTATTTAACACACATCTATAATTTACAGTCAATCATCGGTTCTGGGGAGCCCGGTTGCAGGTGTGAAGCCGGTGAGATATCCGTACCCATTGTATGTAGGGGCGGTGCCAAGAATACCCGCCCGCTTTCACTTTTACGGAACTTTACGGAACTTTACTCAATCGATGGGCGATCGACCAACAATAAGCTCTAGACTTTGTAAAACAACGCCACCAGTCCCGATCGCCGGACTTAGCCTAACATTAAAAAAACATTATGTTTCCCACTCACCGTCCCCGCCGCCTCCGCAACCATCCCCAACTCCGCCGGATGGTGCGCGAAAACATCTTGACAACCAGCGATTTAATTTACCCCTTATTTGCCGTACCAGGGGAAAATTTTGCTAAAGAAGTCATATCGATGCCAGGAGTGTACAACCTATCGATCGACAAAATAGTCGAAGAAGCCAAAGAAGTCTATGATCTAGGCATTCCTGCGATCATTTTATTCGGCATTCCCGCAGACAAAGACATAGACGCTACAGGTGCTTGGCACGATTGTGGCATCGTCCAAAAAGCCACGACAGCAGTCAAAGAAGCAGTACCAGATTTAATCGTCATGGTCGATACTTGTCTGTGCGAATATACCAGTCATGGTCACTGTGGCTATTTGCAAGTCGGAGATTTAAGCGGTCGTGTTTTGAACGACCCTACCCTAGAATTGCTCAAGAAAACTGCTGTTTCCCAAGCTAAAGCTGGTGCAGACATTATTGCACCTTCTGGGATGATGGATGGTTTTGTCGGAGCAATTCGGGAAGGATTGGATGATGCTGGATTTGAAGATATTCCCATCATGTCCTACGCGGCAAAATATGCCTCAGCTTATTATGGCCCATTCCGGGATGCCGCTGATTCTACTCCGCAATTTGGCGATCGGCGCACCTATCAAATGGATCCAGGAAACGGCCGAGAAGCCCTCAAAGAAATTGCTCTCGACATTGCCGAAGGTGCAGATATGCTCATGGTTAAACCAGCTTTAGCTTACATGGATATAATCTGGCGTGTCAAGGAAGCAACTAATCTACCAGTTGCAGCTTACAACGTTTCTGGAGAATATGCGATGGTCAAAGCTGCCGCTCTCAACGGTTGGATAGATGAAGAAAGAGTGGTGATGGAAACCTTGACCGGATTCAAGCGTGCTGGTGCTGATCTGATTTTAACTTATCACGCCAAAGACGCGGCCCGCTGGTTGCAAAAATGAGCTAGAGAACACGGCAGTTATTTAGAGGACACGGCAGTGCCGTGTCCCTACGCCGATGAATTGTAGGGACACGGCACTGCCGTGTCCTCATTGTCCTGAGCATGACACCGAGCAGAAAAAGTATTAATAAGTACCGAAATGAGTCAGAGAATATGTCTAAATGAAATTAGTTTTGTATGTTTAGAATTAAATACAATTTGCAGGCAGATAGAATGATATCAACGACTAGAGATTCCAGTCACATTCAATTTTGCATAGGTCACAATCGAGTAGACCTAGAACAACTTCAACATCTATTTAAAGTAGCCGCATTTTGGGCGAGGGAACGAAAGAGCGAAGATTGGAAAATTGCGATCGCAAATAGCGAACCAGTTGTCACCGTTTGGGATGGCGAAAGAGCCATAGGCTTTGCCAGAGCAACATCAGATGGCATCTATCGAGCTACTATTTGGGATGTTGCGATTCACCCAGATTACCAAGGTTCAGGACTCGGACGCAAATTAGTCCAAACAGTTTTAAGTCACCCTCGAATGAGCCGAGTAGAGCGAGTTTACCTGATGACAACTTACAAACAAAGCTTCTACGAACGCATCGGGTTCCAATACAATGCCAGCACTACAATGGTACTAGAAAATCAGCCTTTAGAAGAGAATGTCGAATTAGAAATTATCAATGGAGAATTGGTAATTGCTAATTGCTAATTGGGCATTGGGCATGGGGCATTGGGAATTGGGCATCGGGCATCGGGAATTGGGAATTGGGAATTGGGAATTGGACACTGAGCGTAGTCGAAGTGTATAATTTTAGAAGTCTCGAAGGTCTTTCTTCCCTCTTCCTTCTTCATTAAATCCGTTAAATCTGCTACAAAATCCGTTGCCGAACTTCCTTCTTCCTTCTTCCTTACATCCGTTAAATCCGTTACAGAATCCGCTGCCGAACTTCCTTACATCCGTTAAATCCGTTACAAAATCCGTTGCCGAACTTCCTTCTTCCCTCAAATAGTTGCCAAAGGAATAGAACATTGAGTCCGAGTAAAATTGGACTCTTCAGTCTCAGAAGGAACCGCCAGAACCTCTAAACGCCCATTCATCAAAGTTAGCAGAGTCTGATCCATCAACAACCTCATTCCAGAAGACACTTTAACTGGATCCGTACTCTTAGCATCACTCTCCAAATCATGCTTAAGCAAATCCCAAGACTCACTCCAAGCACTGATTGAACGCTGATCATCTACCCAAATATTAACATAGCCAGATTCCGGCGAAGGATGTGCAGAAACAACAATACTCCCCTCTTCCATTTCAGCAATAGCAGTATCGATTAAATTAACTAAAACTTGTCTCAATCTCGGAAAATCAGCCAATACATAAATCTCAGAATCGGGCGGAGATATTTCTAGGCGAATGTTGCGGTTAGCCGCTTGCAAGAAAGTTAAATCATCGACTTCATCAAATATTTTGGATAACTGAATCGGCTCAATATCCATCGTCTCAGTGCCGTGTTCAGTTTTAGCAACAAACAGAATTTGATCGATCAATTTCACTAGCTTGAGTGCTGCGATGTGAGCTTGTTCAACAAACTCTCGTTCTTCAGCAGCATCGTCGCACAAATCCGACAGAATTAACTGCAATGTGCCAATCATACTGCTCAGGGGCGATCGCAATTCATGAGAAGTCCGAGCCAAAAAACCAGCCTTAAATTGACTCATTTCCGATGCCATCTGATAAGCCAATTGAGTTTGCTTCAATTGCTCAGAAAGCCCATCAAACTTCTCTAAGTAAACCTCTTGAGGAGTTGAGGGCTGGTGGGGTACAGGTTCTAGAGGTTGCGAACTCTTTTGCTGCGGGCGCAAGATCAAATTGCTTCCCAAACCCAGTCCCAGCCCCATTCCTAGATATATCAATTCGCTCCAGCCCATCAACGCCATATCACTTTGCCTTGGAGTTTAGCTTTTAGAATTATTCTAACTGTACCGTGCCTTGTCGCAAGATTTTCCAACCACTGCCAGTCCATTTGACCACAGTGGAAGGTAAACTCGAAGCTGTGACTACTGTTGATAATTGTGAAGCTGGTAAAGTCAGGACTTCGGGAAACTGAGCTTCAATTTGGGCGATCGACTCTAGAGGCGCTTGGCCTGATAAATTGGCACTGGTGGTAGCCAAAGGGCCTGTTTGCTGTAAAATTTTGAGCGCTAGAGGAAAGTTAGGCACTCGTACTCCAATTGTAGTCGGGTCGATCGCATTCATCGCAGCAGGCACTTGATCCGAAGCTGGGAGCACCAAAGTTAACGCCCCCGGCCAAAAAGATTGCGCCACTTGCTGCCACACTTGGAAATCTGCTGGACTTCCGTGCACGTAAGGCCACAAATCCTCTGCTGAGGCTGCCATCAAAATCAGCGGTTTGTCTTGGCTGCGCTGTTTAGCTACAAAAATTAACTCGGAGCGATCGGGCTTGGTAGCCAAAGCGGGTACAGTATCAGTAGGAAAACTGACAATATAATCTCCTGAAATTGCCCCTTGAATCAAGGAGTCGATGGAAACTTGAGTCATTCGGTTTTAGATTTTAGATTTTAGATTTTAGATTACACATATAGTCAGAAACCGGGTTTTTTGCGATAATACTTGTTGCATTCCAAAGATTTGGTAAAAAACCCGGTTTCTTTGGTCGGAGTGCGTAACTCCCGTATATTTTAGATCTATCGCTTCTAATCATACATTTTCTTTAAAAAATTTTGCCTTTTTGGCCGATATTCTTGTGCAGCAATTCTTTAAAATCCGACCATTGCTCTTCGCCGCTGAATGCACGCTTGGGTATAATAAAATTCGAGTCGGGAACAGGATAGACAGACAAAAACGGATAGATTACCAATGAATTTTTGGTTTCAGTAAAGAATTTAAAACTCCCCCATTTAAAAGTCCCTTGCCAACTAGGAGTATTAACTACCAGCCCTTCTCCTAGCACTTCTACCGTCATATATTCCCCACGGTTTGTCGAATTGTCGATACTCGCTAATTCTCTATCTTCATCTATGATCATACCGGATTCCACATCATACATTTCATATACTTCTTCTACGCCTGTTCGCACAAAAAGTTTACAAAAGATAGGCATGGATACCAAAACAATGCCCACGACTAAAAAGCCTTTCTCTTGCAATATTAGTGCCATCAAAAGAAAGAAGACTCCTATTGACAATACCCACTTATGAATAGTTCTATTTTCTGATTTTGAGGATCTGTTTAGCTCCGCCTGAGTAGCTTCTGCATAATCATTAGAATTCAGTTGAAATTCAAAGTGCATTGTTTTCATGTAAACGGTGAGTGACTGGCGGAATATTACTGGATAGCAATTCTCTAAATACTTGACGCTGCTCTCGGTTAAATGCCTGCTTTGGGAAAAGATGCGGCATACTAGAAGACTCGCAAGGATAGATGATGAACAAATTTTTTGTCTCTATGAAGTGCGAATAAAACTGCCACTTGAGTTGGATGCTAACCTTTGCCGTTTCCAAATCCAGTCCTGATTCTGTCACTTGTAAACTAACAAGTTCATGCCAAAAATTAGTTCCTTTCCACCTACAAAATTGAAAGACTCCAAAAAATTGAGATACCCAATAAACAAGGTGTAAAATTGTCCAGAATAACAAAAAAGGCTGTACTGAAATCCCGAATTTTATCCCAGATTTAATCTGCATCAAAAGCATACCCCAAAAGAAACCTCGATCGCGCGACATGATCTTTCGCCGCTCTAGGAACTTCACAATCGGGATGTAGCAGATGCCAAAACTGAGAATGAAATAAGCCCAGAGGGGATTTGTGCCCGCGTTAAGATAGGCAATTCCGCCCCCCACAATAAACACAGCCCTAGTCCACAACTCGACTTTCGAGAAAGTCTCGAATTTCGTGGCAATTCTACTAGCCTCTAAATATTCTTTGAAAGTAAACTGATATTCCAGCTTCACGGTGATACCTTTTGGGTGCTGAGTGCTGACAACAATGGTTTTTAGATCAATTCCGGTTGCATCGGAATTATTACGAAGACATGGCAGTGCCGTGTCCCTACAATTAATTGGGGTAGGGAAACGGCACGGCCGTGTCCTCTATATCAGTCCGAAACTTCTCCACTACTCGATTTAACTCCATCGAATGAGAAGCCTTAAATAAAATGCGATCGCCCATTTCAACAAACTCCATTAAATGCCTGACTAACGCCTCATGGGAATTCGCAGCCGCAATATCTTCTATCTCCACAAAAGTCAAGCCAGCAGCACCAGCCGCCATCGCGACCGCCTCTTCAAAATCAGCAAAAATAAACAAAGCATCAAGATTTAAATTTCGGGCGGCTGTTCCCACTTGTCTGTGAAATGCCATCGACTTATCGCCCAATTCCTTCATCGTTCCCAACACCGCAATCCGCCGTTTCCCCGGAGTATCTGCTAATAGTCTCAAGGCCGCTAACATCGACTCCAAGCCAGCATTATAAGTCTCATCCAAAATCACAATATCCTGCGGCAATTCATACTTACGCGCTCTACCATCTGGCAACTGTACAGACAAACCTTGCTTGAAAAATTCCCAATCAATATCTAACACTTTTGCTACGGCTAAAGCTGCCAAATAATTAACAGCATTGTGTCGTCCTGGCAATGGCAATGGCAATTGGATATCTTTAATACGCATGGAATTATTGTCTAGAAATTCTCCACACAAATCTCCACCATCTAGCCCGTAAGTCAAGGTTTTCCCCTGCCAAACTTTCGGCGCTGTTGTCATCAATCTATCGTGATCGTGATTGAGAATAGCAATACTATCAGCAGGCATTTCTGCTAATAACTCACATTTAGCGATCGCGATCGCCTCTTCAGACCCCAATCGCCCTATATGCGCCGTTCCCACATTCGTAATCACTGCGACAGTCGGACGGGCAATTTGCGCTAACACCGCAATTTCACCAAGTCCGCGCATTCCCATCTCAATTACAGCATAATTGTGTTCTGGTGAAAGCTCTAACAGCGTTTTTGGTACTCCAATTTCATTGTTATAGTTAAATTGGGTTTTGAGCACATTTCCTTGGGTTGACAAAACTGCTGCAATCAATTCCTTGGTAGTAGTTTTACCTACCGAACCAGTGATCGCAATTACTGGTATACTGAATTGGTCGCGCCACCAACGGGCGATCGCCTGATAAGCTGTTAGAGTATTGTCAACTCGCAATAGTGGAAAATTTAGAACTTTTCCTTCCCAAGCGCGATCGACAATAGCCACAATTGCCCCCAAATCCCGTGCTTTTTCGACAAATTGATGCCCATCAAAATTTTCTCCCCGCAATGCCAAAAATACCTCACCACCCTGGATAGTGCGCGTGTCTGTGGCAATACCAGTCCCTAAAGTTGTCAAAACACCCTCGGACGCAGCAGGCACGGGTAGTATTAAAATTTCCGCAAGTTGGGGAATAGTGACGCGACAAACCATATTACTAGCACTCACACTTCAAATAATTATTTTCAGCACTCACCGTAGCTCGCCCAGCCTTAAAGTTAACTCTTTGGAGACTACCGATCGCAAGTTGCCTCAACAATCCTAATACGAAATCGCCCACCCACCAACAAATATCTCAGTAAGCACTTACATTCTTTACTAATTCTTTACATAAAATCATGGTGATCTGGATCTTACAACTGGGAAAATTTTTGTGTAATACTATTTTTGATCAATAGTTTAAATCAATAAAAAAGCTATCGAATTAAAAAGCTGAGTGCTTCCACCCCAAAACCTTGGGAATCCAGAAGGTCGGTGAATTCAATTCAGGCGTTGCATCAACCAATATACCCAGCTAATCGCGCTGAAAAATCATACCCAATCCTCCGAAGGTGAAAAGAGTGGAAAATACTTGGACAGACAATTACAACCGACCAACCTACAAAGCTGAACAGCTACTTTATAACCACTGGCTAAAGCTGGTACAAGTAGAACAACCAGCAGAAATTATCAATCGTTTTCGCACTTTATTTATACATTGCGATCAATACCCCGATCGCACCATCGTCGCAGCCCTCGAAAAAATAGCAGCCTCAAAAGAACTAGAACCAGAACTCAAGTATATCCTGAACCGCTGCTGTCACATAGCAATCAACCGCTGGCAAACACAGCCCAACAAGCAAGCCGCCATCCCTGAATTAATCGCAGTGTTTGAAGAGGTTCCCAAGGTAATATTTGGATATAATCAATCTAGGGCGATCGGGCATATCACCAAATTAGTCAATCAATTTACCGACAGCGAACAATATCTCACCCTCAAACGCTTATCCAAAGTCATCACCCACAACTCAGAAGACAGTAGCAAAACACCAGCCAACCAATCCCTCGGAACCTTAATTCCCCGCTACCCATATCTTTACAGCCACTGCCTTCTCAGCGACGATAGCAACTACGAACAACAGACAGTCATTAGAACAATCCAAGCCCAAAAACAGCAACAATTTGAAATCAACCTCTCCCAATATGTAGCTCACCAAGTCAGAAAAGTCCAAATAGCTCGCAGAGGAACCTCCATATCTTTTGGTAGAACTATACAAAACATCAAAAATCCCACACTCTTGAGCGACACCGAACTGTTTTTCGCCCTAAAGCAATTTGTCGGAAAAGTAGAACAAGGCAATACTTACAGACAGATAGCAGGCAATTTTGTCGCGAATACTAGCCAAACAACTCAATCCTACGGTTCTTTCAAAGATGACTTATATGAATATCTAATTTCTTCAATCACCGACCAACGCTACGGCAAAGGTCAATTTAAGGACAAACTGTATAAGCAATTACAAAGCACCTTTCCCCAGAACGATTCTCAGCAGTTCAACGAATGTTTAATGATGAGAACTTGCAGCCAATTATTAAATTTTTTAGTAGTAGAGAGTCAGAAACGACCCAACCACTTTGTCTTCCTTGACCTAGTATCAAACCTCGGCCCCACTGAGACTACAGGTTTGCTCCTGAAAATTGTACTAATTTGCGACAAAGTTAAACCCTACCTAGAAAAGCGGTTGGCAATTTTGTTCGGGCACTACGAATCTTCTGCCCCAGCCGGGGTGATGTGGTTAGTCAAAGCCCTAGAAAACCTGAATTTAGCTTTGAGCACCAACTTTGGGAAAGTTGACGTATCATTCCTGCGGTGAATAGCCTTGGCACAACTAACTTTTGAAACTAACTCAGAAGAGACTATTCTGTGTTAAAATGCCAAGTGTGAATTAGATTCGGTTGTAGGCTTTGTTCATTGCTACAGAATTGTCCAAAAACTTGCCCTTCTGTATCGGCAGGGAACTCTCCGAAACTGAAATCTTTGCACTGTCTAAATTTTGGAGTTATTTCCCATGTCGATATACGTCGGTAACTTATCCTACCAAGTTACCCCAGAAGACATCACTTCCGTCTTCGCTGAATACGGAACCGTCAAGCGAGTACATCTACCTACCGACAGAGAAACAAGTCGCCCCCGCGGCTTCGGTTTTGTAGAAATGTCCACAGATGCCGAAGAAGATGCAGCCATTGCTGCTCTCGATGGAGCTGAGTGGATGGGTCGCGACCTCAAAGTCAATAAGGCCAAGCCCCGCGAAGATGAAGATAATCGCGGAGGCGGCAACCGTGGCGGTGGCAACCGTGGAGGCGGCAACCGTGGAGGCGGAGGAGGACGTTATTAACTTCCTCAGACGCAGATTTGAAATTGAAACTTTTCGATAAAGGGCATCTAGCTCCGAACAACCTTCTCTTCAAATCTCGTGCTTTACGGCAAATATAGTTAAAAGCCAAGGGCTTGACCCTTGGCTTTTAGCTATTCGTCAGATTCGATGCTACTCATCAATCCGTGATTGTTCAGAGTTTCGCAGTAAAACTCAGCGTGTTCTAGAGCACAAACAATCACCAGCCCCAGCCCGTTAGTGTGAGCCTCCATCATAATGTTCACAGCCTGTGGCTGAGTCAGGCTCGGTACCGTTTGGATCAGAGTCTGCACCACATATTCCATAGGATTGAAATCATCATTGTGGAGCAGAACGCGGTAGCGCGGTGCAAGTTTACGGACTGTTGTAGGCTTGACAATAATTTCGACAGACACGACTTTTTATCCTCCTGCTAGGTAAAATGTTAAAATTTGTGAATAATCTGGGGTCGGATTCCTCTACTGTGCAATGATATCCGACTTCTAGTTATTGTGAACTACTCACCGCTAACCTGGAGTACCAGGTATAGCGGGAGCTTCTGTACTCACAGGCGAATGCCTCAGAACAGACTTGCGTCCACCCTTCGGTCTTACTTCCCCTTCTACAGCAGAGACGGCTGTTCCATCCGTCTGTAGCATTCTGATTCCTTCTGCTCTAATATTCATTGCAGCATTTCCATCTCGATCATGGTGAGTACCACAATGAGGGCAAGTCCATTCCCTAACATTCAATGGCATTTCACTGACTTGATGAAAACAATTAGAACAGAGTTTTGAACTAGGAAACCATCTATCTATCTCAACTAACTTTCCGCCTTTGCGTTCTAATTTGTAGGTTAAGAAATTAGTAAAAGTTCCCCATCCCGCATCAGAAATTGCTCGCGCTAGATTGTGATTGCGAACCATGCCCTTGACATGAAGATTTTCTATGATTACAGCTTGGCTATCGCTGACCAACTTGTGACTAAGTTTATGTAGGAAATCTTGCCGTGAGTTGCTAACTCGTTCGTACACCTTGGCAACGACTTTTCTGTATTTTTGTCGTGATTTACTTCCCTTTTGTTTGTGCGCTAACTTTTGCTGTTTGCGCTTTAAGTTTTTTTCGTGCCGAGCTTGATGCTTGGGGTTGTCATATTTAGACACTTTTGTGCCATCAGTGACGACTGCAAAATGCTTCAACCCTAGGTCAATACCATAAATTTTACCTTCTTTGGTAGTAGAATTTTCGCCCTCAACTTCGGTCAATATAGATGCCAAGTATTTACCTGATGGTGTTTTGGTAATTGTCACAGTTTTAATCTTCCCCTCGATTAGCCTGTGTATCTTGGCTGTAATTATGCCAATATTACCCGGAATTTTGACATTACCACCTACAATCTTGATGTTTTGAGGATACTGAATTGACTGTTTGCCGTGCTTGGACTTGAATTTGGGAAAGCCTGCTCGTTTGTCAAAAAAGTTTTTGTAAGCCGTTGTTAGATTAAGCGTGGTGGCTTGCAAAACCTGACTATAGCAATTAGCTAACCACAGCGTCCCTTCTTCCTTCTTGAGTTTAGGGAGTAGTGCATTGAGAGCTACCTGCCCAAGTCCTTTTCCCGACTCTTTATAGACTTCAATTGACTTCTTCAGAGCGTAATTCCACCACCACCGCGAACATCCAAATGTTTGGAGGAGCAATATTTCTTGCTCTTTGGACGGGTATAAACGAACTTGTACAGTTTTGTGGAGCATCTAATGCCACCTCTTGCTCTGACAATATTATTGCATATTGTCACAAATAGTAAAGGTCACAGAAGAAAGATTTGGTCAACTCCATACCTACGTTGACCCCTCCCTTTCATCCCGCCGCTAAATTGAGTACAATTATAGCGGGGGAATTCCCGGCGGTATAGTTAAATGAATTGATATCCGGTTAGTATAAAACGCCGTAGAGGGAAAGATGGAGTACCAACCAAAATATCTTGATATCCTTAACCGGACTCAGATGCCGATAACATACCGCTTGCGGTTGGTGTAGGAGCGTCACGCATTGAAATTCAGACAAAGCAGCCAAAAAGTCGATCGCGACCTTTGAACCCAACACCGGACGCAGATCCGGTTTTTTGCCGAGTCCGGGCTGCACAGCCGATCGCCTCTAACTTGCCAGCGTCGTACAATTAGAATATAAAAGATCGAAATAAAAAGCTACTACCGGCTAACTCTCCAGAACTCACTGAAGCTTATATGAAACGCAAACCTAAATCCTACAACGACAGATTCGGCGCCGACGCACCGCGAGGAGATGAAGACTCCGACTACTCCGGGCCCTTTGGTGGACAGTCGCGCCGCCAACCTCAGTCTGGCAAACCATCCTTCGTCAATTACACTTCCCTGGGGATTTTAGCAGCCGTCTTTATTCTCGGAATTGGGATTGGCATTGCCTTTAGCTCCACTGCTACCATTAGCCCAGACAATGTAGCATCCCGTGAATTTATCGATCGCAGTGCCCCAAATCCTGAACTTTGTGTGCAGTTTGGAGCCAGCGCAATGGTAACAGATATGCGCGCCTACGTCACCCTCAACCCTTTCAATGTCTACATTTCACAGCCGACTATGCGCCCCGGCTGCGTGTTGCGAAGTAACAACTGGGCAATTTTAGAGCAAAAAAAACTTGTTAGTCAAGATCAAGTGCGTGAGTGCAAAAATCGAATGAATACATTTGGCTTCACCGGTACTCTGGAAAGTCAACCGGATATTAATTGTATCTATCAAAACGATAGCGCCAAAAACCTGTTTATCAACCAGCCTGGTTCGGTGGCACCAGCGACAGATAATCAGAATTTCTAAGTTTGATTGAGCTATCGAGGATCTAAATTGTATTTTTGGGTGGGCTTTTCGGTCCACCTCATAATCAAATTTTGAAGATGTTAAATTGTGAATCAAGGTGCTATTCCCGATGAAATTCCAACAAATTTGCCAGAGCAACTGCTATTGGAAGATGCACTTGCTGGAAATGGTAAAGGTATTCAAGGCGGGGCAAACAATATGCTCGGAGATTCTCCCCGACTTGTTGCTATCTATGGTGGATCTCCTGAACATTGGTATAAAATGACAAGTATTCAGGCTTGTACGATCAATGGAGCATCTGTACAAGTTCATTGGTTTCGCAACATTCAGACTCAGGAAAATGTAGAGTGCAAGTTCAAACGTCAGTACCCGAAAATAGCTCCCAAGAATTTGTAATAAGGAACGAAAATTATGAAAATTCGCTGTATCGCCAATACAGGTGCATCGCTTCCTGATGACTACATAGAGCCTGCTATCGGTTACACAAAACAGATACAGTTTTCATTGACGGTGGGCAGTGAATATGTTGTTTATGCTTTTAGAGAGTGGCGGGGAACTATTTGGTACTACATCTGTGATGATAATTACAGCTATTATCCAATGCAGAATCCGGCACCACTGTTTGAAGTGGTTGATAGCAGAGTTTCTAGGTATTGGCGGTTTGAACTTTCACCCAATGGGGTGTTAATAATTGCTTTTGAGCAGTGGTTTACTGACCCTTTGTTTTACGATAAGCTGACGGATCAGGATGAGGTGGAGGTTGGGATTTTTGATCGGGTTAAGGAATTGATGGATGCTGAAGATTTTGCTTTGCCTTCGTTGGATGTGGCGGTTGAGCAGTTACGAGAAGTTGTGGCTGTTTAAATTGATATAAATTCTTCCTTCTTCCTTCTTCTTTCTTCCCTCTTCCTTCTTCCTTCTTCCTTCTTACTTCTTCCTTCTTCCTTCTTCTTACTGTTTGGGAAGTGGTTCACCAAAGTTGATTATCTGCTGTTTTGATGGAGCAGGACGCGATACAGGAGCAACAGGTACTCCCCGTCGTTCGCTCGTCGCAACCCTGACTAAAGGTAGTGTTATTGGTCGGATTTGGTCATTTTGGTTTGTTTGTCGGGAAGGATTGCGATCGAAAGTTTGAGTACCGATCGCACTTGGTGAGACAGATTCTTGGGGCACGACTGAGTTAGGAGTTCTGAATGTAACGGACTGTGGTACTTGTGTTGCTGATGGGGTTTGGGTTTGGGTGGTGTTGCGACTCGAACTTGGGGCGATCGCGGGAACTAGCACCCAGCGATTGGCTGTGCCGATTTTTTGGAATTGAGTGCGATCGGGCACAAGAGCAAATCCGGGCGCTAACTGCATCACAAGTCTCGCTATTCCGGGTTTAAATTGACTCACTCCCACAGAACCTACTAACCCTTTTGGGTATAACTGAGTTGCATCTATGCCGATCTCGGTGTTGGGCAAATCGATCGCTATTTGATTTTGGTTTAATACAGAATATTTGGGAGTTGTTCCCTCTGGGAGGCTAATTACTAGCTCATTTGTGGCCGGATCGAATTGCCAAATTGCGACTGTGGAAGCGTTGGCTGGTTGTTGTCCGATTTGCATGGAAACTGCGGCGGCGACGGCTAGACTGAGAGTCAGTGACTTGCTGGCAAACAATCGGGATGCTAGAGAATTAAAAGTCATTTTTTGTAAGTTTGCCCAAAATTTTTGGTATTGCATGGCTGCTGTGTTAAATTTTTGATTTGAAATAGATTTGAGAATAATTCGGGATTGGGCATCGGGGATTGGGCATCGGGCATTGGGCATCGGTCATCGGAAAAAGCGTGTACCTTGATGGTCGAATCAAGGTACTATAATTATAATCGCGATAGTTCGACTCCGCCCACCAACCACTACCTAAAAACTCCTGCCGTCAGAACACCTATGGGTTACAGCAACAGCGAACTTGAGGGAAAATCTTTCTATCAATCCGAACCTTTAATCGCCAGATTGAGGGGAATTATCCGCGATTATCCCGAAGGTGTGGGGATTCTCAAAGAATTAATTCAAAATGCTGACGATGCGAAAGCCACGCGGGTAGAAATAACTCTTGATTGGCGGAATCATCACGTCAAAGAATTGCCGGACGATCGCATGGTACTGTTAATGGGGCCGGCAATGTTAGTTTACAACGATCGCGTATTTACCGACAAAGATTTTGACAGCATTCGCAGCTTGGGACAAAGCGAAAAAGCGGGAGACTTACAGAAAACGGGTAGGTTTGGCGTCGGGTTTAATGCAATTTACCATGTTACAGATTTTCCCAGTTTTGTGTCGCGCGATCGCATGATCTTTTTTGACCCTCACGGTGCGGCGATTCCGGGAACTTCTCGACAGGAACCGGGGCGCGAGTGGAATTTGGCAGAGGCTAAATGGTATGAAAAATATCCCGATTTTATGCAAGTCTACACAGCGGGAGGATTGCCATTGGGAGATACCAACTTTCAAGGTACTCTATTTCGCCTACCGTTAAGAACAACAGAAAGCGCTAAAAATAGCGAGATTCGCAAACAAGCTTTTACAGAATCCAACGTCAAGGAACTGTTAGATGAATTGAGACAGTCTGGTGAAGAACTTTTGCTATTCTTGAAATCAGTTCAAGAAATTCGAGTTTACGAAATTCCGGCAAACAGTCAAGAAAACAGGCAAGAAAACAGGCAAAAAATTCTGGCGATTGTGACCAAAAATCCGCAAGAAGTGCGAGAGGCGCGGCAAAAACTATTGGATGCAATTCCCGATACTCCCGAAAAACTGCTAGAATTGTGCAGCCGTAATCCCGATGGTTTAGTATCAGTTTCTTACCGCCACGAGATAGAAACGATTAGTTGCGATCGCACTATCAAGTCTACTTGGAGAATAGTCAGTTTAATTCGCACAGACGAAGGTGGCGATTTGGCAAAAGTGATAGCAGCCATGCACCAAAGTCAAGAAAAAGTCGTGCCTTGGGCTGGTGCTGCTGCTAGAATTAGTGCTGCCAGTACAGAGGGAAATCTGCCGCCTGTTTCTGGCAAAGTTTACTGTTTTTTGCCGCTTCCTCTGGAAACTGGGCTGCCGGTTCACATCAACGGTTTTTTCAACTTAAATAGTTCGCGGGATAACCTCAGTAGCGACAGCGGACAAACGGGAAAAGACCGGCCGAGAGCTATTTGGAACGGGCTACTCACGCGCCATGTTTTGTCTCATGCTTATGCTAACTTAATTGTCGATTTAGTGCAAGATGTCGGACGGTTTCAAGCAGAGGAGTTTTACAAATTTTGGCCGATTAGCAAAATCACTACTAGCAAAGCTCTAGAAGAGTTGCACAATTCTGTGATGCAGTTATTGTACCACAAGCAAGTTGTGCGATCGGCTGTAAAACATATTGTAACTGAGGGTGAAATTAACGAGACAAGATGGGTGACTCCTCCGACAGTCAAAAATCTACCCTCGAAAAAGTGGTGGGATGATTTATTAGCACCGCTTTGTGCCGATAATATCGATATTCCCAATCCAACCTTGCCGGAGTCAATTTTAGCTGCTTTTAAAGATGCAGGTTTGCCATTGGCAACATTCACTGCGGCCAACTTGCGAAAGCATTTAATCGAAAATCAATCCCTAGGGGTTTCGTTGTCGGATGCACCTAAACCCAGCCTGCGAAATCGGCAGTGGATTGGGAATATGTTGCGCTATTGTCTCAGCGATAGTTGCCAAGATTTGCGCGGTTTGCCGCTAGCTATTCTGGCTGACAATACTTTGCAGGTATTTGGGTATAATGCGATCGGTACTATCTACATTGCAGACAACGCGCAGAGGGCAATATTTGCTAGTTATCCCGACTGGTTTCTGCACCAAGATTTAACTAAATTATTGCCGGGATACAATCTAAATGGCATCTCAACCATGAGTGCTGCGGAAGTAGCAAAAAAATTGGTTAATGTCATTGGTTCAACTCAGTCTGAAATTGATTGGGAACCCGATGCAACGCATCTTCCAAATGCAGAATGGTTGACTTTAGTTTATCAATATTTTTACAATATCGGCCCCAGATATCTATCACAAGAAACAGTCGAAGAATTGAGAAAAGTGCCGCTGGTTCCGGGAAATCATAGTAAGCTTTATAAAGGCGGATGTTTTGATACTCCTTTGTGGCGCGGCGATACGATTGAGGCGGAAACAATTGCAGCGGTAGAATATTTTGGGGCGACACTTGTCAAAGCACCACCAAAACTTGAGGGCGCGATCGCACTATTTGCCGATCGCCACAAAAATCAGTTAGTCTATGGTATCACGGGCCCGGATATCCTAGACATAGTACATTCGCGGTGCGATCGAGGTTTGCCACCTTACAACGAACAGCACTATACAAATCTGCTCAATTTCCTGGCAAGTCGAGAGCAAAGAAATTACGATGAAACTAGGCTGAATCAACTGCGCCAACTGCCAATTTACCCGACAACTTCCGGCGAAATAGTTTCCCTGAATAGTGAAAATGTCTACCTTCCGGGTGACGGATATGAACCGCCAGACATTGCAGGTAGTTTGCGGCTTTTACGAATCGGAAAATCTAGGGAATGGATGCCGCTATTCCAACTTTTACAAGTGCCAATACTCAACCGCGCGAGACTGATTCGCGACTGTTTGTTGTCAGAGTATGCGTCGTTTTCGCCAGAAGAACAGTTAATCGCGCTAACTTGGATTCGGGATAACTTGACCAAAGCCAGCATTGAGTTAGAAAATGGAGGAGAAAATGCTTTTGGATTCCAGGAAGAGCTAAAAAAGGCTCGTCTGGTGCGATGTAGTGACAGGAGATTGCGATCGGCAGAATCGATCTACAATCCTTTAAGTGAGGTAGTCAGAAACATTATCGGGAACATAGCAGTGATTCCCGACATGGAATTTTACTCCCAGGATTCTCAAACTTGGCTGAATTTTTTCTCCGATTTAGGAATGAGGCAAAATCCCAATGCTGACGACATTTTAGCCTGCATTGAAAATCTAATTCAAACCGGAAATCGCTCTGGTGTCAGTGCTATTTCCGGTAGCTGCATTGCTGTTTTCAACTATATTGTTGACAATTGGGATGTACTCAAAAATATTAGAGTCGCCAATAGTAACAAGACGCTACCAGAATCACTTGCAGATAAGCCTTGGCTTCCTGTCGAGTCAAATCCTGAGAAGTTAAGCCAATATTTCGGTGCTGCAAAACCTGAACCTAGACTGTACCGCGCTAAAGATTTATGCTTGATTCAAGATGCTTGTTTAGTAGCCAGTCAAAAGTTGATATTTGCGCGTCCTCAGCGGGACTTGCTGAAGGTAGAAATCAGGAATGCACTAGGTTTTGAGCCTGTAGATTCCAATACAGTAATCGACCACTTTGATATTATCATAAAACTCTGGGAAAATACAGCTAAAATTAAATTGTCCGACTCTCAAAATGCCGAATTAGCATCTGTAAACGCAATTTACAAGTATTTTTGTGATACTTTGGTAAAAGGCGGTATTTCGGGCGATCGCAGACGGCAAATTCAAGAGCGATTTGCTCACCGCCAATGTCTGTGGGATGAGTCTACCGCCAAGTTTTGGCTGCCAAAACACGCTTTTTTAGATAATGTTGCTTTTTTTGGAAATCGCCGCATAACTATACCGAGTTCTAATTCTCATTCCGAAGTTTATCAGTTGTTAGGACAAAGGATCTCGCCCGCAGTACAAGACTACTTGGATTTCCTGGCAGAACTAGCAGCAGAGTACGGCAACACCTGTTTAAATGAAGGAGATAAAAACTGCGCTATCCAGGTATTCAGCCGCCTGGAATCCCAACAGTTGTTAGAGGGAGTCGCACTTACAAATATACCAATTCTTACGGCTAAAAACACGCTTTGTCCGGCTGACAAAGTTCTCATCCCCGATGCACATTGGCGCAAAGATTATATTGACTCCAACCGGATACTACACGATTTAATTTCTGCCAAATTTGCCTTGGAGGTTGGCTGTCTTTCTTTGCTCAAAGATGCAGTAGAACGCCCGACAACAGTAAAACTCGCCCGCAACACAAAAAGCTGCGATTGGTGTCTAGAATGGCAAAATACCTTGAATTCGTCCGAATTGCGATCGGGTTTGCAACGGTTGATTTTTCACGATCGCGAATCCGAACCAATTTTAGATTTAATTTGGCTGGCTAAAGCTACAGTTTCTGCCGCCAGTCAAATTAATGTAGATTTATTTTTGAGTGATGAAACTCGCATTGGTAAAGATATACCAGGTACTCAACACTTCGATGAATTTAGTAAAAATTTTCAGATTATCAGCAGCGGTAGCAGATATATTATGTTGTCATATTTAGCAGAAAGTATTAACGATAGACTCGGGGAATATGCAGTTAAAAATTTGCTGCCACTAGCGAGTATCATCGATGCTGAACCGCGTCATATTCACAGTTTGCTAAATGAGTTGCGAATTAGTTCTTTGCCATCGCTTGTCACTGCTACTGAACTGGAAAATCAAGCAGATAATGTTAGTAAGGCTGTGACAAATTCCAGCGACGAGTCTTCAATTTATTGGGGCGCTTTTTGAGAAGAATTATTAGCCGAAATGAGGAGACGGCAGTGCCGTGTCCCTACAATTAATCTTCGGAATTAATATTACCCGAAATGAGGAGACGGCAGTGCCGTGTCCCTACAATGCTATTGTGGGTAGGGACACGGCACTGCCGTCTCCCTACAATGATCTATCTAAACTGAAAGGAAATCGGACGCTGTAATCAAATTATTAGCCCCAATTAACTTAGCCAAAACTTGATTGGTTCCAGCTAATTGCAGTAAGAATTCACTCCCAGTTTGACTGATTTGCAACTTTTGGAAACTCAGTCCGCCAGCTAGGGCAAACTTGTCAATTCCTACTTCAAAATTGAGCACTGTATCGATACCGCTGTTACTAGCTAACACGAAGCGATCGCTCCCAATACCCCCAATTAAAGTATCATCGCCCACGTCGCCACAAAGCCAGTCATCTCCTGCACCTCCGTTCAGAATGTCGTTATCTTTCCCTCCGTAAAGAGTATCGTTGCCGCCATCGCCGTTGACGGTATCTTGGCCTTCATTGCCATAAGCTACGTCGTCGCCACTACCGCCGTTGATGCAGTCTTGTTGCCCGATCGCACCTACAGATTCCCCGTTATTACTCTCATCGCCATAAATGGTATCATTACCATCATCGCCACACAAGATATCGCTGCCGTCATCACCGTACAGCAAGTCATTGCCAGCATCACCGTGGGCTAAATCATCATCCTTCCCACCACGAACGAGATCATTGCCAGAACCACCACTCAAAGAATCAGAACTTTCACCACCATCCAAAAAGTCATTTCCATCTGCCCCAAACAACAAATCGCGGCCGTCAATATCCGACACTAACTGGTTTTGCAAACCACCGTAAAGCGAATCATCCCCCTCATCGCCAACTATCGTGTCAGAACCAAGTTCGCCCCAAATCATGTCGTGATCTTTGCCACCATAAACTAAGTCATTACCCTTGCCAGCCAAAATGGTATCGTCACCGCAGCCACCACCGATGACATCGTTACTGTCATTGCCGAAAATTAAGTCGCCTTCGGAAGTAGCAACAGTCATCCCAACCGTAGTACCGTAGTCGCCGACTATGGTGTCAGAACCTCTGCCGCCGTAGATAGTATCAGAGTCGGTTTCGCCGTAAATACGATCGCCTCCTTTGCCTCCAAACACCACATCGCGGCCATTGCCACCCACCAAAGTATCATCACCTTCCTGACCATTCAGCAAATCATTCCCGCCTCCCCCAAGCAGCAAATCCCGCCCGTCAGAGTCACTTGCCAGGGAGTTGAAGGCATCGCCGAACAGCGAATCGTCTCCGTTGTCACCCAACAAAGTATCCCCACCCCGATCGCCCCAAATCAGGTCATTACCCTTGCCACCAAAGGCAATATCAGGATCTTTGCCCCCGTAAACGCTGTCATTACCTTGGTTGCTAGCGATCGCATCAGCACCTTCGCCACCGAAAATTAAGTCGCCATCATTCGCAGTCAGATTGATGTTATTGCCATTGTCACCAACGATCGTATCGAGGCCACCACTACCATAAAGTGTGTCCGAATTGCGATCGCCAAAAATGCGATCGTTTCCCTTGCCCCCAAATACCACGTCATTTTGTTTACCAGCGTAAACGATGTCGTTGTCTCTGCCAGCAAAGATCAAATCTTGTTGTCGATCGCCAAATACCAGATCTGAACCACCTTTGCCCAAAACTGTATCGTCTCCTCGGAAAGCCAGAAACAGTTCGTTAGCATCAGAACCTGTTAAATAATCATTTCCAGGAGTGCCAAGGAGAGTTTTTTCGATGTTAATCAACTCTGCGGCATTTGACTCAAAGTTGACAATTGGCCTCCGTTGCGACGGCATAAATCTTAACGCAGGCAACAAAGGTAAAGGTTGACAACCACAACCGGTATCTGGTTCTGATACTGGGATTGGGATAAATAAGCTTGTCGGTGTCGGCGTCGGTGTCGGTGTCGGTGTCGGTGTCGGTGTCGGCGTCGGTATCGGTATCGGTATCGGTATCGGTATCGGTGTTGGCGCAGGTGTTGGAGTAGGTGTCGGCGCAGGTGTTGGAGTAGGTGTTGGTGTTGGCGCAGGTGTTGGCGTCGGTGGATTAACGAACCGTGTCAGGCCAGAAACAGTACCCACGGCGGAACTGCTATCACCCGCGTTGTCCGTAGCGGTATAAGTAAAATTTGCTCCCGTGAAACTCG
>JAYTZD010000514.1:0-10823 GCA_043742065.1 Oscillatoriales bacterium
CTTTGGTCATGTCGTAATTTCTGACCCCATAGAAGGTGCAAATCCACTATTTAATGGTGGTTTAGGAGAGGGAAATGATAACGAAGGACTCTACAGCGGCGCGAAAACATTTGCGATGAAACCGGGAGAAGCCTTTGCGGTGATGTTGGTGCCGAATGGTACTGTAAGAGATGTCTTTAATAATCCGGGTGCCGACGGTGATAAACGCCCGCTGTTGTCATTATCTAGCACTAATCCAAATGATGCTTTTTTGTACGGCCAAATAGCAGATGTCACGGGTAATGGCAAGGCATTTGCGATGGAAGATCAGCGCGTCGATCAGGGTTCGGATAAAGATTACAACGATTTGGTTTTCAATTTAACAGGTGCGACGGGCAAAGCAGTGGCGATCGACAAAGTGATCGATCCAGCGAAGGATTGGACTAAACTTGATGGTGGCAAGAAATTGATCGATTATGCCAAATCAAAGCTGCCAATTGTTGTAACTCCACCAGTTGATCTAAAACCACCGGTTGTTGTAACGCCACCTGTTGCTGTAACTCCACCGACTGTTGTAACTCCACCGACTGTTGTAACTCCACCGGTTGTTGTAACTCCACCGATTGTTGTAACTCCACCGATTGCTGTAACTCCACCGATTGCTGTAACTCCACCGATTGCTGTAACTCCACCGATTGATGTAACTCCACCGACTGAAACAAAACTGCCTGTAGTTGTAACGCCTCCTGTGGTGATACAACCACCTGTAACAATCCTGCCGATCCCCGCTCCAATACCACTGGTGCAACCGCCTAAAATCGCCCCAGAACCGCCTAAGATTGAACTTACGCCAACACCTGAAGCGCCTGTTGAAACCATATTACCGATTAGTTTCCCAGCAGAAAAACGCGCATTTATCGGCATCATCGATACTGGGTTTGCGCCGAACAATCCCGATTTGGATTATTCTAAAGTGACATTGGGGCGCGATCGCATTGACAAAGACAGCAATCCCTTGTTTACGGCCGGCACTGGGAACGAACACGGCACATTTAGCTGGGGTTTAGTGAGTGCGATTCAAGGCAACGACAAAGGCATTGACGGCTACAACGATAAAGCGAATGTTTATCTAAGTCGGGCAATTGGTTCGGGGGAATGGGATTTAGCATTGACGGATTTTGTGGGTGAAGCGAAAGCACAAAAGCAGAAGAATGCGATCGCACTTTTACCCCTCGATTTAACTCAAAAGAATGCTGACGGAAGTATTACCACTCGTTACGAATTTACGAACCGAGAACGTGCTGCATTAGAAAATGCGCGTCAGAGTGGAGTGCTGTTAGTTGTAGCGGCGGGAAATGACGGCGGCGTGATGTCAGTTTTAGGTCAATCTTCCCAGGAATTTGAGAATATTATCACGGTTGGTTCATCTGATGGATTTGGGCGATCGGATTATTCCAGCTACGGCTATGGTTTGGATATTTTAGTGCCCGGAGGTGCGATCGACAATCCGACTTTATCGACTGTTGGCGATGATGTGGGCACGATGTCGGGAACTTCGGCATCGGCGGCTAAGGCGGCGGGGATGGCATCTAAGGTTTGGGAAAGCAATCCCGATTTGAGTGTGACTCAAGTGATTGACATTTTGACTGGAAGTGCGATCGATTTGAAGGCGCCCGGATGGGATGAAGAAACGGGTTTTGGGGTGGTGAATTTCAATAAAGCTGTGGCAATGGCGAAGGAAACAGCGCCACAACTTTATATTCCGACACCTTTCTCGAATCCGACAACTTGGGGTAAGGAAGGGTTGGTGACGCCATTAGAAAGGGCGACCGCCGATCAGTTTAATGGCAAATACTATGATTGGGTGTCTTACGTCATCCCGGATGGATATACCCTGAGCCAAATTGCAGCCGACACAATGGGCGATGCTTCTCCAGATGCTTACAATTGGATTGCTCAACACAATGTTATTCCCGATCCTAATTTGATTCCTGCGGGGGGTGTAATTGAAGTTCCTCAAGAGGTATCTGCACCTGTTGACAATCCAGGCCCCGGCACAAACGATCCAGGCCCCGTCATAACTGATCCAGGCCCCGGCACAAACGATCCAGGCCCCGTCATCACCGATCCAGGCCCCGGCACAAGTGATCCAGGCCCCGTCATTACCGATCCAGGCCCCGGCATCACCGATCCAGGCCCTGGCATCAGCAATCCAGGCCCAACGCAGCCATCTAATTCAATTAATGTAAACGGTCACACCGTCGGTGGCAATTTCTATCCAGTTTTCCAGAATTATCAAGGGACTTTGGGCAATCCCATTTCTGATGTCACCAATTATAATGGTGCCAGTTATCAGAAATTTGAGAATGGGTCGATCGTCAGCAGTCAGTATGGAACCTTCCCGCTGTACGGTGGTATCCGTCAAACATTCTTGAAAAATGGTGGATTGGAAGGCTGGTTAGGTGAGCCGAAAAGTGGTGAAAAGGGTCTGGGAAATGGAAATATCATTCAATACTTTGAGGATGGTTACATTTACTGGAATGGGAGTAAAGCAACTGCTTATCGTTACGGGACAACACTACCTAAGACACCGACTAATATTGGCAATCAGCTAGGCGTAACAATGCCTAATTTCAATCTACCTGCTTATCGTGAAAATAACATTTTCTGGCAGTCGGGATACGCGCCCGCATCGACTTATCCACCCTCCAACAATTTAGGCAGTGCTTTGGGTAACTGCACTTGGTATGTTAACGGTCGTTTACAGCAGTTAGGGTACAATACAACGGCTTTAAATAAGTTGTCTGGAAATGCCTATGATTGGGACAATCAAGCTGCTGCGGCTGGTATTTCTATGTCGAATACCCCTCAAGTTGGTGACATTGCCCAGTGGGAAACTGGTCACGTTGCAGTGGTTGAAAAGGTTAATACTGACGGAACGATTCTGATTTCAGAGTCCAGTTATACTCCTAATAGTGGTAGTGCTGCTGATTACTTGTACAAGACTGAAACTATTTCAGCATCGTCTCCCTCTCGATTTATCCGTCTGCCTTATAGTGCTTCGGGAAATCTAGGAAATGGTAGTGCTAATAATGGTAGTGGCAATACCGATAATAGTTCAGGTAATGCTAATCAAAGTAATAATACTAACCCTGTTAGTCCCACTTCTCCTTCAAATGTGAGTATTTCACCTTCGGTAACTTTTTCTTTGGATAACCAAAATCTTTGGGGTGGTGGTCAAAGTGGTAAACTGGGTGGAAAGACTTCTTTTGAAGGCAAATTAATTGATGCTTATCCCTTACTTTTGGATTTTCAATTGGATGCTAAATATGAATTTAAAGCAGAAGCTTTTGCTAGTCCAGGGACTTTTGATGCAAAGTTTGATAGTGTGTTTAGTTTTAACTATCCCAGTTCCGTGAAAGCAGGTGAACCATTAACTGTAAACATTAAACCTGTGCTTGGGCAAAAAGCTAACTTAAACACAGAACTAGGTTTCTCATTCTTAGCTGAAGGTAAACTTTTTGCAGGCATAAAAAATAAGTCTGATACTGTGAATCTAACATTATTAGACCCTAGCTTCAAGTTAAATCCTGAAGTGGTATCATCTTTATTTAATCTTCCTGTTGCTGTAGACCCTGGTTTTTCTTTAAGTACCAATGAGTACGAGAAGAAGGAACCCGGTAAACTTATAACTCAGGATACGGCCGGTCTAAGCATTGATATTATTGAGCTGCTCAAAAAGAAACTTAGTCCCCCTTATGGAAGTGCCGCTTATGGTGGGGATTCTTACGGGGGAAATAATCCATCAGACGGGGGCAAGAATCTATCAGACAAAATGAGCGGAAAATTGAAATTGAATGTAAAACAGGAGTCTGTTTTTCAGATTACAGGATTCAGAATTAACTTAGATGGTCTTGACAATGGAGACTTTGATGTGAGTGATGTTCCTATCAATGGAACAAAAGATATCCAATTAACAGTTCCATCTAATTATAATTCAGGAACCCTTTATAAATTCAAGCCGACTATCAAACCAATAGTAAGTTTTAAAACAGATTTTGTTTTTCAACCAGAAACAGAAATTGGTCTGAATGTAGCTAAATTAGCAGGTTTACTCCCTCAAGACTGGAAAATTGGGTCTTTAGATTTCAGCAAGGCATTAGAAGAAGCTCTTCCTAAATGGGAACCCAAGCTTTCGTGGAAGCAAGATCCTCCTGTTCCTATCTTTAACATAGGAGTTTTTAACCCTTTTGATAAAGCGCCTAATTCTTATACTCCTTTGACCCAAGAAATTGCAGTCAATGTTGTATAGTAATCTACTTAACCAGTTAAAAAATTCCTGAAAAAACAAGGGAGCGCTTGTTTAGGAATGAGAGCGCTCACCTTTTCTAAGGATAATCCAGAAGGGCGATCGCCCATAATTCATCAAAAGAGCGATCGCCCTTCTTACATCCGCGTTAATCTCCGTCCATCTACGGTCAAAAAAGAGCGATCGCCCTTTCTAATAATTCAGAAGGGCGATCGCTCTTCATTCATCAATCTATAATTTGTGGTTAGACAAGAGCGCTCTGCCAGAAATTCAATACCAGTCCGCGATCGCCAGTCCTGAAACTCTCGAAAACTCCTTGACATTGTGAGTAACAAGAGTTGCTTGAAGTGAAGCGGCTGTCCCTGCAATCAAAACATCGATCGGGCCGATAGGAGTACCTTGTTGCTCCAATTGAGCGCGGATTGTGGCAGCAGCAAGAGCACAATCGCGATCGAAAGGAACAACATTAACTCGGCTTAAAAGTTGCTGAAGTTGTTGTGTACGTTTTGCAGGCGAAGTAGATTTAGCAATACCCACTTGCAATTCAAACAGGACGATCGTCGAAATGCCAATTTCTTGAGGAGATACATTCGCAATGTTTTGGGCAACTTGTCCTTGTCCTTTGAAATAGTAGATTAATGTATTTGTATCCAAAATGTACATCTAAAAGCTCTCCCGCAAAATGTCTTCCCCCGACTCGGTACGAATCTCTTCCAGAGTAGGAAAGTCATCCGCCCACGCTCCAGCTAGGGAATAAACCAGTTCCATCCAAGGAGTTGCAGAATCTACTGTATCGGTGGATTGGTTCGCATTCAGGTACTTGGCACGAATCAACTCAGCGAAAGTAAGAATTTCGCTAGCTTGGTTTTGGGGAAGGGTTTTGACGATCGCGTATATTTGTTCAATAACAGTCATAATCGGATTATAGATTAAGAGCAGTTTAGCTTATTTTAGCAATTATAATCGGTGGAATCCATAAAATCACCCTCGAAACAGAACTTACTGCTTCGGGCTGGATATCCACTCCAGCTAGAGGAGGCTCAAAAAGTGGTGCGGGTACAATTTGGACAAGCCCAAACACTCAATACAGTGTCAGAATTATGACTCAACCTGATGGTTCATCCTATGCTCGTGTTTACAATGGCCCAGGAGGTGGCGCACCCGCAGAACAACCCCTAAACGCATCAGGAAAACCCGGAAGCCGTGGAGACACCCACTTTATTCTGCTCCCTTAACCCCATTTATTCGTCAGATTATGAACTTTCAAGAAATTTGGCAACAATACGATTTTACTGAATCAGAATTGCTATCGATGGGGTGGCAATTTCCCTATGATTATGTCTTAAATCTTAACTACTATTGGCAACTAAATTCAACTAACTCTACTTCTGAAGTTGCTACTACAGACCAATTTTTAAACATTATCCTCAAAACCTGCATTCGACTGGATGTACAACTCAACCCCAATCCTGATGAGTTAGATCGAAAGCCTGCGAACCTCGGTACAATCGTCGGCTGGGAGCAAGTTACTCCTTCTCTTTGGTTAGAAAATCTATCCCTTTCTCCTAATGAGTGGCTGCATCTGTTATTTGAAATTGGTGGAAATAATAAAATTGAAGCTGTTTGTCGATCGCTAGTTATCGAACAATTAGTCAAACAACCTTTAGCACTCAGTTCATAAAAGGAGATAAATACCATTATTTTTCAGAAAATGAGGAATATCGATCGCCCTTTCTAATAATTCAGAAGGGCGATCGATCATTATTCATCCAATGAGCGATCGCCTCTTAACCTATTAATTATTTCTTCTTTAAAGGCTTTAAAATTACAAAGCAAACACGATTCTGAGAGCTAGATCAATTTTCATTATAACCTCTGGTTCAAGTTCACCTCGGATATCTACCCCACGAGAACTATAATCAATAGGGCGCGTTTGCAAACAATCAGCAATAGATTTTTTTGTCAATCCATTTCTTTCAGACGGTTCAATCTCCACATTACTTTTAATCTTGGCTTTTTTTTCACTCCAAGCAGTAATTGGAACAACCTGGATTACAGGAACTCGCTCATTATAAGTATTGTTAGTCACAACAACACAAGGTCTAATTTTCCCCGTTTCAGAACCCTTCGTTGGATCGAGATTAACTTCAATAATTAAACCGCGTTTCAATTTGATAGCTTCAGCCATTCTTCTAAACCTAGTTCCGTCAATTCTTGCAAGTCTGCATCTTCTTTATATATTTCTGCATAGAGATCGGCGGATTCTTCCAATCGCTCCGCTTCTAATGCTAATTCCAGGCGTTGAATTGCCATTCTTACTACTTCATTTGCGTCTTTAAATCCATACTTTTCACAACTTTGGAGAAATTTTATCTGAGATTCATCCAGTTCAAATGTTTGCTCTTTCATCATAGTAAAAATTCTGGCCAGCTTCGGTATATTACTCCTTAAGACCAGGATTAAATAATTAGGTATCGCATCAAAAAAATATCCCAAATCCCCGACTCATTTAACAAGTCGGGGATATAAACCCGATCGCCTTTTACATTTACAACCCATCCAACATCTACCAACTAGAACCTAAAATTCATCCTCTCCCTGATTTTCAGTCCGCAGTCGCACCGAATCAGCGTGAGAAGGCAAACCCTCAGCTTCGGCCAAAACATTAATCGCCTTAGCCACCTTTTTTAATGCAGTCGGCGAATATTCAATCAAACTCGAATGCTTCATAAAAGTTTCGACACATAGCGGCGACGCATAGCGAGGAGCCCCAGAAGTCGGCAAAGTGTGATTCGGCCCAGCCAAATAATCACCCACAGCTTCCGGTGTTGAATAGCCCAAGAAAATCGCCCCAGCGTGGCGAATTTGCGAAAGCAAAGCCCAGGGATCTGCCACTTGCAATTCCAAGTGTTCGGGAGCAAATTCGTTGGATAGTTCCGCAGCCGCCTTCAGAGACTCAACTACTACGACTAAACCGTAATTCGCGATCGCCTTTTCGGTTAAAGTCCGGCGCGGGTGATTCGCCAACTGTTTCTCTACCTCAGCCACGACTTTTCTCGCCAGCACCGAATCCGCCGTCAGCAAAATCGCCGACGCCATCGAATCGTGCTCGGCTTGAGCCAACATATCGGCAGCTACGTGCACAGGATGTGCCGAGCCATCAGCGATAATCAGCACCTCCGACGGGCCCGCTAGGGAATCGATCCCCACAGTTCCGTAAACCAGTTTTTTAGCCAGCGTGACGTAAATATTCCCCGGCCCAGTAATTAAATCCACCTTCGGAATGGTTTCTGTACCGTAGGCCAAAGCTGCGATCGCCTGGGCCCCACCTACCCGATAAATCTCATCAACTCCCGCTTCCTGAGCCGCTACGAGCACCGCAGGATTCATTTTTTTCTCTTGTCCGGGGGGAGTACACATCACCAGTCTCGGAACCTTGGCGACCTTGGCAGGAACCGCATTCATGATTACTGAACTGGGATAGGATGCCTGACCGCCAGGGATGTAGATTCCCGCTCGATCGACCGGAGTGTAGCGTTTGCCCAAAACAATCTCGTCATCACCAAACTGCACCCAAGACTTTGGGACGCGCTGTCGGTGAAACGCCTCTACCTGTTTGCAAGCTGTACGGATTGCATTTAATAATTCCTTCGACACCTGTTGGTAAGCAGCATCCAATTCGGAGCCACTCACTCGCAGTTCTTCCGCATTTAGGGTCATGCGGTCAAATTCAGCGGTGTAGTGCAGCACAGCCTTATCGCCTTTGCGCTTGACAGCTTGCAGCACTTCCCGCACAGTAGCTTCTTTGTGAACGACAAGTTCGTCATGGGTGCGATCGCAGATCCGTCGCAGTTCAGCTTGTGCCTCAACCCACTGAGTGATGATTCGCAGCATGGAGATTCGGAATGCCTTCCTTAATAACCCGTACTCTTTGTTATAGCTTAACTTGGATTTTTCGGGGAATGGGATTTTGAGCAGAATATGTGTTATGTTAGTTTTTCAGGGATCTGATAATTTTTTTATAAAAAAACGCCAAAATATTGTATACTCGAAAATTGCGCGCAGTAAACCGTGACTTTAACTCGTGACGGTGGTTTCTGCTCTAGTCCTCGCGCCTTGATGCCGGGGAGTGTCAAAGGATGCAAGTCTTAGAGTAGAGCGTGTAGAGGTGTTTTGACAGCGCCCTTAAGAACTGCATTTTTGATAGTATCTTACAAATCCCAGTGCGTTAATGCCGGGGAGTGTCAAGCAAAACGAATACCTACTTCCACTAACTGAACTATGGCAAATATTAAGTCCGCCGTTAAACGTGTCAAAATCGCCGAACGCAACCGTTTGTACAACAAGTCTTATAAGTCAGCAGTCAAAACTCTGATGAAGAAGTATTTTGTAACAGTTGAGAAGTACGCCGCAGCTCCAACTCCTGAATTGATGCAAGAAATTCAATTGCGGATGTCAGAGGCTTACAGCAAAATCGATAAGGCTGTTAAAAAAGGTGTACTCCACCGCAACAACGGCGATCGCAAAAAATCCCGGTTGGCAAGAACCCTCAAGCCCCATGAAACAGTCGTAGCATCTTAAGAAAGGAAGTTCGGCAACGGATTTTGTAACGGATGTAACGGATTGAAGGAAGTTCGGCAACGGATTCTGTAACGGATGTAACGGAAATTTTTCCAACTCTCCCGCTCTCCCATCCCCCAATTCTCCCTCTCTCCCATTCTCCCCCTCTCTCGCCCACTCTCCCCATCTACTCTGCTTTGCTCATGCAGCTCATTGACACCCACGTTCATATCAACTTTGACACGTACAAATCTGAGTTAGAAACCATTCGAGAACGCTGGCGCGCAACTGGCGTGGTTCGTTTGGTTCATTCTTGTGTAGAACCAGAAGAGTTTGCTGGAATTCAGGCGATCGCCGATCAGTTTCCAGAAGTCTCATTTGCCGTTGGGCTCCACCCCCTAGATGCTGGTAAGTGGACAGACAAGACTGCAAACCAGATTAGGGAATTGGCGAGTTCGGATGACCGAGTGGTGGCGATCGGCGAAACCGGACTAGACTTTCATAAAGGTGACGATCGTGAACACCAGTTTAAAGTGTTTGAGGCACAGCTTGAAATCGCCCAGCAACTTGACAAACCGGTGATTATCCACTGTCGCGACGCCGCCGCCCCAATGGCAGAAATGCTGAGGGATTTTTGGCAAACTCGTGGCCCAGTGCGCGGAGTCATGCACTGTTGGGGAGGGACACCAGAAGAAACCCAGTGGTTTTTGGACTTGGGTTTCTACATCAGTTTTAGTGGAACTGTCACCTTCAAAAAAGCCTTACAGATCCATGAATCAGCTTGTATGGTAAATAGCGATCGCATTCTAGTTGAGACAGATTGCCCTTTTCTCGCCCCTGTACCACAGCGGGGAAAACGTAACGAACCTGCTTTTGTCTACCACGTAGCCGAGCAAGTTGCTAAATTGAGGGGAGTTTCTCTCTTAACTTTGTCCCAGCAAACAACAGAAAATGCCTGTCAGCTATTCGGGCTTTCGCTGTAACGAAAGCTGAAAATATAGCGGAAGGAGGAAGGCCCTTCGACGGAGTTTATCCTGAGCGTAGTCGAAGGGCTCAGGAACCGATTCAGGAAGAAGGAAGAAGAGAAATGCCTAAAATATGTTATGCTTGACAGTTGGCTATCCATCGGATTTGCGCCCTATAATTAAAACAACGAGCCGATCGAGGATTGGCGTACTCCTAACACGCCCCCAGTTTCTCGGAAACTGCCAGCGCAACGCCCGCATTGTACCTGACAGAAAAAAACTTCAACTAATATCTGAAAAATACAGATCAAAAAAACTTGGAACCTCAGCAATTTGGCGATCGCTTAAAAGTAAATTCTAGGACTCAAATGTATAGGAAATTTACAGTAGAACACCAAGAGGTCGTCGTGGAAAGTATCTCGATCGAAGCCAAAATCAGCAATAATCCGCTGCGAGCAACCCGCACAAATAACCGTTGCAGCAGTCTTGTCGCGATCGAAAACATCATATAAATTCTCTCACACAATCCATCAAAAAAACGAAATCAAAGTAAAAATGCGCCTGCTAGGCGTCATGTAAAAAGCAAAGCTAGAGCCATCGCGGAAAAAGGACACCCATGACCACTAAAGACTACACAGAATTTGCCTTCACCTTACCCGACCTGATCGAAATCCAGCGGGCAAGTTTTCGCTGGTTCCTAGAAGCCGGACTGATCGAAGAACTAGACAGCTTTTCGCCAATCACAGACTACACGGGTAAGCTGGAACTACACTTCATCGGCAAAGACTTCAAACTGAAGCGCCCAAAATATGACGTAGATGAAGCAAAACGGCGGGATAGCACCTACTCAGTGCAAATGTACGTCCCCACCCGTTTGATTAATAAAGAAACAGGCGAAATCAAAGAACAAGAAGTCTTCATCGGCGATTTGCCATTGATGACAGAACGGGGCACTTTCATTATCAACGGCGCTGAACGAGTGATTGTTAATCAGATCGTGCGATCGCCCG
>JAYTZD010000515.1:0-10816 GCA_043742065.1 Oscillatoriales bacterium
AAGATTTCATTGGTATGAGTTTTCCAGGGTTTAACAAAGTAGTAAACCGTGAATGCAGCGCGTGACTGAATTTCTCTAGACGGAAACTTCGCCAGCAAGTTCAAAGTCAATTCACCAATTTGACCACCTGTTTCAATGTCTCCAATAATCCCACACAAAATAACTGCATACCAGGAATACACGGCAGCCGATAGAGGACTATTACCAGATTTCAGGAATGAGTCAATTCCAGTACAAACCAACAGTGGTAGTACCTCTGGTTTGGCAAGGTAGGCAGCAGACAAAGATTTTGTGATCAAGCGAACGATCGCTAAATCGGTAGGATCGCTCATCACTGGCAAATCAGCAAGATCTGCGATCGATTTCGATTGTTTGTTCAGATTTCCCGCCGTAGTTTGAAGGGCCTGCCCCACGTCGGCTTGGCTTGGCTGCTGGGGGAACTTTACCCCTAATTGTTCTAACACTGCTACGGTTATTTCTAATGCCTGAAGAAATTGTTTTTGAACGATCGCAGCTTGAATTCGGGTTTCGTAGACCTTGACTCGATCCAGCAGTGTATCAGCGTGTTGTAGAACTTGATCGATCCGTTGCTGCATTTGCTCAAAATCGCCGTCGAGATAGGAAACCTCCGCCGCATTTTCATACAGTGCTAACGTCTGGGCATACTGATTGTGCCAGCCTGCGATCGGCAACAGATTTATCCCAGTATGGAAATATTCGATCGCAGCAGTGTAAGCAGTTGCTAGTTTCGCTTTTTGTCCTGCCCGCAAATTTAGTTGAATCAGGCGATCGCGTTCTTGTTGCTGAGTCATTAACTCGGCACCCTGATTCAGATGATTGACAATATCAAACAACTTCTCTTCTTGTTGAGATTCCGTGGTGTGACTGAGGAGGAGTTGTCCAATCTGCAAGTGAGTCGCTTGTTTTTGGTTAGTTGGAATCAGGGAATAGGCGGCTTGTTGGACGCGATCGTGCAAAAACCGATAGTTCACAGTTTCGGTTGTATAGTTATTACTATTTTGCCGCTCCTGCCCGACATAGAACTTATACACTTCATTCTGGGGAATCACTAGCCCTGCTTGCAAAGCTTTCCACAGCGCATCTGCCGCATCCGCTTCGGTTTGTTCCGAAACGATCGCCAACGTCTTCAAATCAAATTGATTGCCAATACAAGCTGCTAGTTTTAGTACGTCCTGAGTTGCGATCGGCAGTTTTTCCAGTTGCTGTACCATTAACTCCACCACATCATCAGTCAAGGCAGCAGCACGGACTGGGGTGATGTCACATTCCCAATTGCCCTCTTTTAGATCAAAAGTAATCAACCCATCTTGATGCAATGCCTTGAGAAATTGCGTCGCAAAAAATGGATTTCCTTTGGTTTTTTGAGCCACTAATTCTGTCAAGGGTAGAGCCAATATCTCTGCACAGTTGAGCGTATCAGAAACCAACTGATTTAGACTTACCTGGTTTAATGGTTGTAACGTAATAGTATTGATTGTTGCCCCAGATTTGCTCACCTCATCAAGTGTCAGCATCAGCGGATGCGCCGCAAACACTTCATTATCTCGATAGGCTCCAATCAGCAGTAAATAACCCGTTTGTGAATCGCTGATCAGCAACTGCATTAACTTCAGCGATGCTGAATCTGACCACTGCAAATCATCCAAAAACATCACCAAAGGATGCTCTGGTTTTGTAAACACTTGAATGAATTTTTGAAACAGTAAATTAAATCGATTTTGCGCTGCACTCCCCGATAGTTCTGGTGCTGGCTGCTGCACACCAATAATGCGTTCCAATTCGGGAATCACTTCAATAATTACCTGAGCATTCTCGCCCAAGGCTTCGAGAATTTGTGTCTTCCAGGTTTGCAGTTGAGTGTCAGATTCTGAGAGCAATTGTCCCATCAAATCTCGGAAGGCTTGCACAAAGGCAGAGAAAGGAATATTGCGATTGAATTGGTCGAATTTACCCTTGATGAAGTAACCATTTTGACGAGTAATTGGCTTGTGAACTTCATTGACAACTGCCGTTTTACCAATACCTGAAAACCCAGCAACCAGCATCAATTCAGATCCACCACCTGCAACGCGATCGAAGGCTTCTAGAAGCATCTGAACTTCCAATTCTCGTCCGTAGAGTTTTTCGGGAATAATGAAGCGATCGCACACATCCCGCGTCCCAATTTGAAATGTTTGAATCTTTCCTGTTTCTTTCAGTTGAATTAAGCATTTCTGTAGATCGTATTTCAGCCCCAAGGCACTCTGATAACGATTTTCGGCATTCTTCGCTATTAGTTTCATCACGATATCAGCCAAAACTTGTGGTATCTCCTCACAGACAACTGATGACTGACAACTGATAATTGCAGGCGGAGTTTTAGCAATATGACAATGTACCAATTCCATCGGGTTATCGGAGACAAATGGTAGCTTTCTTGTCAACAATTCATAGAAAGTAATACCGAGAGAATAAAAGTCACTCCGATAGTCAATGCCTCGATTCATTCTCCCGGTTTGTTCTGGGGAAATATAGGCTAATGTTCCTTCGAGAACTTTGGGATTCTGAATTTCTTGGGTTTCTCTGGGTAACAGGGAAGAAATACTAAAGTCAATTAGTTTGATCTCTTTGGTTTCGGGATTAATTAAAATATTTGCCGGTTTAATATCTTTATGAATGACTCCATTTTGGTAGAGATAGTAGAGAATCTCAGATAGTTGTAGGGCTAAGTTAAGAAATTCTGTTAAAGATAAAGAGTTAGAGGATTGATTTTTATCAGTTTCTGCTTTTAAATAAGTAGATAGGGAGATGCCGCCAAAGTCCTCCATGACTAGGGCATAGCTATTATGGTATACTTCTAGGGTGATGGGTTTGATAATGGTGGGGAAATCGAGATTTTTGGCGATCGTATATTGGTTGCGAAACCCAATGAGTTCGTTGAAGTTGGGGTATTCGTTTCGCAGCAGCTTGATGACGACTGGGTATTGGTCACTGGTACGGATAGCTCGATAGACTAGGGTGCGTGCACCTGTGTACAGTTGATCTATTATTTGATAACCTGACAAATTGGTTGCATCCATAAGTTGTTCATCCTTTACTGGACGAAAGAAATTAGAATATTCCATTACATTGTATTTGATTATTTGACAGGAATAGTGATTTCAAACACGGTTGCGTAAGGTTATGGTGGTATCAAAAATTGTATCGAAAAACGAAAATTTGTAATTTTTAACCGCAAATACAGGTAAATATACGCAGATATAAAGTTGATCTTATCTGCATATATTTGCGTACATCTGCGGTTTTATTCTGATTTATTCCTCGTAGTGCCCGCCAGCAACCTTACCCCGAAACACCACATAGTTGTAGATGTTGTAGAAAATCATAATCGGGATCAGAAAGCCAATGAACACAATCATAAATACCAAGGCGCTGGGTGCAGCCGCCGCTTGGTAAATCGTGAGTTGTGTGGGAATAATGTAGGGAAAAACAATCAATCCTAATCCGATGAAACTGAGTAAAAAAATCAGAATTGTCCAGACAAACGGCGTGCGTTCTTCTTTGTTATTGAGGCTTTTCAGCAACAGTCCAACCAGCAGCAATCCCAGCAAAGGAATCGCCACAAAAATGTAAACTAGCGGTTTTTCAAACAATCTGGCTCTCGTACTTTCATAAAAAATCGGAGTTGCGACAGTAATCAAAATTGCTCCGATTAAAGTCGTCACCGCCGCAATTTTAGCCGTGCGATAGTGAGTTGTTTGCAGTTCCCCTTCCGTTTTCATAATTAGATAGGTGGAACCAATCAAAACGTAGCCTTGAATCAGTGTCAAAGCCACCAAGATCGATCGCCAATCCAGCCAATCCCAGGTAGTACCCACAAAATGCCCAGCTTCATCAACAGCAATGCCTTCAAGCACCGCACCGAGGGCAAATCCTTGAGCCAAAGCTGCCAAAAAACTACCCGCACCGAAGGCATAATTCCAAAATAACTTCCGGTTAGAATGCTCGCGAAACTCAAAGGCTACAGCCCGAAAAATTAACCCAAAAAGCATCATACAAATCGGGATGTACAATGCCGTTAAAATCGTGCCGTAAGCCAGGGGAAATGCGCCAAACAAAGCGCCTCCCATCAAAACGAGCCAAGTTTCATTAGCATCCCAAACATTGCCCAGACTGGTCATTAAAATGCCCCGGCGCTCGTCATCGGAAGCAGTCAGAGATAGAATTCCTACGCCTAAGTCAAAGCCGTCTAGCATGACATAAAGCAACAGAAAGATACCTAAAATTACGAACCAGACTTGCGGGAGAAAATGCTCCAAAGCTTGCATAAAATCTCCTATTGTTGTGCTTCTACAGGACGTTGATCGGGAATATGTTCTGCGGGTTCAGTTTCGATGGCAGGTTGATTGTCTAAACCTGGAATTGGCAGATTTAAATTAGGGCCTTTGCGGATAATGCGGCTGCCAAAATACAAGGCGCAAACAAACAAGAAACTGTAAATAACTGCAAAGAAACTGAGAGAAGTTAAAACATTGGTAGCGGGGATGTTTGACACCCCGTCAGCCGTGCGAATTTGCCCGTATAAAACCCAGGGCTGTCTGCCGACACAGCGCACAATCCAACCCGATTCTACAGCAATATATCCCAGTGGTGCTGCTAACACCCAAGCGCGCATTAACCAAGGTTGATTGCTAATATTTTCAGCGGAAAGTTTGCCTCGACTCCACTGAATTGTACTGAATAGCATCAATCCTACAAACAAGAATCCAATGCCGGACATGATGCGGAAACAATAGTAGATTAAACCCACCATTCGGGGTCTATCTTCTGGCTTCCATTCTTTTAAACCGAGGACTGGTTCGGAGAGTTTTTGTTTGAATTCTAAGACGTATCCTAAGCCATTAGGAACCTTGATTTCCCAGTCATTTTTCTGGGCTTTCTCATTAGGAAGAGCCATGATAGTCCAATCGGCTGAACTTCCGGCTGGGGAGGTTTCCCATTTAGCTTCGATTGCTGCTAATTTTGTGGGTTGATAGTGATAGACTTGTTCGGCACTCAAATGTCCGATGAATATCTGCAAAGGTGCAACTGCAATCGCCGTCGCGATGGCAATTTTTAAAGATTTGGAAAAAAAGGCTTCGTTTCGTTTATTCAGAATGTACCAAGCGCTAATTCCACCTATTACAAACAGGGATGTTTCTAATGTTGCAAAAAACATATGGAGAATGCTGTTTAATGCAAAGGGGTTCATAATTGCTTGGAAATAATCAGTGACAACAAACTTGCCGTTAATCATTTCTCCACCGGCTGGTGTCTGCAACCAAGAGTTGGCGACTAAAATCCAGACGGTGGAAAGGTTTGCGCCGAAGGCTACCATGATTGTAGCGAAATAATGGACGATCGGGTTAACGCGCCCCCAACCGAATAGCATAATTCCTAAAAAGCCAGCTTCTAGCATGAATGCCATTGAAGCTTCAAATCCTAAAATACTGCCAAAAAAGTCACCAACGGCTTCGGAAAATGGTGCCCAATTAGTGCCGAATTGAAACTCCATTGGAATGCCGGAAGCTACCCCAATCCCGAAGTTGAGCACGTATAATTTCGACCAAAAACGAGCATGGTGGTAATAGTCAGGGTTGCGTGTTTTTAGCCACATTCCTTCAACAATTACCAGATAAATTCCCATTCCGGTAGTCAAAACTGGCCACAGCATATGGAATATGGCAGTTAGCGCAAATTGCATCCGCGATAGCGCTACGGTGTTAGATAAGATATCCATGTTTTTATCCTTTGGTCAGTTCAAGAGATGTTTGTTTGCACAAATTTCAGAATTAACACTGGTTATAATCTAATATAAAAATTAGTGACTATTTGTAGATGAAAGAACTTTTAAGGTTTCATACATATTTGGGTTGTATTTTATTGTATTTTTCAAAAGGGGTAGATGAGGATTTGCCGTTGGGTGGAGGCGGGGTACTTCGACTATGTTGAGTAACCCGCCCCCACGCCGCCCATAGGTTTTCTTCCTAAGCAAATCGACGTCGCAACAGGGGTTGAATGCTCAGCAGTGCTACCACATCAAAGGCTAGCAATACTAACAATGCTCCTCCAAAACTAACACTACCCCAAGGAGCTTGCATGACCACGCTAGTTAGCGACCAATCGCTGTGAAGATACAAATAGCGAATAGGTTCGATCGCATAACTGAGAGGATTGAGTGTCACCACAACTTGCAACCACTCTGGCATAAATGACAGCGGCGCCAGGGCGGTGCTGGCAAATAACAGTGGCAAGTTAGTAACAAAAATTACTGCGATTAATTCTACGTGACCGGGGAGAGCGAAGGCTAAACCGAGACTCAAACCGGTGACTCCCAAAACTAATAGCAGGACTATGAGGGCGATCGCGCCTAGTCCGGCAATTCCCGGCAATCCCGCATCCAAAAACGCTCCAGCCGTGACAATTGCGCCTGTTTGGATGAAACTGAGGGTGACGATAAAAATAGCTGAAGCTAGGACGATGGAGAATCGGGAAGCCAGTGGCGCGACTAATAAACGGTTGAGAAATCCGAATTCGCGATCGAACATAATCGGCAAACCAGCATTCAGCGCCCCGGCAAAAGCTGTAAAAACAATCACACCAGCGCCGAGAAATTGTCCGTAATTCTGGCTTTCGCCGAACAAGCCAGCGGGAGCATTTTCAAACAGAGCTCCGAATAAAACCAACCACATCAGCGGCTGAATAATTCCTGCAACTAGCGTCGAGGGGCGGCGCTGCAATTGAATAAACAGGCGTTTGGTTAAGGCGAGTGTTTCTTGGATGAAGTCGCCCAGCAGGGAACTCGAAGTGTCAGCGGATGGCGTGGCGAGTGGCCGCTGCTGGTTGAGGTTGGGGGATGTAACAGTACCGCTCATAATTGCTTACGCTGATTTTGATTAAATTTAACTATCTTTAGGGTAGCAAGTCTGGAGGAATTGGTGGCGATCGGGCGATCGGTCTTTGTGTAGAGTTTTGGTAAACTGAATATCATGTTACCTGTCTAATTAGTTGATGACTGGCATTAACCGCGAACTAACACCAGACGCTAGAAATAGTTTATTTGACAAACATCTTCCCGGTACGTCACAGGTGGAACGACTGCTAAGGAAAGAGGGAAAAGCTCATATTTTTAATGACAGAGCTACACTAGATGCAGTGGCGGAGGCTATTATTGAGAGAGGATATCTGACAGGGGTTGAGGATGAAACCGATGACTACGAACGTTATGGACTCTACTTTGATGATGCGATCGGCTATCAAGTTAGAGCAGATGGTAGTCGCATTCCCCTTTATTACGCTGAAATAAAAATTATCAAAGGAACAGATAAATATCATGTTATCCCACGCACCAGACCTCGCCGAACAAATTAATGATTGGGAATTTATCGAGTTGTGGGTAGATCCGATTGTTTTTCCGCCTCGAATTTTGATGTTAGTGAGTGGAAAAAATGGAGGTTTTTGTATTTACGATCCATCAGCAAATTATAAGTCTCTATTTTCAAGTTCAAGTTATGATGAGACTCATTCATGGCTTTTGGAAGATGAATATGAGCGCTGCGATGGTCGGCTTTTAGCGGAAGAAATTTGTTGAATTCTTCATAAAAATATAGTGCTAAGATTTAGCATAAGCTATCATCAACGATGCTAAATAAAAACTTAATTTACTAGGAGGATAAAGCTATGTCATCAAGTGCGTTAGCGAAGCCCGCCCCTACGGGGGCTACGCCAACGAAGAGGATCGCAACTTTGGTTAAAATGATTGAATCTCTGCCAGAAACTCTGCAAGATAGAGTCGTTGAACACCTGCAAGAGTACATTCTTAAATCAAATATTACTGTTCCTGTCAACTCCGACGGTAAGTTAGAAATTCCCGCTGAAATTGAAGCTCAACTAAAGCCAGGGGATAGATATACAGTTACTGTCACCGCAGATAGTATTGTTTTTCAGAAGGTAGCAGGTTTCGACTGGGAGGAATGGGAACGGCGAGTAGAAGCAGCGAGTCCCGATCCTGATGAGTTAACAATGGAAGAAATTTGCGAAATTGTGCGGGAAGTGCGTCGCGAAAAACGTTCTGAAATAGAGTCGCAAAAATGAAAGTCAATGTTATAATAAGGCTGAGTTATTTTTAGATTTTCATTCAAATAACACAAGGAGATAATAATGACAATTGCAGCCATTTATGAAAAGGGTGTGTTGCGGCTAATGCAGCCAATGGAACTCCCAGATGGAACCAGTGTTGAAATAATCGTTATTCCGAAACCATCTCATTCTGAGCATAAAAATCCTGCTGATATTCTGGCAGATATCGCAGCTTTACCATTAGAAGAGAATGCAGATACATTCTCTGGTCGAGACCATGATAAAGTTCTTTATCCCGATCAAAATTTACTATGATATTGGTCGATACAAGTGCTTGGTTTGCTAGTGTAGTCCCTTCAGATGCCGATCATCAGGTGGCCACCATTTGGATGCGCCAAAATACTCAACCTCTGCTAACAACAGATTATGTCATAGATGAAACACTAACTCTTTTGAGAGTTCGTGGACATAATTCACGAGCTATGGCTTTGGGAGAAGCGTTGTTTACAGGTAAAATTGCCACCGTCTATTATCTAACAGAAGAGGATATTCGATTAACTTGGCAAGTCTTTAGACAATTTTCAGATAAGGGATGGAGTTTTACAGATTGTAGCAGTAAAGTAGTGATGGAAAAGTTCGGAGTTAATCAAGCTTTTTCCTTAGATCATCATTTCCGTCAGTTTGGAGCAATTAGTGTATTTCCCTAGGGATACAGAATCTAACAGTAGTTACTGCTTAAGGGCGATCGCAGTAGCTCGATCGATTAACCAGCAACTATCGGAGTGTTTGATTTATGCTAATTGAGAAGATCGTTCAAGAACTACAAGACATTCCCGAAGACAAACTTGCAGAAATCTATGACTTGATTCACTACTGTCGCCTCGGATTAGGACGAGAACAGCCACAGCCTCGCACGCCTGGTTTACTGACAGGAAAACTCGGTGATGCTTTTTTTGAGCCCCTACCATTCGAGGAACTCGAACAATGGGAATAAGCTATCTCATTGACCTACGATACAGCTTTTCATACAGGACTGATTGAAGTTATTCCCGCCGCCGAATCAAGAGTATGAGCATGGAAAGGGCGATCGTACTTTTTAGCGATCGCAGACGAAAGAGAGTTAATGGGGATGGGATAAGGGCGATCGCACTTGGCTTAAGTAAGGGCGATCGCACGCTTGCTCTGACAGTGTTATCCTAGATAAGAGAGCGATCGGAAATTGGCGGGAAAAAAATCTTGTCAACTATCACCGATATAGGAACTTTAATTAGCCGCAATCTTGACATACACGGTGGCTGTCCAATTATTGCGGGAACTGGTGTTACAGTCCGTCGCATTGCTATTTGGTACAAGCAAGGTTTGATTGCGGAAGAAATTGCCGATCGCATCGGGCATTTAACTCTAACTCAAGTCTATGCAGCTTTGACTTATTACCATGCTAATCGAGAGGACATTGATGCTGATATTGCAGCGGAGGAAGCTGAGGGCGATCAAATAGAAGCATTGAATTCTCAGCATAAGATTCAAAAGCAGCCGACGGATATAGATTTAGAAATACCAACAGTAGCAAACTATCCCAGTCGCCGAGAATTTATGAAATTACCGCTGGAAGAGAGGGGAAGGATTTTAGAAAGACAAGCTGAGTTAATGTTGCAACATTACCAGGAAGATAGAGAATGGCAAGAATTAGAAGCAGGAGATTTAATTGACTGCTAAAGTAGAGTATCAGTAGTTAGTTATTAAGGGCGATCGCTCTTTCTTTTTAGCTGTTGTCGTCTTTTTTTTCGATCGCTCAAATCAAAACCCCCCCTTACCAAGGGGGGACGAAGGGGGGGTTTTCCCCGACAACACTGATGCTCAATTGTCAATCCTAATAGAAACATTGCGCGACAATCGCTGTCTCATTATCCTCGATGACGTGCAGCAAATTCTCAGCAGCGGGCAATTTGCAGGATATTATAAACCCGGATATGAAAATTACGGAACCCTATTTAAAATCATCGGCGAAATTCCCCACAATAGCTGCTTAATCCTCAATAGTTGGGAACCCCCCTCAGACATCCTCACATTCACCGACGATAATTCAGCAGTATGTTTATTACAGTTAATCGGTTTAGGTGAAGCTGCAACAGAAATTCTTAGAGAAAAAGGTTTATTAGATGAGGAACACTGGCCAGAATTGATTGAGCTTTATCAAGGTAATCCCCTCTGGTTAAAATTAGTCGCTCAAACTATTAACAACTTATTTAACGGTAGAGTATCTCAATATTTAAGCTATCAACCAGTATTTTTAAGCGATGAATTGACACCAATATTGCAGCAGCACTATCAGCGGTTGTCGGAAATAGAAAAACAGGCGATTTCGCAACTTAGTAATGAAATCGAACCTGTTTCGTTTACCCAATTCATGGCAAAATGTCAAGGTTCGCAGGGCGAATTATTTAAAGCAATTCAATCTTTAGACAGACGGGGAATGATCGAAAAATTGAGCTGTGAAACTGAAACCGTTCTCACAATTCCACCTGTGTTAAAACAGTATGTTAAAATGCTTGGAGAATAACTATCTCCTTCATTGATCGGCGGTTGAAACCTGTTAACCTCAAATTCAAATGTGGCGAAGCGCCTGTTATATCTAATCCGTTTGCATCGGAATGATCTAAACGGAGGAGACGGCAGTGCCGTGTCCCTACCGCCATCG
>JAYTZD010000516.1:0-5406 GCA_043742065.1 Oscillatoriales bacterium
GGTGTTCCCGAAATTTGGTGTTATGATTGCGGTGAACTCAAAATTTACCAACTTGATGGACAAGAATATATTGAGGTGAAAACTAGCTCAATTTTTCCAACTCTTCCGATACAAGAAATACCTGAATTGATCGAGAAATATCGTTATTCTGGGAGGCTTTCTCTGCGTAAAGCCGTGCGAGCATGGGCGCGAGAAAAATTGGGAGAAGTTTAGGATATTTCTAAATAGAATTTAGACTAATATCACGAGCCAATAAAACTTCTTAATATACCCATTAGCTTAGCTACATTATTCAGGAAATATTCATTAGGATCTATTTCAACCACAGAATCCAATAATTTCATAAATTTCCAATTCGTTCCAGTCGTGACAGCACCATAAACCATTTCATGATTGTTTTGACGTTGATTAATTATTTGTGCAGCAACCATCTCGGCAATACACTGACCTAATCCAGATTGGATATTATCATTTTTAGCTTCCACGATTAAAATCACGGGTGCTTTAATCATCAATTGAGACGGAGACTTACTAATGATAAAATCACAATAACCCATCAGTCCTTGTTGACTATCCACATTAAATTCTCTACCTGAAAACAGACTTATTTTAGACCCAAGTTGCTGTTTTAGTTCAATCAATATTGGTGTAATAATCATTTCCGATCGCGCTTTTTCTGTCGAAATTTCTAAGGCTAAAGGAGTATTGTATTCGAGACACTGTTTTAAGAAATTACTAATAGGAGCTTCTGGTACTTCCGCGAAACTATCCAGCTTTTCAATAATACTTAGCCCAAAGACTTGTTCGACCATTTCTAAGGTGAACTGACTATAAGACATTTTATTTATTCCTAAGATGTAGAGTAAAAATACAAGTTACAAGCACAAAAAGACGATGCAAATCTCAGACGTGGTATGACTAATGACCAAAAATTTCTTGATGGTACAAGCCCCGGATTTATCCGTGGAATTAATCTAAAATCGATTGACTACTCCCCAAAAGGTGGTAACTGAAGTAACGGATTTTTAGAAGGCGGAAGTTGGGCCGGATTGTGACGAATTTCGATCGCACTTTCTGCATTTTCCGTGCTAACAGGGACTATCTCCAAAGAATATACACTCTCATTTCTCGCAGCAGCAGGAGTTTTTGCCTTCGTGAGCAAGTCAACGGCATCTCCGAGGGCGCTAGTTAGATTTTTGCTAGTTTCAGCGTGGCGGGATTCTTCTTGTTTCAGGGCTTGAGTCAGTTGTTTGATTTGTTCAAAAGCCCGATCGCGCTCTTCCAATACTACAACTAACTTAGCCTTAAGTTCGCCAACAGTTTGCAATCCTTCAACTTCTTGCTGGCGGGCAATTCCAGCTTCCCCGCCTTCCGACACAATGGGAGGAAAATTTTGCGATTGCTCGATTTGTGCTTCCAAATTACCGATGCTTTGTTGAGTTAATTTAGCATCATTCCGCCGCTGCTCCGCTTCGGTATTATAGAGTTGACGCCACTGGGCTGCACTTTCACCAGCCTCATCACGATCGCGCGAGACTTCTGTTAACTGCTGTTGCAGCCGCTTGATTTCATCTAACCACTGTCTGACATCTTGAACCATAATATTGATTTTATATTGGAGAATTGGGGAATTGGGAATTGCGAATTGGGAATTGGGAATTGGTAATAGCTTAATTAATTATGAACATTTTTTACTGGCTGCGCTACCTGATTTTAGCTTTGTTTAGGGTGCTTTTGAAGCTACTGAGAGCTATCAAACAGAAATTTGGTAACTTTTGGCTTTTTTGTCGGTGTTTGACCTGGCGCACGCTCAGGGAAGTCTCCGTGAAGGCGGGAGAACAGCGATTGCCGGGGCTGTCGGCGGAAATGGCCTACAATTCTATGCTAGCGCTATTTCCAGGGCTGTTGGCTGTGTTATGTGCGATCGCCCTTTTTGAACCTTTGCAATCAACACTTTATCAAATTGCCGGTCTTTTGGGCAAAGTTATACCCGATGACGTGCGAAATTTGATTCGTAGTTCCCTCACAGAAATCCTTTTATATCGCAACCAACAACTATTTTCCCTCAGTTTTGTAGCCTCGCTATGGGCATTTTCGGGAGTAATGAGCGCGGCGATGGCTGCACTCGATCGCATCCATGAAATTCCGCCCGATCGCACTCGACCTTTTTTAAGAGCAAAACTTATTTCTTTGGGACTGAGTATCGGCACAATCATACTATTAATTCTAGCATCTGGCGTCGTATTTCTCAGCGATTTAATTGTACAAGCTATTGCCCGCCAGAGTTGCCTGCTGGAATCTGTCGCTAATTGCAATTTAAAAGATCTTAAAAATTGCTTGGCACTCACAGACAATTGTCCTTTGGAGTGGCAACTATTGGCTATTTGGCGGCTGTGGCGCTGGCCTAGTTCTTTGGGAATTATATCAGTCGCCTTTGCCTTTATTTACCGTTACGGGCCAAGCCGGCACCAACGAGATATTCCAATTTTTTCCGGTGCTGTTTTTGCCGCTATTTTGTGGGCACTGATTTCAGCTTTGTTTCGTTTCTACGTTTTGCATTTGGGCAATTATAGTTGGACTTATGGGACAATCGGCACTTTTATTGTTTTGCTATTGTGGCTTTATCTTTGCTCTTTGGTAATGCTGATTGGTGCTCAGTTGAATGTGACTGTTGGGAAAGCAATGAAACTAAAATAATGGGAATTGGGCATGGGGCATAGGGCATTGGGCATAGGGCATTGGCTACTGCTCCGCTCCCTGAGCGTAGTCGAAGGGTCCAAGAGTCGAAGGGTTATTTGTTATTTGTTATGACAACAGTTAACAGTGAACAGTTAACAGTTAACAGTCAACAGTCAACAGTCAACAGTCAACAGTTAACAGTCAACAAACATATTTACCGGATACCAAATTACCTACGCAGTATAGTGCTGAGAATACCCGCAACAAAAGAAAGCAAAACCAGTATCCAAATCACAGCACCAGGAATGAATGTCAAGAGGCCAACACCTCTCAGAATCCAAACTAATAAGGTGATGCTCAGGATAGCCCAAAATATGCGGGTTGATAGTCGCATTTGAAATCTAGGAGAATTAGTCATGTTGAATATTAAATTTCTGTCTGGATCAATGATAGCTGCTTTGTTGGCGATCGGCTCTTATCTAGGAGCAATTTCTAGTCCCGATGCCACTGTGGCGCGTGTGGGTACAAATATTCTGGGAGAAGCGGCTAATGCTACTCAAAAAACACCCTCTGCAAGTGTAGCAATTACCGATCGCACAATTGGAGCAGCCAAGGTCGGGATGACTTTCGGACAACTGAAAAAAGCTCTCGGTTCCACCGCACAGTTTAAGGTTGAGTCTCCCTTTATGGTAGACTTTGATGCGATCGCTATCCGTCAGTCGGGAAAAGTGCAATATCGAATTATTTATGCCGCTGGTACAAAGTTTAAAGATGCGGATGTAATTGAACTTTTAAGAACTGACAATGCCAATTATAAAACAGTTCAGGGTGTCAGGCCGGGAATGACTCTCAAACAAGCAGAGGCAATTTATGGCAAGGCGACTTTATCTTATAATGTTGATAATGAAATGAGAGAAAATGTAGTTTTTGCCAATCAACCGACTAGAAAAATTATGTTTGTTCCAAAAGCTGAAGGGAAGCAATTTGCCGGAGTTTATGGCGCTGGTAAAGGGGGATTTTTTCAGACTAATAAGTATCAGCCGAATGCTGTGATTGAATCTGTGATGGTACGGAAGTAAATTGGTAAGCAATAATCTAATAGATCATATCAAATCCGGCAGCATCCTGATTTTGCAAATACAGCGGTTCCTGCTGTTATATCAATTCCGGTTGCACCGGAATTATTAGTAGCCGAAATTAGGAGACGGCAATGCCGTTTCCCTACAATATTACTGTCGGTAGGGACACGGCACTGCCGTCTCCTCTATATCATTCCGGTGCAACCGGAATTAATATTATTAGGTACAGCAGCGGGGTGCATCGCATTTTTGTAGGGGAGAAGCATTCGCGCCCATATCCTATAGATATATCAGAGATTTTAAACGCGAATGCTTCGCCCCTCTAGGCGCTTCGCCCTTACACAATTGAATGCGTCCATAGCGATTTGATTATTCAAGTAATGGGATGAAAGTAAAATGCCGCTCCTAACACGATATAGGTTGCTAAAAGCAAAACTCCTTCCAGCCAATTCGATCGCCCGTCGAGACTAATTAGATTCGCGATTGTAACTGCGATCGCAACTGCAACCACTTCAAAAGGATTAAAGTTCAAATCCATCGGCTGATCAATCAACAATCCGATAATCACCAACACCGGGGCCACCAACAAAGCCACTAGCAAACTAGAACCCATCGCCACAGAAACCGACAAATCCATATTGTTTTTCAGTGCTACTCCCACCGCTGTGACATATTCCGAAGCGCCACCAACTAAAGGTAAAAGAATTACGCCTGTAAATAGGGGTGTCAATCCCAATCCTTTAGTAGTTTCTTCCACAACTCCGACAAAGATTTCTGATTCAAAAGCAACGGCTATTGTTGATATAACTAGCACACCTATCCACAGCCACAAATTCGGCTTATGTGTAGATTCATCTGTGGTATTGTGAGTATTTTCTGACTCTAATTCTACTAATCCGACATCGTAAAGATAGCTGTGAGTTTTCAAGGAAAATAGCAGCGTTAGAGCGTAAACTGCAATTAAGACGATCGCAGTGATTAAAGAAAGATTCTGAATCGCTGCGGGTTCGACTCCATTGGAGGTGTAAATCACCATTGTCGGCAACAGAATTGCAATCACTGCTAGAGTCATTGTCGAACCATTCACCCGCGCGATAATCGGTTTAAATTCTTGCTCCTTATAGCGGATTCCTCCTAGCAGCATGGAAAGTCCCATAACCAAGAGCAAGTTGCTGATAATTGTGCCGGTAATGCTGGCTTTTACAATGTCAATTAATCCGGCTTTCAGCGCAACTATAGCAATAATTAATTCCGTAGCATTGCCAAAGATTGCATTTAGTAAGCCGCCGATGGATGGGCCAGTAACGATCGCAACTTCTTCTGTGGCAGTGCTCAACCAAATCGCCAGAGGTATAATGGCTAAAGCGGAGGTGATGCAAACTGTGAGAGAACCCCAGTGCAAATACTCAGCGGCGATGGAAATGGGGATGAAAATTAACAACGCTATGGAAAGAATCTTTTTGATTGACATAGGAACTCGGATGGTGTATTGAAGAGTGATATCAAATCCGTTTGTATCGGAATGATATAGAGGACACGGCAGTGCCGTTTCCCTACAATAAATCTGGGTAGGGACACGGCAATGCGGTGTCTACAATAAATCTGGGTAGGGACACGGCATTGCCGTGTCCTCCGTTGCTTATTCCCA
>JAYTZD010000517.1:0-5404 GCA_043742065.1 Oscillatoriales bacterium
GCTTGTCCGGTTAAATTGACCCCGATAGAACGGTTGGAACTGTACATCGGATCGCCGATAATCGGATGTTTAATCTCGGCTGTGTGGACGCGAATTTGATGGGTGCGACCAGTTTCTAATTGATAGTGAATTAGACTATAGTTACCAATTCTTTCTTTGATTGTCCAGTGAGTAATTGCCTCGCGACCGCCTTTTTCTACTGGTACTATGCCCATTTTTCTGCGGTCTGTGGGATGACGGCCAATGGGTAAGTCTACAGTGCCTGTTTCGGCGTTAGGGATGCCGTAAACTATGCCTAAATATTCGCGGCGGGCGGTTTTTGTTTTGAGTTGGGCTTGTATATGTTGGTGGGCAATGTCGGTTTTGGCGATCGCGATCGCCCCTGTTGTATCTTTGTCTAGTCTATGGACGATTCCCGGCCTTTGGACTCCACCGATTGCTGATAAGGGACAGTGGGCTAAAAGCGCGTTGACTAAGGTGCCGTCTGGATGTCCGGCGGCGGGATGGACGACTAATCCGGCGGGTTTGTTGATGATAATCAGGCTGTCGTCTTCGTAGAGGATATCGAGGGGAATTGCTTGGGGCTGTAAGGAAGTTGGTTGGGTTTCGGGTAAAGTGAGGTGAATGCGATCGCCCGTTTTTACTGATATTTTTTTCGATGTGCAAGTTTCGTCATTGACTTTGACGTTACCTTGTGATATGAGAGTCTGGACGCGCGATCGGGATAAATCTGGGATCTGGTTTGACAGCCAAATATCTAATCGTTGACTAACATTATTTTGATTCAATTCCCCTATATTTTCGACTGTATACATTTGTTCGGTGTCTGTTTCTATCATTGACTTTCTTTGGTAATCTGTAATCGCTAATTGAGAATCGATCGATTTGTATGCAGTAAATATCCTGTAGAGACGGGATTACAGAGATGTTGCACTAATCCCAATAACCTATTTAGGAACGGGCATCTTGCCCGTTCCACAAGAACATTGAATTTTTGTGGAACGGGCATCTTGCCCGTTCTTGAGAATGGTGTAACATCTCAGGTTCACCGACAATTATCACAGTTCCCGCAACGCATAGATTTCGCCTCATTTGCAAACCCAAAAGCTTGCAACAAAAATTGCCATCTACATTGCCGATGTTTCAAATATTTTACCATTTCCTCGGCGATGGTAAAATTCGGTTTTTCGGCTTTCTGCTGTGCAGATTTATTAATAACATAATTAAAAGGATCTTGCCATTTTAATTGTCCGCTACTGTGGAGAATCGAAAGGGCGATCGCACTTTCGGGAAATTCGCGCCCCACTGCATCTACATTACCTTTCACTGGTAGGTTTTTAGCTAGCTGCTGGGCTTCTCGATATTGCGATCGCAATTTATCCTGAAAAAACTCCCTTCTTTGTTTGTCTTCCGGGTAAAGCAAGCCTGTCGGTTCGCTAATTAACGTCAGGGCGATCGCGGATTTGCCGTCGCGTCCGCCTCTACCAATTTCTTGAATGTATTCTGATAATAGCAAAGGTGCTTGATAGTGGACAACCCATCGGACATCTGACTTATTAATTCCCATACCAAATGCTGAGGTACAAACCACAAACTTAAGATTTCCATTCAGCCAAGCTTTTTCGATTTGCCGCCGTTCTTCTGCACTTAAGCCTGCGTGATATGCTGCTGTTTGATAACCAGATTCTTCCAGCAATTTCGCCAATTTTTCGGAGTCTTTTCTAGTCCGAACATACACTAAACCTGCTTCTTTTGGTCGAGATTTAATAAAAGTTAATAACTGCTGTTTACGTCCCCTCGGTGTCCAAACTGTTTGGACTTGCAGGTGTAAGTTAGAACGATAGGGACTTAGCAGAAATGCTTCCGGCTTTTGCAATTGCAAGACATTTGTGATGGTTTTTTGTGCTTCGGGATTGGCGGTAGCGGTAAAAGCGGCGATCGCAATTTTACTTCCTTCCGGCTTAGTTTTCAATAACGCCGATCGCACAGTACCCAAACGCCGATAAGCTGGTCGAAATGTGTCACCCCACTGAACTAAGCAGTGAGCCTCATCTAATATTAAACCATTAATTTGGATGTGTGGCTGACTGATGATTTCCCAGACAGGTTTGCTAAGCAAAGTTTCTGGAGATAGGTACAGCAATCTCAACTTATTCTGTAGCAGCGATTGCATAGTTTGGCGGCGCTGCTGTGTTGGTAATTGGCTGTGGAGGAGAGATGCGGGTAAATTGCGATCGCGCAATTCTTGCACTTGATTTTCCATCAGCGCGACTAACGGCGATACTACGAGAGTTAAGCCTGTTTGTAACAAAGCTGGAAGTTGAAAACAGATAGATTTACCACCACCAGTGGGCATAATTATCAGTGTGTCTTTTCCTGCTAACAAACTGTTGACAATTTCTCCTTGGGGTGGACGAAAGTCGTCGTATCCCCAAATTTGTTGGAAGGTGGAACGGGCTTGATTTAATGATGTTAATTCAGGTTTAAATTTCATTGAGTTTATTTTACAAATTAGTTGGTATTAAAAAAATGAGTGTTAATTTAATAGTAGTCAATAATTTTACTTTAATTTGATTTATGAACGCAAGTGGATTGAAGGAAACTTTCACCTATCGGCAAAATACTTGTGACCTTTTGGATACAGCAGGTATCGTAGAATCTGTACACGAAGAGGGTTTTGCGCTGATTCCCGGTGTGCTGAGTGCGTCGGATGTGGGGGAGGCTAGGGAAGCACTCGATCGCCTGCAACCCTTCGGAATCGACGGTAGCAGTTGGAGTGAATTAAACCATCATTTTAAATGTGTTTTCAATCGCGATCGGCTGTGGCTTTCCTATGCCGATCGACCTGGTATCATTGAATTGGCAGAATCATTAATGGGCAGTGATTGCCATATTATCGGCATGACTGCGTGGAAAAGTGGCCCAGGTTATGATGGTTGGCGGATTCATGCCGATCGCATTTTTGTACCTTTGCCCGAAAGCGTGTTTACTGATCGCACTTTTCAACTTCCGGTATTGATTTGTACCGCTCATTTTTATCTCAGCGATGTCACAGAAGACCTTTGTCCTACCTATATTATTCCCGGCAGTCATAAATCCGGTCGCAAACCCGATCGCACCGAAGAAACTTGGAACAATCGCCCCGCAGAACCAGTATTGTGTCAAGCCGGAGATGTGCTATTTTTCCGCAGTGAAATTTGGCATTCCGGCGGCAGAAATACGACAACAGATAGCACTCGTTATATGCTACAAGTGCATTATTCCCATCGCGACATCGCGCAGAAGTTCTCGCCTTGGCCGTGGCAATTTAATCCAGAAATTCTCGCTACTGCTACTGAACGGCAACTGCGGCTTTTAGGCAAGCATCCTGAGTCAAATTACGGATAATTTGCTAATTTAGATTTGGATTTCTGGAGTTGAGATCACGATCAATTCTAGAGGTGGCAAAATCTCTGAAGCTGTTGCAAAAGCCCAATCCAAAATCCAAAATCTAAAATCTAAAATCCCCTAAGATTCCTCACCGTCTTGACGCCCAAGTTCATAGACTCCTGCGCCAATACAAGCGATAGTACCCATAGACACCGCCCAACCAGTACCCAGGGACAATTCTACGCCCCAATTGCATAATCCACCGACAATTAAAAAGGGGACAATGCTCAATAGAGAAGCATAAAAAGTATTTTGAGCTTCTCTGGCTTCGCGAGTCTTTTCAAACTCTGCTTCCGACAGATAGAGGGATCTTTCCGCAAAATTCATCCAGCGGTTGAGTTGCAGGATCACCCATGCTGTGAAGGGTGACAGACCCCAATACAGGGCTAAAGACCATAAAGACGTACCGGCGATCGCAGTTGCATCTATGGCAAAACTAAATGGGAAAATTTCAGTAAGCATTGCTTGATATGTGTTATAAATTTGAGATTTTGGATGATATCAATTCCGGTAACACCGGAATGATCTAAACGGAGGACACGGCACTGCCGTGTCCCTACCGCCATCGTAGGGAAACGGCACTGCCGTGTCCTAATTTCGGCTACTAATAATTCCGATGCTACCGGAATTGATATGACATCAAATCCGGTAGCATCGGAATGATCTAAACGGAGGAGACGGCAGTGCCGTGTCCCTACCGAAAATAATATTGTAGGGAAACGGCACTGCCGTGTCCTAATTTCGGCTACTAATAATTCCGATGCTACCGGAATTGATATGACATCCAAAATCCCCGAACTACTATAGTGTTAAACAAATGGTCGATCGAATTCAAGCATAGTCAGAAATTAGACAGCTTCAATCTGGTGCGCCTCACCCGGAGTGTTAAGCCGGAAGCATTGACACCGGTTCTGGATGGAGTAAGATACACGTTGATCGACTGATTCGCCAAACGGGTAGAGCTCACACGCAATCTTGCAGCGAATTGGCACTCACAGACAACGCATACTCACACATACATTTAACTTTGAGCCGTGAAAAAAATCCTGCAAGACTCCAGAGGCCCGCTGACAGTAAAACGCTTTTTTCGTCTCAGACAGATGCTGCTGATGGCACTTTCGATCAGCATTATTTTGATTAGCCCTTATTTCCAGCAAGAGTTGGTGAAAGCTCAGTCAGGCTTACCAAACAAAGTAGCCACGGGTAATTTGTGGCAAGAAGCTTCTTTTCCGGTGGAAAAATTTCAAGACTACACTTCTCCTTTCGGCCCCCGTGGCGGCGATTTTCATTACGGTTTGGATATGGCGGCCCCGGAAGGTAGCTACATTCGTAATTGGTGGGGTGGTCAAGTTGCCGAAGTTTGGGAAGATGGTAGGTGCGGTACTGGGATGATTGTGCGATCGGGCAATTGGGAACATATCTACTGTCACCTCAGAGGCCGGGTAGAAACTGCTAACGGCGGACGTTATTATACCGATCGCGAAGGTTTACAAATTTGGCAAGGTCAAACAGTGCCGGCCGGTGCACGAATTGCTAGAATCGGGATGACTGGCCGCACTTCTGGCCCTCATCTACACTGGGGATTGAAGTACAGCGGGCGTTGGGTAGACCCGGCTTTGGTACTCCGTGAAATGTACGCCCAACAGTCTTAAATTAGTTAGCTAGCTCGGCGGGAATCCCTACAGCATATCGTTTACAGATTGATGTGGGATGAAAGCCCGGTTGATTTCGGTGGGGAGGTTGACCGATTCCGGAGGACAGGGAGACCTTCACCACCGAAATCAACCATCTTTGATATGATTGGATCTGAGTGGGGCTGGACGTGTTCCTCACTATAAAACGCCGTAGAGAGAAACTTTTGGAGTATCTCAAAGGAAGATCTAGATATCCTTTACAGGACTCAGATGCAATCATATCAAAGATGGTTGATTTCGGTGGTGAAGGTCTCCCTGTCCTCCGGAATCGGTCAACCTCC
>JAYTZD010000518.1:0-5393 GCA_043742065.1 Oscillatoriales bacterium
TAATTTCGGTTACTAATGACTGCTACTTTTTCAACCTTTGATCGACAATCTCCAAAATCAAGATAGCAACGCTGACACTCAAAGCCAAGCCCAACCAAAAATTATTCGCTGCAAATTGTCCTCGATCCAAAGCCCAACCACCCAAAGGTGGCCCGATTAAATAGCCGATCGCCCAACACTGAGAATTAATCGCCAAATACACGCCCCGCAAAGAATCTGGGGCTAATTCCGCCACCAAACCAGAGGCAAAAGGAGTATAAGCAACCGTTGCAACTGACAAGAAAAATAAGCCGACAACAGCTAAAAATAGATTGCCAGTTGTTACTATTCCCGTAAAGCCGATCGCAATAAATCCAATGCCCCAAAGCAAAGCAGAAATCATCAATGCTCGCGGACAAGAAAACCGTCTCAAAGCCCTCGCGATCGGCATTTGCAGAGCGACAGTTAAAAAAGTGCTAAAAGCAAACAAAATGGTAATTGTCAGCGTAGAAAAGCCCTTTCCCGACGCATCCACCGATACAAAATTGGTAAAGTAGAGCGGCATTGTGGTTTGAATTTGGGCAATATATAAAGTAAACATCGTGTTGACAACGGCATAGATCAACAAAGTGCGATCGCTCAACGCCACCATCCAGCCATTTTGCTTGCCGTTTTTGCCTGTCTGCACCGTAGTAGATGGTTTGTAGGTTTCAGAAACTGCGCCCCAAACTACCGCAAAAAATATCACAAACGAGATACCATCAATTATAAAGAGCGATCGATAATTCCCGGTTAGCGCAATCAAAAAACCGCCCAGAATAATCCCCACCTGCAAACCCAAATTATCAGCCAATCGCGTCAAAGCAAAAGCTTCCTGTCGTTGTTCCCCATCAGCCAAATCCGCCACCATACTTTCCGTTGCGGGCCAATATAATCCAACACCAAAACCCATCAGTAAATTCGCCGCAACTAAGCTGGGGAAATCATTCGCAGCCGCCAACATGAAACAAGCCACAGCAGAAATAATGGCTGACAGTAATAAAGTTCGCCGCCTTCCCCATTTTGGAGAATCCGAAAAAGAACCGCCCAAAATTCGACCAAATATGCCAGAAATTGAACCACAGCCCAAACCAATGCCAACAGCAGTAGCAGATAAACCGACTTGAGAGACAAAATATATGGGCGCGTAAAATAGGGTAAAACCAGTGCCACTTTGGGAGAGGAATCTGCCAGTGGCGAGAATCCATACTTGAGACGAAAGACGGGGAAACCAAGATGGCAATTTAGGCACTTTCAATAAAAAAATATTACTCAATCACACACAAAAGTTAGCATTAAATTTAAAATACTTTACACGATTTGAATAAGAAATTAGTTAAGCTTTAAAAAGAGGTGGCAAAAAGCTTAGAGGCTTTAAATTTTATGACTGCTATTACACCAAGAGTAGAACCCATCCGAGCCCGCTGGCAAGCAATTGTGATGGTGGCATTGATTTTCTGGCTTAGCGGCAGCCTGATTATCGATTTAGTAATCATGCCTAGCTTGTATGTGTCTGGGATGATGACATCTCCTGACTTTGTAGCGGCGGGAAACTTAATGTTTTGGGGATTCAACCGCGTTGAGTTAATTTGTGCAGCGTTGGCTGCGACTGGTTTGATGGTTTTGAGCAATCTCGGCAATGGCTTTGGCAAGCAGAGTCGCACAGCTATTATACTATCTTTGGTACTTCTGGCGATCGCCCTGATTGACACCTACGCTCTGACACCACAAATGAGCGCCTTGGGAATGCAGCTAAATCTGTTCGATGCAGCAGAAGTCCCCACAAGCATGAATCTACTGCACAAAGGCTATTTTGCTTTGGAAGCAGTCAAGTTGGCGATCGGTGGCACACTGCTTACCTGGTGCTATCAACATTAAGCTTAATCCACGAGAAAGATTAGGACACGGCGATAGAAATTAGGACACGGCAGTGCCGTGTCCCTACAATGTTATTTTGGGTAGGGAAACGGCACTGCCGTGTCCTCTTATTCAGATTGTTCGGGCACATCAGATTTTGGCCACAACAAGCGCAATCCCATTACCGCAAATCCGATCGCCGCGATCGCCTTTACCAGACTCGCCGGCAACACCTCAGCCGTACCTTGGCCAACCACAACACCGATCAAACTCGCCAAAAGTAGCGCCGATGCCGTGCCGAAAAATACAGCCCGTGGCGATTCACAACTGCTACCAAGGGCGATCGCAGCTACCTGACTTTTGTCTCCCAATTCTGACAAAAACACAGTAATAAAAGTTATTCCTAAAAGTTGCCAATCCATGTTTTTTGAATAAATCCGGTTTCTGGTAACAGACAATTAACTAAGCACTTCCCACAGCAATATCGCCGAAATTCCTAGCAAAATCCCTCCGGCTACTCTCTCCAAAGTTCTCGGATCAATCCGACTTGCTAGCCACCTTCCCAGCAAAACTCCCAGCAGACTGGTTGCAATCAAAGCCGAGCCTGCACCAGCAAAAACGATCCAAGGATTGTGAGATTCAGCAGTCATCAGCAGAATTGCAATCTGCGTTTTATCTCCAATTTCTGCAAAAAAAATAGTTACAAAAGTAGAGGCAAAAATCGCCCATTGTTTCTGACTAAGCCCCTGATTTTTTTCAGATAAATCGGGATTTGAACTTACTAAAAATTCTACCGGTTCTGGGCTGAATTTTGGAAAAATCTCAGGAGTGTCTGTCAGTTTTAGTTCTAACTGTTTCGATAAGTCAGAATTAGGACTTACTGGCTCAGAAGCTGACAAATTTGGCGGGACAGAATCAAGTTTCACGGGCAATTTTGCTAAACATTATTATTTTAACTGACCTAGGATTTAGGCATCACTGGTTAGACATCGACCATATTTCTTGTGAAACAGGCATCCTGCCTGTTCAAAGCTTGCTTTTCTGGAGATTTCTACTGATTAAGTGCCATAAGTTCTATCTCCAGCATCGCCCAATCCAGGTACAATAAAGCCCTGTTCGTTGACTATTTCGTCGATCGTTGCTGTATAGATATTTAAAGTCGGATACTCCACACTCAGGCGCTTCAGAGCCACAGGAGCAACCACTACAGAGATAATCCGAATCAAGCTGGGATCTACTCCCCGCGAAGTCAATTCCTGCATAGTCGCCACAATTGTCCCGCCAGTCGCCAGCATCGGCTCGCTAATAATCACCCGTGTTTCCGGGTTAAACTGCGCCGGCAATTTGTTTAAATAACAAGTTGGTTCCAGCGTCTCCTCATTCCTTGCCATGCCGAGGTGGTAAACCGAAGCCAGCGGTACTACCGTCTGAATTCCTTCCAGCAGTGACAGCCCCGCCCGCAAAATGGGCACAACACATAAGGGAGCTTGTGGGTTGATAAACGTCGCCGGACATTCGCCTAAAGGAGTTTGCACCGTTGTTTCGACTGTCGGTAGCCAATCTCGAATCGCTTCGTAGGCTAGCCACCTTCCCAATTCTGTCATTGCAGAACGAAAAAGTACCGATGGGGTGCCTGCGTCGCGGGCGACTGCTAGCCAGTGCTTAATTAACGGATGGGGAGGAACGTAAACGCGGAGTTGCAGGGGCATTGGAAAATTGGGGGAATTTTGAGGTTTTAGGGATCTGGTATGGTGCGGTCGATCGGGCGATCGCCAGCTCCGTCAACTTATCATACCGCTGAACCGTATACAACCCGTCCATTAGAACCCATTCAGCACTCGATTTTTGTCAACTTATTGAAAAAGTTTGCTAATAGTATTGACATAGATTAGCAATAACGCTATATTGATTTCAGTGTTCTCCTCTCAAAGGATCGGCAGACGGAAGCAGTCGGCAATGGTAGACTGCTCCCGCATTTTTTTTTGAAGCAGGGCATTGGGCATTGGGCATTATCCGTTACCGAACTTCTTTCTGGAGCGATCGACTGTAAAATTGTAAAAATATTAAGATTTTTAACCTAATGCCTGCCCCCACCCAATCCCAGTTATTCTCTGCCAACTCCCCCAACTCCAGTGCCACAACACAAGAGTTTGATGCGATTGTCATCGGTTCCGGCATTGGCGGACTCGTGACTGCAACCCAGCTAGCAGCTAAAAAAGCTAAAGTTCTCGTCCTCGAAAGCTACCTGATTCCCGGAGGTAGTGCTGGATATTTCGATCGCCAAGGCTACAGATTTGATGTCGGCGCATCCATGATTTTTGGCTTCGGAGACCGTGGCACCACCAACCTGCTCACCCGCGCCCTAGCAGCAGTCAATGTCAGCCTCGAAACTATTCCCGATCCCATCCAACTCCACTATCACTTACCGGGCGGTCTGGATCTTGAGGTTCCCCAATCTTATGACAAATACTTGCAAGAATTAGTTGACAGATTTCCTCACGAAAACGAAGGAATCACCAAATTTTATGGCGAATGCTGGAAAGTCTTCAACTGTCTCAACGCGATGGAATTGCTTTCCCTGGAAGAACCGGGATATTTAATGCGAGTCTTTTTCCAAAATCCTTTTGCCTGCTTAGGATTAGTCAAATATCTCCCTCAAAATACTGGAGACATTGCGCGGCGCTACATTAAAGACCCTGTACTGTTGAAATTTATCGACATGGAATGCTACTACTGGTCTGTAGTATCGGCAGATTTGACACCAATGATTAATGCCGGAATGGTATTTTCCGACAGACATTATGGCGGTATTAATTATCCGAAAGGCGGAGTTGGTCAAATTGCCCAAAAATTAGTCGAAGGATTAGAAAAATGCGGCGGGCAAATTCAATACAAAGCTAAAGTGACAAAAATTATTACAGAAAAAGGTCATGCTGTCGGAGTCGAGTTAGCCACAGGCGAAGTTTATCGGGCCAAACGGATAGTTTCTAATGCAACCAGGTGGGATACTTTTGAGAAATTGTTACCCGCAGCAGAGATGCCAGCTAGCGAGAAGAAATGGCAGCAGCGCTATCAAAAAGCACCCAGTTTCTTGAGTTTGCACTTGGGAGTAGCCGCCGGTGTAATCGCTCCTGGTACGGCTTGTCATCACATTTTGTTGGAAGATTGGGCGAAAATGGAAGCGGCAGAGGGGACTATTTTGGTGTCTATTCCTACGCTGTTAGATCCAAGTTTAGCGCCGGAGGGATTTCACATTGTTCACGCTTTTACTTCCAGTTGGATAGAAGAGTGGGAAGGGCTTTCACAGCAGGAATATGAAGATAAGAAGGAAGAAGCAGCAGGCAGAATTATCGATCGCCTAGAACACATTTTCCCTGGTTTAGATGCGGGTTTGGATTATATGGAAGTTGGCACAGCGCGATCGCACCGTCGATTTTTGGGCCGCGAAGATGGCACCTATGGGCCGATTCCAAAACAAAAGTTAATGGGTTTATTGGGAATGCCGTTTAATCGAACTT
>JAYTZD010000519.1:0-10768 GCA_043742065.1 Oscillatoriales bacterium
GCGGGTCGATTTTCCGCCGCTGGAAAACGACTCGCTCAAGGCGATGCTCTACGAAATCGCGCCCGAGTACAAGATCAAGTCGTTCGAGGAAACCGGCGACGTGGACTTCGGCTACGAAATCCCCGGCGTCTCGCGCTTCCGCGCCAACTTCTTCAATCAGAAAAACGGCGTCTCTGCCGTCTTCCGGCAGATTCCGAGCAAGGTTCTTTCCTTCGAGGACTTTGAAAAGAACGGGTCGCCGCTGCCGCCGGTCCTGAAAAAATTCTGCATGCTGCAACGGGGCCTGGTGCTGGTGACCGGTCCCACCGGCTCCGGCAAATCGACCACCCTCGCCGCCATGGTGGACTACGCGAACAAGAACCGGAAGGAGCACATCATCACCGTCGAAGACCCGATCGAGTTCGTGCATGAGAGCAAAAGCTCCCTCGTCAACCACCGCGAGGTCGGCATTCACACCCAGTCCTTCGCCTCCGCCCTGCGCGGGGCGTTGCGCGAAGACCCGGACATCGTGCTCGTGGGGGAAATGCGCGACTTGGAAACCATTGGTCTGGCAATTTCGGCTGCGGAAACGGGTCACATGGTAATGGGAACGCTGCACACGAATTCTGCGGGTGCAACAGTCGATCGGATTTTGGACGTGTTCCCGCCCATTCAACAACCCCAAGTTCGCGCCCAGGTATCTAACTCTTTGGTGGGAATTTGCAGTCAAAACTTGATTGTAAAAGTTGGCGGCGGCCGTTGTTGCGCTATGGAAATCATGGTGAATACTCCTGCTATGGCTAACTTGATCCGGGAGGGGAAAACTCCCATGATTTATTCCCAAATCCAAATGGGGGCGAAGTTGGGTATGAGGACAATGGAAATGGCTTTAGCTGAACTTTACAAAACGGGTAAAGTTTCTTGGGAATCGGCAATGGCTAAGGCTTCTAAGGCTGATGAACTGGAACGTTTGATCGGGCCGGCACCTGTTGGTGGCCAAAAAGGGGGTCATTAAATTAGTTATTAGTTATTGGTTAATTGTTATTGGTTAGTTGTTATGGGTAAAAATCAACAAATGAGTAACACCTGACAACTACGAACTAACAAGTAACCAATAACAGTAACGGTCAACAGTGAACAGTCAACAAATAACTACTGATTACTAATTTTCAATAAAATCCCAGAGGTAATCTATGGCAACCAATGTAATCCGTGAAAAACCTAGAGGCAGCTTTAGTTTCAATCAAATTCAAGAGCAGCTAGAATATACTTTTAGTAGTGTTACTATTAAAGATTTAGCAATTTTTGCTCGTCAGTTTGCTGCTATGTTTAATGCAGGAGTACCTATTGTTAGATGTCTTTCTGTTTTAAACGACCAGTGTTCTAATCCTAAGTTGAAACGAGCGCTCAGGAGCATGAATTCTGACGTACAAGAAGGTATAAACCTGGCAGAAGCGATGGCGAAATTTCCTGATGTTTTTGACCAACTATTTATCAGTATGGTTGCAGCAGGAGAAGTCGGGGGTGTGCTAGATGAAACACTAGACCGTCTGGCTGTGATGATGGAAAAAAATCACAAGACGGAAGCTGAAATTAATTCTGCTATGTCTTATCCGAAGACTGTGTTCTCGATCGCGATCGTGATTTTTTTCGCAATGACTATATTCCTGCTACCAACTTTTGCTAAGATCTTTAAGGATATTGGTGCAGATTTGCCGGCTTTTACGGTGTTTATGTTGGGAATTAGTGCATTTTGTACAGCTTGGCCTCCCATCCAACAGTTCACTGTGATTGGGGTGATTATAGCGCTAAATTTTGCCTTTAATATGTACTACAAAACACCTGTAGGTCGCCTGCAAATTGATAAAATTGCGATGAAGTTGCCGATTTTTGGAGATTTGCTCGAAAAGTCTGCTGTGGCTCGGTTTTGTGTGATATTTGGGTCGCTAACGCGATCGGGTGTGCCGATTCTCAGTTCTTTGGAAATTGTGCGAGATGTTGCGGGGAATCAGGCGATCTCAAATGCGATCGAATATGCAAGACAGGAAATTCAAAACGGTGGGATGATCAGTATTGCTTTGCAAGAACAGCAAGTTTTCCCATCTTTGGCAATTCAAATGATCGCAATTGGCGAAGAAACTGGGGAACTTGACAAGATGCTGATGAAAGTTGGCGCTTTCTACGAAACTGAGGTGGAAGAAGCAGTAAAAGGACTCACGAGTATGCTAGAACCACTGATGATTGTGGTCGTTGGTGCGATCGTAGGTTCGATTTTGCTGTCTATGTATCTGCCCATGTTTGCAGTGTTCCAGAAGCTGTAAAAAACAGTCAGTTGTTATTCTTGCGGTACCCTGAGCGTAGTCGAAGGGCACCGCAAATAACCAATAACCAATAACCAATAACCAATAACTAATAACTAATAACCCTTCGACTCCGCTCAGGGTACAGCAAATAACCAATAACTTAATTTAAAATGTCTATTAAACAATCACATTACGAAGCTTTATTAGCACAATATAGCGAATCTTCTAACGCCCTTGCGCTGCTGAAAAAATATCGGCTTTACATGGAAATGATTCCGAGTATCCGCCGCATTGATGATAGTTTAATCGCAATTCCTTTGCCGATCGCACGACTGCGAGAGGGAGTTTCCTATGCGCGAAGCAGCGGCGCTAGTATATCACCGGGACAAGCAGTTTGTTTGCCATGCGATTTGGCGATTTTGATGTGCGATCCTGAATGGAAAGTGAAAATTGGGGTAGAAATTTTGATTTTCATTCATCGCCCCGATGAGGAGTTTTCTGAGTTACTCGGTCGCTGGCGGCAGTGTCAGGTTTGGCTGGATAAAGATTATGAGTGGTTGATGCCACATCGCTACAAGCATATTTTTAGCGATGAAGCTGAGGCTGTTCATCCTTTATTTGTGTTGTTTGATGAAACGCCGGAACTGATTCAGCGAGGTTTAATGGGGGCTGGTTTGCCGTTTGTGGTGGAAAGTTTCGACTCCTCGATTGAGGAAGTAGAGGAGGAAGAGTTTATCGGTAACGAGGAAGTGGGAAATATTGGTGAAGATAGTGTTGAATTGTAGGATTAATCTTGCTTCTTCCTTCGACTATATGATAAAATAACTAACAATAAGTCCGATCGCCCGTAAAATTATGTCGGAAACATTAATTGACATAGGTCTGCCCCCCGCATTTCCAGATCATACACAACTTCCTGAGTCTGACGGTACTTTTGTGAAAAATTTTCAGGAGCATCCTCAAAGTATAATTCTCACTGATTCCATCGGGCCTGTTTTGCAACGGCGACATCCCGACGGACGCTACTGCATTGGACAAGATTCTGGCATTTATTGGCGGGAAACTGAGCCACCGGAAAAAGGGGCAGAAGCTCCTGACTGGTTCTACGCGCCGAATGTTTCAGCACGCCCAGAACAGGGCAAGTATCGTCGTTATTACGTGCTGTGGCGAGAACATCTAGCACCTTTAATTGCGTTGGAATTTGCCAGCGGAAATGGCAATGAAGAACGGGATGCCACTCCTCTGTTGATGACTGATGAAGGAGATGTGCAAAAACCTGGTAAGTTTTGGGTTTATGAGCAAATTATTCGGATTCCTTACTACGGCATTTATGAGATGAGCAATGATAGATTAGAAGTCTATCATTTGAGAGATTTGTCTTATCAAAAACTCGAACCTAATCAACGGGGTCACTATCCGATTGAACCATTAGAAATTGAGTTGGGATTGTGGCAGGGAAGTTATCAAAATCAAACGCAACTTTGGTTGCGCTGGTGGGATATTCACGGAAATTTGTTATTAATTGGTGATGAAAGGGCTGAACTTGAAAAACTCAGAACTGAACAGGAACGTCAACGTGCTGAACAGGAGCGTCAACGCGCTGAACAGGAACATCAACGTGCTGAACGGGCAGAACAAAAAGCGGCGCGACTTGTAGATAGACTGTTAGCAATGGGTATCGATCCTGATGCAGATGATTCACCAGATTTTGGCCATCCGTAAGACAAATCCTGGTAACTCTTGATCGCCGCTCACTGTTTCGGGATTATCCAAGATTTCCGGTTCTCGATCAGGGCGGTAGATGTAGACTTTTCGGTTTTTGCGATCGATCAAAAAGCCGAGTGATACACCGTTGTCAATATATTCTTGCATCTTTTTTTGCAATCCTTTGAGAGTATCGCTAGAAGACCGTAATTCAATCACAAAGTCTGGACAAATCGGTGCAAATGAGGCTTTTTGTGCTTCAGTTAAGGCATTCCAGCGCTCTAGTTTAATCCATGAGGCATCGGGGGAGCGGGTTGCTCCATTGGGCAGGGTAAAGCCTGCACTGGAGTCAAACGTTTCACCTGTGCCATCTTCTTCTGCCCAGTTCGCAAGTTGCTGAGCAATTTTAATGTTGCGGTTCCCTGTATCGGAAAAGGCTGGTGACATAATGATAACTTCCCCATTGGCTGTACGTTCGATTCTCAAATCGCGATTGGCTAGACAGAATTCATAGAACTGTTCAACAGTCATTGGTTCGATCGCAGGGAGCTCGATCGTCAGTGGGACGCTTTGGGTTGGAATTAGCAGGGTTGTCATGTTTTTTTTTGAGTTGGTGTAGGCATGAATTAGTGACAGAATACCTGAACTTTGTTGGATGGTAGGGGTGGTCAGAAACCGGGTTTTGGAATGATATAGAGGACACGGCAGTGCCGTTTCCCTACCCAAAATAATACTGTAGGGAAACGGCACTGCCGTGTCCTAATTTCTTACTTGACAAATTGAGGCATGATTTCAGCGGCGGTAAATAAGCCGGAAATGCCTTTTCTTTGCAGCATTACACCTGCTTTGAGATAACCGAAAGCTGGGCCACAAACGTTTGCTGCCATGCTGGTTTCGTCGCCTAAAGTAAAGGTGTGAGTCGAGATTTTGCCCTCGAAGGTGCGGCCGGTAATTTGGACGTTGGTACTCAAAGGTTTTTTGGAATTGCGGGTATCGACGATGCCGCCGACTGTGACTCGATCGCGATCGCAAATTCCAGCCAATTCCAACATAATGTCATCAGCGTGTTCCATATTTTCCAGCTTCAATAAACCGTCGGTGCTATCCAACAGCGCTTCAACTTCTGCATCAGTCATGGCTTGGGCTTTTGGTACATCATAACCGGGCAAATGTGCGATGTCTTCGCGAATGGTGGCTCGATAAGCTTCCCAATTGGCAATTCCGACTCCAAAGGTGATTTTAACGCTGTGAACTTCTGCATAACTTTGAGCGGCTAATGCTGCTGCTGCTGTTAATAACCCAGGTGTTGCACCACAGCCTGTCATGTAGGTAATTCCTGCTGCTTGGAGTTCGTCTTTCATGGCGAGGATTTGTTCGACGGCGCTGGTGCGTTTGATGGCATCTACTAATACTCCTTTCCAGCCGGATTCGATAAATTGTCTGGCTACCGATGCCATGAATGTGTTGGGAAGATTTGGCAATGCTAGGAAATAGCCGTCTACTCCTTGGGCTGTTTGGATAAGTTCTTGAATACTGCGATCGCACAAAATTCCCGCAGGTTCCAAATAACCTAGAGAACCTTGAGATTTATAAATTGCCTCGCACTCTTTGGAATTTAAGCCTTCAGCAGCATAGGCGTAACCTTTTTGATCTGCGGCGGCTACCCAGAGCATTTCTCGTTTGGGAGCGAGTAACCGGGCGGCTGCTTGGCCGAGTCCGCCGTAGCCCAACACGCCTACTCGAATTGGTTGGTTAATTAAATCTGTAGCTTTTTTTGTACTCATGGGACTTTCTTGATATTGGACAATTTTTTATTATCGGTCAATCGGGGACCAGTGAGCAATATATTTAGATCCTGCGCTCGATTGTACCCGTTGCTATATTTTATTAACATGATTATTTCCGGGACAGTGGTGAGGATTAGGGAACCACTTACACTTAATGATTCCACCGGATATTTGTTCTAACTTAGCAGGAGTGTGGCCTGCACCGAATATATCAAGGTTAAGATTGAGGGCTACTTTCGCGGCGTAAGCAATGTATAAACTACAAGGTATTGATACAGAGAATATTACTATTTTAGCAATTAGATTATTATCCACGAGACATATTTTACTCCAATTAGTTTTTGCAAGGAGTGAAAATAAGACCCAGTGATTGACTCGCTGAGGCTTCTGTGGTGAATTACTACAACTCCTATCATAGGTGACGATCGCACTTGTCTGGATTTGTTTGTCCAGCATACTTAATAAAATTTCATAAAATTTGACATAAGGTCACACATAAATCAAAATTGTGAATCCAATTAATCAAATATTAGAAGTTTTTAGTCAAAATTTGCGATCGAGGCTAAGCTTGAACCAATAGGACAATCTAGCACATATTAAACAAATGCTTTATTCATCTAAACCAAAGTCAAAAATCAAAGTCCGCGTTTTCAAACATTTAGCAGCGGCGGTTTCGGCTGCTATCGCTTTGGGCGCAACAACCAGTTTAAAACCCACGCCAGTATTAGCTGCTAGCGATATCCCCCCTGCAAGTCAAATTTCGACTCAGCTAGCCGCCAAACCTCAGATACTGTTGCAACAGCTACCTCAAACCACTGTTGTTGTGCAGACAGTGCGGATGGACTTATTCGGCTCAATTGTGCCAATTGCGATCGGTGGTATGATTATTATTTGCATACCACTATTTTTTGGTGGATTAGTCGTAATTGGCGATCGCGAAGTTGGCATTGTTAGTAAAAAGTTTAGCTTTGGTGGCAAATCTTTACCCCCCGGCGACTTAATTGCCTTAAACGGAGAAGCGGGATATCAAGCTGATACTTTACCTCCCGGTTGGCACTGGGGTTATTGGCCTTTGCAATACAATGTTCGCAAAGAATCTTTAACTGTGGTTCCCCAAGGAGAAATCGCCCTGATTATCGCCGCAGGTGGCGAGTCAATTCCGCCCCAGCGCATCCTCGGCAAAGTCACAGAATCTGATAACTTTCAAGATGCTCGTAAATTCCTGAAAAGTGGTGGTGAAAAAGGTAGACAACTTGGATTCTTGACCGGAGGTAGCTATCGCGTTAACACAGCATTATTTACAGTAATTACAGCAGCAAATGCTCCAAAACATGGGATGACAGCAGAACTGTTGAAACTGTATAAAATTGCTCCAGATAAAGTGGGAATTGTCACCACTTATGACGGTGTTCCGATTCAAGATGGCGAAATTGCTGGCCCGATTATTCCGAATCATGATAATTTCCAAAACTCACAAAAATTCATCACTGGTGGGGGACGGCGTGGCTTGCAGGAACAGGTTTTGCTTTCTGGTTCGTGGAACTTGAATCCTTGGTTTGTGGGGGTGGAACAAGCAGCAATGACCGAAATCCCGATCGGCTATGTTGGCGCAGTGATTTCCTATGTCGGGCAAACCTCGGAAGATGTAAGTGGCGCTGCTTTTACTCATGGCAATTTAGTAAATGTGGGGAATAAAGGGGTTTGGATAACTCCTCTTTATCCGGGTAAACATCCGCTGAATACTCGCATTTTGAAAGTAGAATTAGTGCCGACTACCAATATTGTTTTGAATTGGTCTACTAAAACGGAACGGCATAGTTATGATTCTCAACTTTCATCTTTGACTGTGCGTTCTAGAGACGGTTTTGCCTTTGATTTAGAAGTAGCTCAAATTATTCACGTCGGTGCTTTGGATGCCCCGAAAGTCATCTCTCGCGTGGGTTCGATGCAGAATTTAGTTGACCACGTTTTGCAGCCCACAATTGGGAATTATTTCCGCAATTCGGCTCAAGCTTATTCTGTGTTAGATTTTCTGTCAGCAAGGAGCGATCGGCAAGCGGAAGCAGCGGAGTATATCAAAGCGGCTTTGCGTACCTATGATGTGCAAGCAATCGATACTTTGATCGGAGATATTTTACCACCGGCAGAGTTGATGCAAACTCAAACCGATCGCAAAATTGCGGAAGAACAATGTAAGACTTATGAGGTGCAGCAAATAGCGCAAACTCAGCGGCAACAATTGGTGCGGGAAACGGCGCTGGCTGAGATTCAGCAAGAGATGGTGAAATCGGAACAAGGTGTGAAGATTTCTGAGTTGAAAGCGAATTCTCAGGTGAAACAAGCTCAAGGTGAAGCTGAGTCGATTCGGGTGAAGGGAAATGCTCAAGCTTCGGCTTATCACGCGGGTGTTGTGGCTTTGGGGGGTTCTGGTTATACAGCTTTGCAGTTAATGCAAATTATAGGCGATCGCAATGTACGAGTTGTACCGGATGTTGCGGTGAGTGGTAATGGTAGCGGTGGTGGTTTGGTTGATGGTTTGCTGGGAATGATGATGTGGAATCAAACTAGCAAAAATGGTGAAAATGGTGGGGAATTACCTGTAGTTAAGTTACAGAAATCTGAGTCTGCTGTTTTGGAACCTGCGGCAAATTTACCAGCGGCAAAAGTGCCTTCGGTGAAGCCTCCAAAATCGGCTACTCCTGCGCCAGTTGCTAAGTCTGAGGCTGATATTGATTCGCTGTTTGATGAATTGCCGTTTGACGATCGATCTTTTAGTTAGGTTGTATAGTTTGTAGGATCTAATAATTAGACACCCTAACTTATTTAAGAAGTCAGGGTATCTAACTATCTCGATCGATAATATCTTTACTCTTCACTCCAAGCACTGATAAAATCTAGCTAATTTAATGATGCCAAACGTTCATATTCTGCTTGTTCAACCGCTAAATCTGCTTCTATTTCTGCTCGATTTGCGTGATAATAAGTCAGTGAAGCATAAACCTGCGCTAAGGTGAGATGATCCAGATCCGCTGCTATTTCCTCAGCACTATTACCTTGTTTGTATAAGACTACGATTCGCTGTACCGATGTGGCAGTACCTGCAATGATAGGAATGCCACCACGAAGATGATCGCGGGTAATTAAAGTGCCAATTTCTATAATTGTTGCTGTCAAATTAGTTTCTCCTGCATTTAAAATTGCTAGTCCATATAATTTCCCAGAAACTCTTGCTGAGCGATCATCTCTTCTGCTGACTTTGCAGAAATTAACCTCAAAAATCCTCGCAATTGTTCCCCAATCGAATAACTTTGTCGGCCCATTACAATTCCTGAATGTTCCTGGCCTTGTTCCATATAAATTTTATGCAAGCGACAAAAATCTCCCACATTAAAAGTATAGATAACTCGCCCTTGGGCAGTTGCCCATATTAATTGTTCTTCATCAGTGCAACTGAGATTATTAGCTTCAGCAGTGGTAGCTACATCAATACCTGCATTTCGGAGCGCTTTAACGAAGGAGCGTTCGAGAATATCCTCATCTAAATATAAACGAAATTTGCTCAAGATTAACTCCCCGCTTTGTGTTCATTGGCTAAGCGATCGCACTCAGCTTCTTCCGTCGCAATATCGGCATCAATTTGCTCTTTATTGACGTAGTAGTAAGCTAATGCTGCATGAACTTGTGCTAAATTTAAGTGGGGAATTTCTGCAATGATTTCTTCTGGTTTCATCCCCATTTTGTACCAAACGGCGATTCGTTGAACTGTTATTCTAGTGCCTGCGATGCGGGGGCGATTTCCACAGGTTTCTGGTGTGGAAATGATGAGAGTGCCAATATCAGTTAAAGTTGGCATAGGTGAATCTGGGGTGGGAAATTATAATTCAAGTATAGCATAAATTTAATAAATTTTTAAGCTATAATCAAATCAAATTGCCCTAAGTTTTCCACAAGATAAGAAGCAGAAGGATTTGCTATGTTAACTATGGATTTCAATAGCATCGATCTAACTAATTTTAGGCGTTTTTAACTGCAATTGCAAATCCTTGAGAGCGGGCGATCGATCTACGAGCGATAAACTTAGCTATAATTGTAGGGAATCAGGTTATACTAAATTAGTAACTAACTTTCACTCAGATATGACTACGGTAGCTATCCTGCCTGTACTTAATACCAACGGTGAGAAATCCTATCGCGCTATTGCGGGCGATCGGCAATCTGTCGGTCAAACTGCGGGTCAAGCTTTAGATGCTTTGACTGCTTTGTTAGGCGAAACGGACTTCAGCGCATTAATAGTCATTGAAAGGTTTAATCCTGATGAATTCTTTACTATCCAACAACAAAAAAGATTATCAGAATTAATGAATTTGTGGCGTACAGCGCGCGATCGAGGACAAAATCTTTCTCCCCAACAACAAGCGGAATTAGAAAGTCTTGTCGAAGCTGAACTTAAAGCTGCTACGATTCGGACAGGAGTTCTCATACAACAATTGAGCTGATGAATCCTAACTACAATTTAGTAGCAGATCGTGCTGCTCATCGTTGCGAATATTGCCGCGCACCTGAAATCGTATTTAACTTTCCTTTTGAGATTGAACATATTGTTCCACTTTATCGAGGCGGTAATGATGAGATTTCAAACTTAGCATTAGCTTGTCGCTCTTGCAATCTGCGGAAAGGAACTAATACAAGCGGAATTGATTCTACATCTAATACAGAAGTTTCCCTGTTTCACCCAAGAGAAAATAGGTGGGAAGAGAATTTTAAAGTGCAAGCTGAGTCAGGTGCGATCGCAGGAATGACACCAGTAGGTAGAGTAACAGTTACAGCTTTGGGAATGAATTCTCAAGCACAGTTAATAGCGCGACAATTATGGATTCGTTTAGGTTTATTTCCCTAGCTTTGCGGATCGCGGGTAATCAAAGTGCCAACATCAGTTAAAGTTGGCATAGGTGAATCTGGGGTTAAAAATTAGAGTTTAATTCTAGCATAAATTTA
>JAYTZD010000520.1:0-2698 GCA_043742065.1 Oscillatoriales bacterium
GTAGGGAAACGGCACTGCCGTCTCCTCTATATCATGTCTGAGTGCAACCGGAATTGATATGAGACTCTATGGGAAAGAAAAATCATCAAAAAGCTATTCGTTCGCTGCTGAGTACATTAATTGATGAATTGGGTACTGAGTGTCAAAATGTGATTACTTTAATCCATCAGCTTCAGTTACCTGATTTGAGCGATCGACAAAAAGCTGAAATTCTAGCAGAGTTCATGAGTGCTGCAATTCATCTGAACGTGCACTGCGGAGAGGATTTTCAGACGCTAGTTGCTGAGGAAATGGAAAATTTGTCGGATGATGATGAAGAAGACTCCGAGCAAAGAAACCCTGTTGGTTGAGCGAAGTCGAAACCCGGTTTCTGTCGGCTGTAATAAAGTATTTCGTAAAAAATTGTTGGTTGAGCGAAGCGGTGCTCAGAACCAATGCGTAAATCCTGAATATGCTATCTTGAAACCGGGATAGTGAGAAACTTACAAAGCTATAGTTTGGGTTCTGTATGCCCGACTGGTGCGCCTACCTTTGGTTTGAGCGTATACTGCTAGGTACTTTCAACTATATCGCTTGATTAGCTCAGTTGGTAGAGCGATCGGCTTGCCGAAGAGTCACAGGTTCGAGTCCTGTATCAGCCCCACAAAGTTAGCTCATTTGGTAGAGCGATCGACTGATAATCGATTGGTAACAGGTTCAATTCCTGTACTTTAAACACCCTGGCCCTGGGTACGGGCAGCTTCACCAAAAAAAAATTGGTATGGGAGAAATCCCATGACGGTTAAAACCCGTTATTTTACAACTCTGTAATGCAAGTGTTTGTTAGCAGTCAAGGAGCTAGTGCAACTGTATCTCTCCCTGATTTGAGTATGTTCCTTCGCGTTACTAAATTTGGTTTTCCTTCGGGGATTCTGGATTGGTGGGGCGATCGGCATATTTGAGAATTACGATCTTTTTCGAGATTGCCGAAAGGTGGTTTAGCAGAAGTAGTGACAATCTTAATCCAGTCTAGGAGACGCTTTTGCCCGCATCTGAACTGTAAACACTTGCACTTGCAGAGTTTAAAAAAATATTGTAGTATGTATATTACAAAGAGCAAAGCAGGCGATCGATGTTTAAATTAAATCTGCCTCGCTGGTTTCGCTTGCCCAAATTATCGATTAAAAATTTTATGTGGAAAACCTTTTATATCGAACCGAATCAAATCGGGATTTTATATCACCGCAAAGACTTTAAAAAATTTTTGCTGCCGGGTACATACACTTATTTCGGTAGCCATTGGAACATAAAAAGCTACGATCGCAATCAGCCAGAAGCTAAGATTGACAACTTAGAACTGCTGCTGAGAAACCACGAAAGCGAACTACAAGAACATCTCTCGATTGTCAGAACCGCATTCAATCAAACAGCTTTAGTTCGTTTGGGTCAAAATTGGATAAATGTTTTACCTAATCAATTGCGGGCATTTTGGCGCGGTTTTATTGAAGTAGAATGTCATGTTTTCAATTTAGACGAGAGTTTAGAATTGCCGGCTGAGTTTGTCCAAAAAGTGCGATCGCTCACCTTGCAAGGACTGAAAAAATTTCAAATCTCCGAGTCGGAACTAGGCTTGCTGTACGTGCAGAATAATTTTGTCCGCCCTCTAGAATCGGGAGAATATGCTTTTTGGTCTGTGGATAAAGATGTCGCAGTTCGTACTTTCAGCCGAGTTATTCCTAATCCTGAATTTCCTCAAGAAAATGTGCTGATTGAAAAACATCCCGATTTTGTAGCATCCTACTGCGAATTCGTGCAATTACTCGGTCATCAAATTGCCATTGTGCGCGATCGGGGAAAAGTTATTTCTGTTGTGCCACCCACAAGCCGCAAGCTATTTTGGCAAGGCGTGGAAGTGCAAATAATCGACATCAATACTGATTTTAGTTTAGAGCATAGCTTAGTAGCTGAGTTGGTGGCTGGCTCCCCAGAAGCTCTATCGCTTAGTGCCAAATATTTGCATCTTTGTGAAGTTCCAGCACAGCACATCGGACTATTATATATCAACCAAGAGTTTCAATCGCAATTGCCGCCGGGAATTCATGCTTGGTGGAAGTTTGGACGCTCTTTTCAAACGGAAGCAATCGATCTGCGATTGCAAAATATTGAGGTATCCGGTCAAGATATTCTCTCAAAGGACAAAGTGCCTCTGCGCTTGAATTTGACTGCGGGTTATCGCATCCGAGATCCGTTGAGCGCCAAAAACGGTTTGTCTGATATTACGGGTTTTTTGTACAAGGAATTGCAGTTTGCTTTGCGCGGTGCGGTGGGGGAACAGACTCTGGATGGGTTGCTGGAGAGCAAAGGTGCGATCGATCGCACTATATCTGAATATATCCGCGCCAAAACCACAGATTATGGCATTGAAGTCGATTCTGTGGGTGTCAAAGATATCATTTTACCTGGTGAAATCAAGGCCATTTTGAGCAAGGTTGTGGAGGCAGAAAAATCGGCTCAAGCTAATGTAGTGAGGCGCAGGGAGGAGACGGCGGCTACTCGGAGTATGTTGAATACTGCGAAGGTGATGGAGGATAATCCCGTGGCTTTGCGCTTGAAAGAATTGGAAATTTTGGAACGGATTGCTGAGAAGATCGATCGGATTCAAGTTAATGGGAGTTTGGACAATATCTTGACAGATTTGATTCGGATAAATCGGGAGTGA
>JAYTZD010000521.1:0-2697 GCA_043742065.1 Oscillatoriales bacterium
GTTGCTACCAGTGATGGATCGATATTTAGGTGTTACGGAGTTTCACTTGTTGCCTGCGTCACCAAGGTCAGCGACCTATTAATATGCTAACACAAAGCCGTCCTACAAGGACAGGGTTTTAAACCCAATTTCCTGATAAAGTAGTTTCCGAATTTTGTGGCGGTAGTTGGGGTCTTGGTTGGGCTAGAACCGCAGGCGTTAGACCGATTAACATGGAGTTCAGTCCCAGAAAAGTGCCAAAAGTAGCAATAATTGTGTTCATGATTAATCCCTGTGTAATTGCATCCTAGTATTCTTATGATATCCACTTTAAAATCTATAAAGTGTGACGAATGATGGGTTTCAGTCTTAAGTTGACACCAATATCATCGTCCGTGCTCCAACAGCGGGCGATCGCGCTAAGATAACGAAGACAGAAGTTGAAAATCCAATCCCTGTGCAAAAATCTGAGTTTTTAACAGCAAATTGCCCGAAAAAACTCTTTCAACTTCAAAATCTGGGCTGATCAGGTTGCAGTTTACTAAAATGTTGTGGGTTATTAAAAGTTTAGCTTCATCATGTCAATTAGATATCTGACCAACCCGATTTTAAAAATGTCGGGTAAAGTACCAATTCGGATCATCCTGGTTGTGCCTTTCGCCCTCCAGACTTTCGCTGCTGTAGGGCTGACGGGGTGGCTGTCGCTGCGAAACGGGCGCATAGCCGTCAATGATGTGGCTGCACAACTGCGGGAAGAAGTCACATCGCGTATCCAGCAACATATTAATAGTTATATTGAAACACCACACCAAGTCAATCAGCTAAATCTCGATGCTATCCGTCTCGGCATTTTGAATGTCCAGGATTCCGTTAGTTTGCGACGCTACTTTTCTAAACAGATTCAAACGTTTAATACAATTAGCTACATTCAATTCGGCTCGGAACAAAAAGATTTTATTGGAGTTGAACGGCTTGATGACGGTAAATTACAAGTTTTGAAGTCAGACCAATCTACTGGCTATAGCTTTCAAACTTATGCGGTGTCAGAGTTGGGAGAACCAACCGAGCTATTACAAATTACTCCCAACTATGACCCCCGCATCCGCCCCTGGTATACAGCACCAGTGCTTGCAAACAAACCCGCATGGACGAAGATTTATACTTATTTTGATTCACCAAAACTGGCGATTACGGCTGCTGCACCGGTTTATGGCGATCGTGGCGAACTAATTGGAGTGGTCGGTTGTGACCTGTTACTTTCCCAAATCAATCATTTTTTGGGAAGTATACAAATTGGTAAATCTGGGCAAACTTTTATTCTAGAAAGGTCGGGAGAATTGGTGGCAAATTCTACTCCAGAAGCGCCATTTGTGATTGGTAACGGTGTGGCAAAACGGATTAGGGCAACGAGCAGCAAAAATGCTTTGATTCGATCGACTGCTCGCTATCTGACAAAACACTTCGGGGATTTGAGTAAGGTTGACGGCACTTATCAGCTAGATTTTGCGATCGATGGGGAACGGCAATTTCTACAAGTAACGCCCCTGTCTGATGGGAGAGGGCTGGATTGGCTGATTGTGGTGGCGGTTCCTGAAGCCGATTTTATGGAAAGGATTAACAAGAATACTCGCTACACTGTGTTGTTGTGTTTGGGTGCTTTGGTGGTGGCGACGTTGCTGGGCTACCTGACTTCGAGGTGGATTGTCGTGCCGATTCAGCGCCTCAGTAAGGCTGCGGAGGCTTTGTCGCGGGGAGAATGGGACTCGACGGCGGTAGATGTAGATACGCGCTTGATGGCTTCTGTGGAGCGGGAGGATGAGGTGGGTATTTTGGCTCGTTCTTTTAATCAGATGGCGAGTCAATTGGAAGAGTCATTTACTACTCTAGAAGATCGGGTGGAATCTGCGATCGCAGATAAGACTCAATTAATTAGCTCTCTGAAAAAATCTCAGCAAAAACTGGCTCTCCATCTGCATCAAACTCCTTTGGGTGCGATTGAATGGAATCTAAATTTTGAAGTGGCGGACTGGAATCCGTCAGCGGAAAGAATTTTTGGATACAACCGTTTGGAAGCAGTCGGACAGCACGGAGTAGATCTCATAGTTCCTGAAAGTGCTAAGGAGTATGTCAGGCAACTATCTATCACTTTGTTAACTAATCAAGGAGGCATTAGTAGCATTAACGAAAACGTCAGAAAGGATGGCAAAATTATCCTTTGTGAGTGGTACAATACAACGTTGGTCGATGCTGATGGCTGTATCATCGGGGTGGCTTCACTGGTTCAAGATGTGACTGAGTTTCAAACTATGCTGGCGCAGTTGCGGGCTAGTGAGGAGCGGTTTCGCCAGTTGGCCGAAAATATTCATGAGGTGTTTTGGATTAGAGAACCACATAACCAGCAGATAGTTTATGTGAGTCCTGCTTGTGAGAAAATATGGCATCGGAGTAGTGAGAGTTTGTACTCAAATCCGGAATCTTTTTGGGATGCTATTCACTCGGACGATCGCGATCGCGTTAAGGCTGCTTTTGAGAAACAGGCGCGGGGGGATTATGATGAGGAGTATCGAGTAGTGCGATCGCCTACGGGGGCTACGCCAACGGACGGTTCAGTTTGCTGGGTGCGCGATCGGGCATTTCCAGTCCGCAACGAAACAGGAGAAATTTACCGCATCGTCGGGATTGCTGAAGACATTACCCAGCGCAAATTAGCCGAAGAAT
>JAYTZD010000522.1:0-10673 GCA_043742065.1 Oscillatoriales bacterium
CTGCGACTCCACAATTTCACCTTGCGATCGTAACTACCCGAAGCAATCAACAAACCATCCGGGCTAAAACTGACGCTAGTCACACTGTCGCTAGAACCCTTCAGCAGCGTCGCTACCAAAGTCCCGTCCACATTCCACAACTTCACCGAATTGTCATAACCCGCAGAAGCCAGCATTTTGCCGTCAGGGCTGAAAGCCACCCCCAACACAAAACTGTTGTGAGCTCCCTCAAAAGTCCTCAGCAAACGACCATCCCGATTCCAGAGTTTAACAGTACCGTCATCGCTAGCCGTTGCCAGCATCGAACCGTCGGGACTGAAAGTAACGCTAGTCACCCAGCTTTTGTGTCCCGTCAAAGTTTTAATCAACCTGCCATTTCTGGTCCAGAGTTTAACAGTTTTATCCTTACTCGCTGAAGCAATCATCTCGCTGTCGGGGCTAAAACTAACGCTAGTCACCCTGTCGCTGTGGCCATCCAGAGTCAACAGCACAGAAGGAGAACACGGGAATAGTGGAGCCGAAGGACAAGGTAAAATATTACTGATGCCATCTTCTTTCAAACTCCAGATTTTGGCCGTCTTGTCGTAACTTCCAGAAGCCAACAGCAAGCCATCGGGACTGAAACTGACACTGGTTACTCTGTCAGTGTGTCCCTCCAAGGTTTCCAGCAACACCCCGGTACGACTCCAGAGTTTGATGGTTTTGTCCACAGAAGCAGAAGCCAATCTTTGCCCATCGGGGCTGAAAGTAACGCTTTGGACGCGGTTTTTGTGTCCGTTGAGGGTTTTGAGAGGTGCGTCGTCGAGTCGCCACAGTCTGACTGTTTTGTCAAAACTTGAGGAAGCGAGGGTTTTGCCATCTGGGCTAAAACTGACTTGAGTAACTCGATCGGCGTGTCCTTCAAAGGTTCTCAACAATTGATCCGAAGGTTTGAGGTTGCTGGTATTTAGCGGGTTTTGTCGATCGCCACCAGCCAGACTCCACAGTTTGACAGTTCCATCGGCACTTCCAGAAGCCAGGGTTTGACCATCGGGGGAGAAACTGACACCAAATACCCATTTGCTATGTCCCCGCAAAGTTTTTACCAGCAAGACATTCATGGCATCAGGTGAATTGAGTTGCATATTGTTTTGCAGTGCATTGTTTTGCAGTGCGGCGACGTTCCAGATTTTCACTGTGTTGTCCTCGCCCCCAGAAGCCAGGGTTTGACCGTCGGGAGAAAAACTAACGGTGTAAACTTTAGAAGGTTTTTTGTTTTCGCTGTGCCACAAATTAGCGATTAGCCTACCGTCGGAGCTCCACAGTTTGACGGTACCGTCATCGCTGGCCACCGCGATCATTTGACCGTTGCGACTGAGGCTGACCCAATTTACGGGGGCTGGTTGTTCGATCGTTCGCAGCAACGTACCGTCGGTTTTCCAGAGTTTGACAGTTTTGTCTAAGCTTGCGGAGGCGATCGTTTGACCATCGGAGCTAAAAGTGACACTATTAACGTTGTTGGTGTGGCCTGTTAATGTCGCCAGCAAAGTGCCGTTGGTTTTCCAAAGTTTGACAGTTTTATCTAAGCTGGCGGAGGCGATAATTTTATTGTCTGGACTGAAAGCTACACTGGAAACGCTTTTAGTGTGGCCTTGAAAAGTTGCCAGCAAACTGCCATCACGCGCCCAAAGTTTGACAGTTTTATCGACACTGGCGGAGGCAATTGTTTGCCCGTCCGGACTAAAACTCAAACCCCAAACGACATCGCCATGTCCCTCCAATCGGTTGCGTTCTTTGACTCCATAAACTGCCTGTTGAAGAGCGGCAGAAATCAAAATTTCGGTGTCCTTGAGAATGTGTATTTCTTGGGAGTGTTCCATTTGTCTCCACTGTCTCCCTGCTCTCAAACTTTCCATCATCGCATCAAATTTGTTGTTTGAGAAATACAGTGCTTCTGAAGCTGCGGTTAAGGTGCTGATTTCGGCTCGCTGAGTTTGAGCGACAGCTAGTTGTTTTTGCCCTACTGCTCGCCACCAAAAATTGACGGCGGCGATGGTGGAACTGGTTAGCAGCAGTACGCCAATTACTGCTAATCCCAAGAGTTGTTTGAGAAAAGTATTAGCTCGGTAGAGTTGTGCTTGACTCATGTTTTTGTCGGCTTCTGCTTTGTACAGTCTGGCTTCTAAGCCGAATCTTTGGCGGATTGGGCGGACTAGATAGTCGTGAACCAATTGATAACGATCTTCTGGGGCTTCCCGCAGTAAAAACAACAAACCATGACCGACTAAAATGTCTAAAATTAAGTCGAGGCTATCGGTTTTTTGGGTTTCTACTTCTGAGTTTTTGGCGATTTTTAGGTGTAGCGAAATTCGGCTGATTTTGCCGATCGCAGATAAATCCAGTTCCCCCGTATCTGCGGGCTGTACGCCTGTAACTAATGAGAGTTCATGTTTAGTTTTGATCAGCCTGACACCTCTTTCATCTGTCAGGGAAAATAAGATTTTCCAAGCTGCGTCTTCGTTGACCGGCCCGCAATCCGAAATTACTCGTTCGAGGGATCTCTTGACTAATTCTGCTTTGGGATTATCGCCCAACTGCTGGTATTGTGCTATAGTCGTAATGTTTTCTTCTTGCAGTTGCGCTCCCACTACCTGCAATTCGATCGGTCGCACTTCTTTCAGATCGTCTGCTAAATCTTCGACAAAAGCATTAATCAGTTCCGGTTCCAAGTAAAATTCTGCCCGTTCTGTCAAGTGTCCGATCACCGCCCGCGCGTCTTTAATCGAAAAACTTCGCAGTTGGTAGCGGATGCTTTTGTCGAGAATATTATTGTTGATAGCATCCAGATTGGGAAAACGATCGCAGTCGAGTAAATAGTGCAAGTAATCTTCTCGCAAGCACAGAATTACTTTCACATAAGGCAGATTCAAAAATAAACGTAAAAAATTATAAAAAAGTTGCCTTTGAGCCACTGATGTTGAAACAAAGAAAAATTCTTCAAACTGGTCAAATATCAGAATCGTCAATAAATTATTCTGGGAATTTTCTCGTAATTGTTCTATAATAAAAGATGAATTTTCCGAGTTATAGCTTTGTATAATTGAGCAACTTTTTTGGTTAGTTTCTTGTACTCCTTTTGCCCTTAATTTTCGATCTTCCTCGGCTTGTTTGTCGTACAGTGCTACATTTAACGCATTTTCCAATTCTCCCAGCCAATCACTATAAACTTTGACTAATACGGTCAAAGTATCCCGCGCGCCCGGAGTAATATTTTTCAAGGCTGGTACTAATCCAGCATTGACTAGAGAACTTTTACCAACTCCGCTCGGCCCGTGGATAATCGTTAATTTATGGTCATCCCGGCTAATTCTTTCCAGCAAATTATTGATATCTTTCTGGCGAGAATAGGCGGTCATTTCCGCTGCAATTGCTGCTTGATTTTGGGCTGAGGGACTCGATGGATTGACTGCTTGTCGCTGTTGCTGCAATTGACTGGCTCCGATGAAGGCTCTGAATCCGTATTGATACTCGATCGACCTTTGGGTTTTTTTAATCCGAAAAGCCTTCAGATACTCTCCCTGCTCAAAATACACCGCTTGCAGTTCCGTCAAAATATCAATGTAAAGTCGGGGGTCATATTTCGGCTCACTTTGACTTTGAGCCAACTCCAAGGAATGAACGGCTGCTTCCCACTGTCCCAGTTGTCGCAAACTTTGCGCTAGTAGTAATAGATAGGAACTGCGATCGGATTTGGGATGCTGGATTTTAGATTTTGGATCGTTAATCGACTCGTTAGTACCAACAAATTCTGGATAATTCCCCGCAAACCCCAGTCTTAAATCTTCAATCAGCAATCTCAAATCGTTAGGGGTTTGATCCAGTATCGCTAAAGCTAATTCGGCTAGCTGTCGGGCTTGACTCCACCTCGACTGTTGCAGGGCTACTTCTGCCAAAAATCCGTAATCTTGAGCTAGCTGGCTGGGAGTACCATAGGTGAAGTGCAACTGCAAAGAACTTTCTGCCAATGCTTGCAACTCTTCCCAAGCTTTCAGGCGTTGTAATACTTGTCCGAGATGTGCTGTTACTTCAGCAACTAATTCGGGACGTTCGGCTAGGGAGAAGGCATTTCTCGCCTGTTCGAGGCTAATCCAGGCTTGCTCCCAGTGGTGCCGATTGGCTACTGGATTTCGGGCTGCTTGTAAGCGGTGACATAGGGCGATGTGAAACAGCACTATACCCTCTCTCTCTAAGCAGAGGATATTCGGGACGGGATTCGACAAGGTGCAGGAAAGGTTCTGTGTGTCGGAGTTTTCCCAGTTGGCGAGTTCCCAATTCCCCGTTTGTTGCTGCCAAAATACTAAGCTTTGTTGGTAGTGGATCAAAGCAGTTTCGGTTTGATCGCTGACGTAGTAATCTCTACCGAGAACGAATTGCAGGCTGGCTTCGAGGGCGGGTTCTAATGCTTGGTCACGATTTTGCAAGTCTCTTAAGGCTAGTTCTAGTTCTCGGCGCGACAAGGAACCGATCGCCAAATCGAGGTTATTACCGGGACTCAAGGGCGAATAGGATTGGATATTATTGGATGGTTGAGAGTTCTGGGGCGATCGAGGACTCATTGTGAGAAAAGGTTCGCCGGGGCTAATTTCGCGCTCTAGAACACGTTTTTCAGCATCGGTTTCGTAGTAAGTGCCAAAACTCGACCTGGTGGCGACGGTACTGTTTCCCAATTGTGGGCTCAGTTCACCTACTCGAAATATGGAGTCCGCGCGCTGAGAGAGGAAATGAATCAATTCGTCAACGGCCATCTCAAATTTGATTGTGGCGGCGGCCCAACTCTTGAAATCGGGGGCTAGACGGATCATTTTCGTAACGATGTCATCTGTCACCCACAAAACCACTGGACAGGAAAAGTTTTTGCGAAACTCGTCTCGCACTTGATTGGTAGAGGCCATCACTTCGTCGATCGCCACTACCGTCTCTAAACCGAATACCATCAAAGCGGAGAACCCAGCCCCAGAATGTAATTCGCTGTTTTGGGTGCTGGCTTGCAAGGTAGTGTAGAGGGTCTTGACTCCTACTGACAGAACTAAATCTTGAATTGGGAGTGGGGACATTTCTCGCAGTCGCTTGACCATTTGGTGCCGCAAGTGTTCGTAGTTGCAGCGCACCAAGATTAGGGAGAATTGCTGTTGAGACATCGCGATCGACCGTACTAGCGTTTTGAGCGATCGCTCATTGTAGCTGGCAGTTTCTCGTAATTTAATCATGTCTGTCATGCGTATGCCCCATTTGCGGAAATAAACAACCTAGTGTTGACTGAAACTGTCTCTACTTATATACACTGATCCCGGTCAAGGACTTTATACTTTTACATCTAAGTAACTTCTCGGATTTTCCCTATCAATACAGATATATTCACGCTAGTTCAATACAAACATATCATATCTCTCATTCTAATAGGAAGCGAGACTTATATGCGAATTTTAATTCAAAATTAATATTTTTTTTACTGAGATACAGATAAATTAATATACCCCATAAATAGCTAGCTTTTAAACCTATGATATCAAGTCCGGTTAATTGTTCATAAATCATGTATGGGCTTAGGGGGGCGAGACCATAGGGTATAGAGTCTAGGGCATAGTCGAACAAAAGTATGATAACTATTTAACCAGACCTGATTTGAAAATAGTGGGAGTTAGATATTGGTAAAAAATCAGAATTATCTGTAGCAGGAACTCAGCCAAACAGCACGAAAATTTTCTTTAAAATAGGGGATGAGACTTTGTGAGGTTAAAAGCAATAGGTAAAAGTAGCCCTAGGGGGTCTGACATGGAACGTCTGATTTTTGCCAATATTTCGTACAGCATTAGAAAGCAGTCAGCAAAAAAATACTGACTGCTTGTTCTACTGATTAATTATGCCAAAACTATGCTGGCTGAACGCGCTGCTGCCACTCCTTATATTTCCTCGTTTCTGCTAAGGCTGGATTGATCCCAAACCATCGACCTTCTGGATCGCGATATTCAAAGACAAACATACTTCGCAACAAAATCTGAGACTCTTCTTCACCAGTCACGGTTTGTCGGGTTACGACTTGAAACAGCAATTCCCATTCCAGATCATTGACAGCACCCAACAAGTCATCGCGGTATTCTTGAATCACACTTTCTAAACACTCGCGAGTAAAAGGCGGGTCTTCGTGCTGCAAACAACTATACAAAAGCATGAGTAGATTGCGGACATGACCACCACTAATGCGGCAGAGTCTGTCTAATGTTTCAGGAGAATCAAATACTTTGGAAATCAAATCGAGGCGTTGGGGAGGAGGAACATTGGGGAAAGCTCTAGCCAATACTAGCTGACGTAATAGTGCCATTCCTTCGGTGTGGTCTTCCCCCGATCGAATTTGCACTGGTACCATCGGCATTACCTTGGGTTTGACTCCAAATCGACTGGCGAGTCTACCGAAGTCGTTGGAAAAAATTAAAGTCAGAGGAATCGTGTAGACAACATGGCAATTGAGTTTTTTCAACTGTTCGCCACGGTCTAAAAACAGGTATTCTGGCTGAGTTCGTCCGCTGGGTTTGAGACCTCCGTCGAGGCGATCGAGGTTGTCAACAATTACTGCGAGTCCTTTTTTGCCTTGGCGTTTGAGTTCGAGGTTGGCGACGTCCAGGAGTTCTTCGTTAATTGACTGCAAGATGCTGTTAGTGCGGGGTTCGAGATATTGCCTAAGTTGCGATCGCAGTTTGGGAGAGTCTTTCGTTTTAGCAGTAACTCTAGCAATGCCTACAGATAACTCTGCTTCGGCTGACAAATCGATGGGAGTCTGCAAAAACTCTGCAACTTCTGCAAACAAATTCTTAAAATAACTCGGTCTGAGTTTAATTTTAGCTGACTCCATCGTTTCGCTAACTTGGCGGGCAATGCTCAGCAAAATATCGCTGATGTCCACGTCTCCCATGTCTAAATCCTGAGAAGACTCGAAGTAAACGACGTGAAAACCATCTTGTTCTAGCTCAGCTTTGAGTCTAAACAATTCAGTCGATTTGCCACATCCGATATGTCCTGTAAATAGCTGACAAGTTGGCTGGTCAGGGGAGATACGGGTAATTGTCCGCTGCAAAGATTCAATGATTTTGCCACCACGTACTGAAGCAAAATCGATGTAGTATTGATAATCTCCTGGGTCGCCGGCGACAAGGGTCTTACTCGGGTTGCAGGCTTTATAGAATCTGTCTAATTCCAGTGCGATCACAATTTAAGCTAACTAAAGTTAAAAAATTTCATAGAAAGTTTATACTTTCAAATCTTAGTGTAGTTTGAATTTTCGCGTTTTGCCCTGTGGGGTAATGCCCTCAATGGCCAAACAACCTCTGTCGGCTAATCGGCTTCCCTGTAATTGAATTCTGAATAATTCAGTAGTTTTTAATTTTTTAATGGGATCAGTGATATTACTGAGCTGGCGATCAATTTGGGTAATTTTACGGGGATCTGCTTAAATGGTAGGGTATACGGCGGCTGCTTGAAAAAAATCAAAAAGTTTTAAGTTATCTATAATTCATAGTTACCAAATTGTCGAGAGGTCAATGGCTAATTTTGCATCAGTCTCAGAAACAGAGTTAGGTCGCAGGCGTCAACAGTTGCAGCGGATTCGGCGCGCTCGATTGGCTACTGTTGTGTGGCAAATGCTGGCAGCAAGTGGGATGGCTGGGGGTTTATTGTGGTGGATTGCCCAGCCGACTTGGTTGATTGCCCGATCGGAACAAGTGCAGGTAGAGGGCAATCATTGGCTGTCAGACAAAGCGGTGCGGTCTTTGATGCCACTTTCGTACCCACAGTCTCTGTGGGGGATTCAACCACAAGCCCTGGCTTCTAAGCTGGAGGCAACGGGCCCGATCGCCAAAGCCAAGGTGACTCGCAACCTATTTCCGCCGAGTTTGACGGTAGAAGTGGCAGAACGGCTACCAGTGGCGATCGCGCAACCGATTACGGTGGTTGGTCGCAAGACCGACAAGCAAAAAGTTGGGTGGCTGGATGCTAAGGGTGGTTGGATGCCGTTTGACAGCTATACCACTGACAAACAATCACAAAATAGCTCCCTGGCTAACAATAGCCAGGAAACACAGTCTCAGCGTTCTTTGCCAACTTTAAAAGTGATCGGAGACTTGAAACTTTATCGCGCCGAATGGCCCAAATTCTACCAAGGGTTGAGGGATCTGACGGTGAAAGTTTTTGAAATAGATTGGCAAAACCCGAACAACTTGATTTTGAAAACAGAGATTGGTACTGTACATCTGGGCCCGCCGAGTTCCAGGACGATCGAGCAACTGAAAGTTCTAAACAGGATGCGACAATTGCCAAAACAGCTAGATTCAAGCAAAATTGCATACATTGACTTAAAAAATCCAGATTCTCCCATTGTCCACCAGCCGGAAATCCCCAGCAGTCCTGATAACTCTACTCCCGTACCAACTCGGTCCGAGAATTGAGCCTTCCTTGAACTATTTTTTAGGGCAACATAGCCTATAGTTGATTGTGAATTGGTGCTTAGCTAACAAGCTGTAATTTACCATCCCCAACCCAATGACGTTTAATAATAGACAAGGGTCTGGCGAAGACAGTCCCCCTTCGGAAGAAGTCAAAAATTTTCCGGTGGCTTACGATTCCACCAATCCCTTTGGACGCAAGTCTGGTTATGTAAACGTAAATAGTATTGATATGGATCCTATGGTCAATCCCAAAGACATCATGCCCAGTAGTGCAGCCAAAATCAAAGTAATTGGCGTCGGTGGAGGTGGGGGCAACGCCGTTAACCGCATGATTGCTAGCGAGGTTTCTGGCGTAGAGTTTTGGTGTGTGAATACCGATTCCCAAGCTCTAGTTTTATCAAATGCCCCTAAACGCTTGCAAGTCGGACAAAAGTTGACGCGCGGTTTAGGTGCTGGAGGCAATCCGGCGATCGGACAAAAGGCTGCTGAAGAATCTCGCGACGAAGTTGCTAGTGCCTTAAACGGTGCAGACTTGGTGTTTATCACCGCAGGTATGGGCGGCGGTACGGGCACGGGCGCGGCTCCGATTGTGGCTGAGGTGGCTAAGGAAATGGGCGCTTTGACTGTAGGTATAGTCACGCGACCTTTTACTTTTGAGGGGCGGCGGCGCACCAGTCAAGCTGAGGAAGGTATCGCAGAGTTGAAAAGCCGAGTGGATACGCTGATCGTGATTCCCAACGACAAGCTGTTGTCGGTGATTTCCGAACAAATGCCTGTGCAAGAGGCTTTCCGAGTTGCTGACGATATTTTGCGCCAAGGGGTTCAGGGTATTTCGGACATTATTACCATTCCTGGTTTGGTAAACGTTGACTTTGCTGACGTGCGAGCAGTCATGGCGGATGCAGGTTCGGCCCTTATGGGTATTGGCGTGGGTTCTGGCAAGTCACGGGCTAGGGAAGCGGCGATGCAGGCGATTTCTTCGCCTTTGCTGGAGGCTTCGTCTATAGAGGGCGCTAGAGGTGTTGTGTTCAACATTACTGGCGGTACTGACATGACGCTGCATGAGGTGAATGCGGCGGCTGAGACTATTTATGAAGTGGTCGATCCGAATGCCAATATTATTTTTGGAGCGGTGATTGACGAGCGACTTCAGGGCGAAATCAAGATTACGGTGATTGCTACTGGTTTTTCTGGGGAAATTCTAGGACAGCAGCCGGTGAGTAGAACGCAAAATGCTAATGCTCCTTGGCGGGCTGCTACTGTTCAGGTGACTCCAGCTCAGCAGACGCAGGATAGTAAACCGAAACAGGATTTCGGCTTGGATATTCCTGAGTTTTTACGCAACCGAAGACCTCCGAGATAATTTGGGGTTTGGGATTAAGATCGATCAATCCCCGTAGGGACACGGCATTGCCGTGTCCTAAATGAGGAGACGGCAATGCCGTGTCCCTACAATGTTATTTTGGGTAGGGACACGGCATTGCCGTCTCCTCTATCATTCCGATGCTAAAATCTCCAAGGTTTGTCCTGGTTCGGGTTCGAGGAGTTGGGTAGCAAGTCCCGATTTTGTGAGTAAATCGCGAAATTCGGGAACACTACCAACTGTTCGCACAAACATCGGTAAAATGCCTGTGGCTCTGATGTCTCCCATAGTTGTGGGTACAAAAAACCGAGGTTTTAGGGTTTGAGCGAGGCTGAGGGCTTGAGATGGGCCCATGATGATTTGTCCGAGGAATGGGAAGATTTGACCGATGATGGGGGCGATCGCGACGTCTACTGTTTCTATTTTCTGTTTAACTTTTTCTAATGGTGGTAAGTGCGGTTCGTAGTAAAGTGTTTCGCCACTGTTTAAGTCTTTGAGTAAGTAGCCGTTTTCTTCTTGTCCGGGCTGGATTTCGGCTCCGGGAATGGCGGTTATTTGTAATTTTTGTTTGAAATTAGACTCTTGCCAATTTGTCAAAGATGTGATGTTGCTGTAGCCTAAACTGCTGAGGACTTTGGCGGCGGTAGGAGATGCGATCGCCGGAATTGTCCGATCGAGCTTTTCGAGTGTTGGTCTGTGACAGTGGTCGTCTAAGCCTTGGGAAATCAGTATTAGGTCGATCGCTGGTAATGTGTCGGGAGTGAAAGCAACAGGGGTGTTGTGGTAGGCGGTGAACAGCCAAGGTTGACCGTAAAATACAAGGGGATCGATTAGCC
>JAYTZD010000523.1:0-5331 GCA_043742065.1 Oscillatoriales bacterium
AAATTTCGCCGTGTGGTTTTGGTAGAGTATCCTCGGCGCGGAATCTGGACTTTGGCTTTTGTGACTGGTACGATCGAGAGTAATGACATTCCACCTCATCTTTCTGGGGAAAGTCCGATCGGCATTTTCATCCCCACTACTCCCAATCCCACCACCGGATGGTACGCTATTGTCCCAGAAGCAGATGTGGTTAATCTTTCAATGTCGATCGAAGATGCCTTTAAAGTCATCATCTCCGGCGGCATCGTCAACCCCAACAACTCAGCTATAGTAACGGCGGAAAACACCAAGGGGACAAAACTTGAGCCCCTAATGCCGGATGCGAGATATCATCCTGTTCCAGTGGAAGAAGATTAAACTATAGCAACCGCCAAGATGGTTAGGATACTTCTGGTCACTGAGCGTAGTCGAAGTGTCCAAAGCGCCTTGGTGACTGTCACAACACATCATCAATCTTGCACAAAACCTGCCCACATCGAAATCGTGAATGAGGGCGGGTTTTTTAGCAGTTTTTCTGCTAAAGTCCAAGTCTATGCTATTAATTAGCCTCTAAACAATCTCAACAATTCCTAAATTCCTAAATTCCCAATTTCTATCTAAAAAATATGAAAAAAGCCCGCGAAACCGCACGCGAACTCGCACTCCTCGGCATCAGCCAACTCCCATCTAATCCAGAACTCTTAGAGGCCAAGAAACTGCAAGATGTCGTCCTCGCGGCCATCCGCACTCTGACAACAGAAGTTCAAGAATCCCTAGAAACCGCAGCCTCGGAAGTCCAGCGTGGTAGCGACAAGCTTCTCTCCAGCGAAATCCGCGCCGCCGATGTGGAAAGCGCTAGGGCAATGGTGCGCGAAGCTGTGGAACTTACCCAAACGGCGATTAACCGTCTCGGTTCAGCTATGGAGTTTCCAGAAATCATTCAGCTAGCTAACCAGCAAGATGTCCGCACCTATGCTTTGCAAATTATGGCAAAAGTCAGTGCTAATCGTCCTGAAATTGATGAATTACTCAAAGAAGCCCTTGTGGATTGGCAAATAGAACGTTTGCCTAGGATCGATCGAGATATTATGAGAATTGCGATCGCTGAAATTCTATATCTCGGTTTACCCGAACAAGTCGGTGTCAATGAAGCTGTCCAACTGGCAAAACGCTACAGTGGCGAGGAAGGATATCGGTTTATCAACGGAGTTTTACGCCGAGTTGTCGATCGCATTAATGCACAACCAGTTAGTCATTAGTCAGTAGTCAGTAGTCATTAGTCATTAGTCATTAGTCATTAGTCATTAATGATTAGTGATTAATCATCCTTCCCAATTCCCTATTCCTTCTTCCCAATTCCCTATTCCTTCTTCCCTATTCCCTATTCCTTCTTCCCTATTCCCTATTCCCATTTTTAATTTTATGGTTTTTAATTGGTTTCGTCGCCAGTACAGTGAAAGCGGATCTTCTGAACAAGAAAATACTCCCGAACAGCCCCAAGAAGAGTCACCAACAGAATCCGCGCCCGTTGAGCCTCAAACAGATGCAGTAGATCCAAGTTCCCCCGCCATAGCAGAGGATTATTTGAATTGGGCGAAAGCTGCTTATAAAAATATTCAAAAACAGCAAAAACCTGAAACAGAAATTGCCAAGACAGCAGAAACTGAAGTTCCAGCAGCCGAAACAGATGTTGTGGAATCAGATGCTGTGGAAGCAATTGATCCGATCGCAATTCCTGAACCAATACCACAAGTTGTTACAGAAACATCGGAAATTTCTGAACCCGAAATTGTTGAAACAATCGACGCAGAATCGATCGCAATTCTTGAACCGATAACTCAGCAATTAGAAGTTGCCATAGAAACTACAGAAATTGCCGAACCTGCAATCTTCGTTGCCGATTCCGCATCGATGGAATCAGACGAAGAGCCGACTGTCACAGAGGTCGAAGCCGAACCAGCAGAAGCGCTACCATTTTGGGCTAGAGCTCAGGCCGATCGCCTAGAACGCATCGAACGCCTCAAAGAAACCGCCATCGAAGAACCAGAGGTAATCGCAGCAGCAGCCGCTAGAGCCGCCATTATCGAAGAAATTCCCGGTTTTGCCTTTGATGAAGGCTTCCTGTGGTCATCAGAAATCCTCGCTAGTCAAGGCCGCCGCCCGGATCAAGTATCCGTCGAAGAAATCACCTGGTTGCAAAAGCTGCGAAAAGGTTTAGAAAGAACCCGTCGTAGCTTAATTAATCGACTTAAGGCGATCGTTGGTCAAGGCCCGCTCAATGAAGACGCCGTAGCAGAAATTGAGACTTTACTGCTACAAGCCGATGTGGGAGTCGCAGCCACCGACATCATTATTAGTCGTCTCCAAGCCAGACTCAGAGAAGAAGTGCTACCGCCAGAAGAGGCCTTAGCCTACCTCAAAACCATTTTGCGCGATATTCTCGATGCACCTTGTTCCGAAAGTGCGATCGGCAATCCCGCTTATAGCCTGAATTTTGCCCCAGAAAAAGACACCTTTAATATCTGGTTGATTGTAGGAGTTAATGGCGCTGGCAAAACAACGACGATCGGCAAACTTGCCCACATAGCCCAAAAATCAGGCTACAAAACTCTAATTGGTGCCGCCGACACTTTCCGGGCCGCCGCCGTCGAACAAGTGAAAGTTTGGGGAGCACGCAGTGGTGTCGAAATTATTGCCAATCCAGGGAAAAATACCGATCCGGCCGCTGTGGTGTTTGATGCGATCACCGCAGCCCAAGCCAGAGATACAGAACTCCTGATCGTAGACACCGCCGGCCGTCTGCAAAACAAAAAAAACCTGATGGACGAACTCAGCAAAATCCGTCGCATCATAGACAAAAAAGCCCCTGGTGCTACCGTAGAATCTCTACTGGTTTTGGATGCAACACTGGGTCAAAATGGTTTGCGACAGGCCGAAGTTTTCGCAGAAGCCGCAAAATTAAGTGGAGTAGTATTGACAAAACTCGACGGATCTGCTAAAGGTGGTGTTGCTCTAGCAGTGGTGCAGCAATTAGGGCTACCAATCCGCTTTATCGGAGTCGGTGAAAGCATCGAAGACCTACGCCCGTTTTCTAGCTACGAATTTGTTGAAGCCCTGCTCGATTTTAGATTCTAGATTTTAGATTTTAGATTGAGAGGTATCTTTAGCTGTCCCAGTTTTGGGTGGGAGACACGGGATCGCAATCTCAGGACTAAGATCAATTAAAATCCTTGAATCTAAAATCTCATCCAAAATCTAAAATCCCAAATTTGCCAGCCCCTGGATTCATCCGTGGGGACAATCCAAAATCCAAAATCCAAAATCCAAAATTGAATGACTGCTGTGCCTTTGCCTCGCCCCTCACCTCAACCTGCTGACCGCCCTTCTGGTCGGAATTCCATCGACGTGACGCCAGTCTTCGCGCTCAAAGAACTGGTGGCGCGTTTGCACCGATATCAGCACAATGTTCAAGATATGTTGAGTTCCCTGGGATTTGCCCTGCGGACTTTTAATAATCTCAATCAATTTTTGGAGTTGGTTCCTTTAGTCGCCACTCGGATTACCGACGCTGACGGAGGAGCTTTGGTGCTGTTCAAGCCCAATGGTCAAGTCAGATTCCAACAGTTACACTGTCAAGCAGGACAGCAGTGTCAAGATATGCGAAAAGCACTGGAAATTGCCACGAAGCAAGTGACAACAGGTGTGGGAACCGGGGCAGATTTTATGTCAGGAAATTCCGAGCAAACTTCTCATCTTGACATTCAAGTTAGTCGCTTTTTGGGCCCGGATGTTCACTTGTTTGGTGCGCCCATTTTACTGAATAATTTGGAACGGGGACGGCTTTATGTTTTTAGCAGTGACCCGCAATATTTGTTCACGCCTGGGAGACAGAAATTAGTCCGGTTGGTGGCTGATCAAACCGCAGTTGCGATCGCCAAAGATGAGCTGAATGCTAAGTTGGCAGAAAAAGAGCGCTTAGACAGAGAGTTAGAAATTGGCGCTGAAATTCAAGTGCGACTGCTACCCCGTAGCTGCCCGAAAATTCCAGGTCTGGATGTGGCAGCCCGTTGTCAACCAGCTAGCAGAGTTGGTGGAGATTATTATGATTTTATTCCCGCCGACTATGACCCTATAGGTAAGGAAGATGAAGGGGAACACCCCCCATCCCTGATCAAAAATCTCAAGTCAAGAATTGACAAGGGTCGCTGGAGCATTGTAATCGGCGATGTGATGGGCAAAGGTGTGCCGGCCGGTCTGTTGATGACGATGACACGGGGTATGCTGCGGGCAGAGGTTTTGAACCGTCATTCGCCTGCAAGGATTCTGCAACATTTAAATCGGGTAATGCACGCGGATTTGGAAAATTCCCACCGTTTTGTGACTCTGTTTTATTCGGAGTATGACCCGAAAACGCGCATTCTTTCTTACAGTAATGCTGCTCACCACCCGCCTTTGCTTTGGCAAGCCGCAACTAATTCTATTGAGCGGTTGGATACTCTCGAAGGGATGTTAATTGGCTTGGATGCTGATTCGCGTTACCAAGAGGCACAGGTAAAATTGCAGCCGGGAGATACTATCATTTACTACACCGATGGTTTTACAGATGCTGCGAATCAAGTAGGCGATCGTTTTGATGAGGACAGTTTGACTGAGGCTTTTCAGTGGGCTTGTCATAATTATCAGAAGTCTGAAGAAATTTTGAACTATTTGTTCGATCGAGTTCACCAGTTTATCGGCTTCGGCAACCAGAATGGAGATGACATGACACTGGTTGTGTTGAGAGTAACACCTGCTACAGAAGAAAATCACCATGATAGTTAATTTTATGATTGAAACAACGGTTGGATTGATTGGCTCATTTAATTTGAATGATGCTGTTCATTTGTTAGTTTTGAAGTCTCATTTAGGTTTGACACCAATTTTGGGTCAGAGCTATGAGATTTTTACTAATTTTCAGAAGTCTTGGAACCATTTTGTCTCTAGTGGTCAAATAGCAGCTTTTGGTATCGGGCTATTTGTTGGGTGGTTTTTTAAGGGAATATTCCGTTAGTCAGCCAACCTCGAAACAACTAATACCCAGAACCCCAGGGCTGTTTCATTCTTTGTAGGGGCAATCCCCCCGTGGTTGCCCCCATCGCTGTATCAATTCTGGTTGCACTCCTTATAATACCGAGGAGACGGCAGTGCCGTGTCCCTACGGGAATATTGAATGTAGATCATAAACCCAGTATCAATTCTGGTTGCACTCCTTATAATACCGAGGAGACGGCAGTGCCGTGTCCCTACGGCAATGAGGAGACGGCAGTGCCGTGTCCCTACGGCAATGAGGAGACGGCAGTGCCGTGTCCCTAC
>JAYTZD010000524.1:0-5328 GCA_043742065.1 Oscillatoriales bacterium
GGATGACCTAATCGGTAAATAATCATCAACAATCCCAGGAAGGTGAGAGAGCTAATTTGCACAATGTTGATGATGATATTAATCAGCGTCGAACCGGTAACGCCTTGGAGGGCAATAAAGCCTACCAACCCAGTAAAGATAAAACAAATTAAGGCTTTGCTGAACCAATCCGTTGCAAAATCAGCGTTAAACAACTGCCCGATGTAAACGACAAGCGTTCCCATAAAGCTAATCATAATTCCGGGATAAACCCAGTAATACAAATGTGCAGCCCAGCCAGTGACAAACTTTGCCAAACGCGCCAAACGAAAGTGTTTGTGCTCTTCTTTTGCTAAGATTGCTGCTTCGGCATAGTAGTAGGAACTGCCCGCACCCGCTTCAGGGTAAGCTTTAGAAAGCGTTGCATAGCAACTGGCGGTTAGTAGGGCAATACAGGTTGCTAGGGCGATCGCAGCCCACATATTTTTAGCCGAATCCGGGGGGGATTGCAGTTGGTAAGTCGTCCACAGAAAAGCGCCGGGAGCAATCAGCGCCATCGCGTTAATCGTAATGCCTACCAATCCTAGGGTAGGCTTGAGTTCTCCGTTAGAGTTTGTCATGGGATTTTAGATTTTAAATTTTACACCGCTCTGGTAGATGAACCCAGTGGCTGGTGACCAAATTGCTCTTGGTCATAATTTGCATACTGTCTCTTGTGTAATGGTTAATACTTGATAAATCTGTAGCCTCAAATACATTTATCATACTTTAGCTAGTTAAAGAGTGTTTTCCAAGCAATGATTGACAGGGCTAAATCTGCGATCGCATGACTGATGTAACTCGCCCAAAGTGAACGATAGGTGAGATAACACCACGACCAAATTGCCCCGGCTGCGAATACAGCTAATGAGCCTAAAATCACCCCGCGCCAGTCGGTATAAGCTGCTAAAACAATGATATGATGGAATGTAAAAAACAGTGCGCTTAGAAATATTGCTGCTTTTCCAGGTATCAGAATCTCGCACTTTTTGTAGACAAACCAGCGCCAAATAAATTCTTCAATCAATGAGTTAATTAAGACAAAATATGCTTGAACAATCAATAAAATAGTCGGATTGCTCAGCCCCATTTGTTGCACCTTTGATTTGGCATCAGCCGCATCAATCCAGTGCTGACCGAAAAGCCAGTAAGTACCTATAATAATCACGAACATTAATAGTCCCAAAATCACGCCTACCAACAATTCTTGATGTTTCGGTAGGGATAAATGCAGTTGGTAGCGATCTCGCAAAACAGACCAGGCAATTGGTAAGACTAGCAACCAAAGTCCGCACAATACTGACACTATGGTTCCGATGGTTCCGGGAGCAATAAATAAGGATATTGCGACACCAATGCTAGAAGCGGGTACTAGCATAATCAGGGCTAATTGTGCATTTTGGCGATCGCTATTTTTGAGCATTATACATCCTCTATGGCTAGCTTAGATTTGGGTAGCGGAAATTAGGAGACGGCAGTGCCGTGTCCCTACAATGTTATTTTGAGGAAATTAGGAGACGGCAGTGCCGTGTCCCTACAATGTTATTTTGGGTCGCCGAAATTAGGAGACGGCAGTGCCGTGTCCTACAATATTATTTTGGGTAGGGACACGGCATTGCCGTGTCCTCTATATCATTCCGGTGTAACCGGAGTTGATATTACTTCTTGTGGAACAGGCATCTTGCCTGTTATAATGATGAAGGATTTTTCAATGCACCACCTGCAAGTGCGGTCAAAATCGCCACACCAAAGGCTAGTCGATACCAGACAAAAATCCAGGTATTCTGAGTTTGCAGAAACTTCATCAACCAGGCGATCGAAATATAGGAAAATATAAAGGCTGAAACTGTTCCAACTATCAAAGCTACGACTCCAGCTTCGCCTAACCCTTCACCCAAAGCACCCTTCAATTCGACCAAACCAGCCAGAGTAATTGCCGGAATTCCTAACAAGAAAGAAAACCTCGCAGCCGCCCCTCTTTCCAATCCGAGGAATAATCCTGCTGTTAGCGTAGAACCCGATCGCGAAACACCAGGAATTATTGCCATTGCTTGAGCCAATCCCATGATGATGCCATCTTTGACATCTAACTTTTCATAATCGCGATCGCGCTTGCCAGTTTTTTCGGCGATTGCTAACAGTAGGGACATGAAAATCGAAGCAATTGCGATCGCACCTAAACTCCGCAATGGCGATTTGTCAAAATCTTTAACCAGTATTTTGATTAACAGCCCAAAAAAGATAATCGGTAATGTTCCCAAACCAATCCCCAGCGCCATCCGAAATTCTTGGGAATCGTAGTCAGAGCGCCTAATAGATTGGAATGCACCAATCGCTATAGTTGTCAAGTCTTTCCAGAAATATAACAGCACTGCCAGAATACTGCCCAATTGAATTATGGCAGTGTAAGCAACACCGCGATCGGGCCAGCCTAGAGCAAGTGGCACGACTTTCAAATGAGCGCTGCTGCTGATGGGCAAAAATTCTGTTAATCCTTGGACAATGCCTAAAACGATTGCCTGCAAGATATCATTTGGAGCAGGCCCGGAAACATCAGCAGCCGGCGTTTGGGCGAGTACGTCAAGCAAATCAATCATTAAGTGCATTAAAATAGTTTGTCAAAAACCAATTTAACTCACTCACCAGCATTTGCCGACATTTGCTGATAAACTGAGTCTTGTCTTGCACGCTTTTTCGCCACTTTACAGCAACTGCCAATAACTTATGATATTTTCCAAGTACCAAAATTTAATTGCTACTATTATTTCTGGCAAACGCTTGCTGCGGCGAATTTTGTCTGCTAGTCTTTTAACTGTGGCGATCGCCCTTAGCTTCATCTTGCTAACCGGTACAGCGCCGGCCTACGCAAGTCTCACGGACGATCGCTTTGACGGCACTATCTACGCCCTCTACGCCGGCAATGGTTCCCTAGTCCCTCCCAAAGTCAAACTGACAGATTCTTTCAAACGCAAAAAACCCGCATTGCTAGTTTTTTACACAGATGACAGCAGCGACTGTAAGCAATTTGCGATCGTTGTCTCAAACCTCCAGGAATTTTACGGCCGTGAAGCCGATTTTATGCCAATCTTCGTTGATTCGCTGCCTCCAGAAACTTCAGCAAAACTCACTGAACCGAGTCATTATTACAAAGGTTTTGTACCTCAAACTGTGCTGCTCGATCAATCGGGAAAAGTTGTTTATGATGCTAAAGGACAAGTACCTTTTGAAGAGGTAGATGATGCTTTTCGGAAAGTATTTGACTTGATACCTAGAGAAAAGTCTCTGCCGCTCAAACGCCGTGTTGTGAACGAGCTCAATGTCGAATTGTCGAAGTAAAATTTTGCCATCAATTTGATGACAAGGGATTTATGGGTTTTCCGGCTCAATGTGTTATAATCGCGGTAACTAATTGTTGACAGCAGGGGCGTTTTTTTGGCGCTTGCTGTTTTTTTCTTGTTTCAATCCCTGATAGGGATTTATGTGTTTTGCGGCTATTACGGAGACGATAACGAGGGAAAAAATATTGCCCGATCGCCCTTCGCACCTACAAACAGCAATAATTATCTCAATATTATAAGCCGTCAGGCAAAATAGATCAGAACCGTTTAACTTCAAACCATGACCAAAACCTTAATTCCCGTAATCCTCGCCGGCGGTAAAGGCGAACGCTTCTGGCCACTCAGCCGCAAACAACGCCCCAAACAATTTTTGAGTCTCGACGGTAGCGGCAAAAGTTTGTTGCAAGCTACAGCCGATCGACTATTAACATTAGGTAACGGTTGGGAGGATTTGTGGGTAGTGACATCCGAAATGTTGGCTGCGGGAGTCCGCGAACAGTTGCCGCTGCTACCTCCTGAGAATTTGCTGGCGGAACCGGAAGGCCGCGATACTGCGCCGGCGGTGGCTTGGAGTGCGATCGAAATTGCCAAGCGTTACGGCGAGGATGCGGTTGTCGGGTTTTTCCCGGCGGATCACTGGATTGGGGAACCGGAGGAGTTTGAGAAGACTTTGGAAGCGGCTGCTGAGTTGGCGAGAAAGGAAAGTGCGATCGCCACTTTAGGAGTCAAACCGAGTTATGCTTCCACTGGCTACGGCTACATCGAACAAGGCGAGGAAATTGGCAATTTTGGCGGTTTTCCGGCCTATCGCGTGGCTAGGTTTACGGAAAAGCCCGATCGCGCCACGGCTGAAGAATTTGTCAGCAGTGGTAAGTTTAGTTGGAATGGCGGAATCTTTGTATTTCGAGTTGGCACAGTCTTGACAGAATTGCGAAATTATGTGCCAGAAATGATGGCAGCTTTGTCAGCAAAAGGCGCGGCCGCTTACGCAGAATTGCCAAAAATCAGCATCGATTACGCGCTGATGGAAAAGACGCAAAAGGCCTGTGTTTTGCCTGTAGGCTTTAGTTGGGACGATTTGGGTGACTGGAATGCGATCGCCCGTTTGCTGCAAGGAGACAAACCCAATGTCGAATTAGCAAAACACGTTGGCATTGATACGAAAGGCGCTATTTTCTATGCAGCGGATGAGAATGAAGTAATTGTCACCATTGGTTTAGAAGATGTCGTAGTTGTCAGAGATGGCAATGTGACTTTGATTGTGAAAAAGGACAGAACGCAGGAGATTAAACAGGTAATCAAAGTGTTGGGAGAAGATCAGAAATTGAAAGACTTGTTGTAACTAATGGAGAACATGACAATGCCGTGTCCCTACCCCAAAATAATCACGAATTAATTGTAGGGAAACGGCACTGCCGTGTCCTGATTTCTCAAGGCAATGCCGTGTCCCTACCCCATCAATATCCTGATTTCTCAAGTTATTCCCCTAGATACTGGTCTGCCCGGTCAACAGCGCTATCCTAGTAGGTATAGTCCTTAAACCCCGACCCGGAGGCCCCGTGTTCAGCCTAGTTCAAACCACTTCACGTCAAGGAGAAATCCTAGAAGTCGTCTTCCGCAACGGTTGGGACTACATGAAAAGCCTCCTCACCGGCCGCAAAACCGACGCACCCAGTCTGCCGCCCCCAGCAGTCCTCCGCAACATCCTGATTGAATTAGGCCCAGTTTTTGTGAAATTGGGGCAATTGTTGAGTACCCGTCCCGACCTTTTACCCACCGCCTACCTCGACACCCTCTCCTCGCTGCAAGCCGATGTGCCGCCCGTACCCTGGTCAGAAGTAGAAGTGATTATCCGGCAGGAACTCAAACTGTCGATCGCAGAAACCTTCTCCCAATTTAACACTCAAGCAGTCGCAGCAGGCTCGATCGCCCAAACCCACAAAGCCACCTTAAAAGACGGCCGCGAAGTCGC
>JAYTZD010000525.1:0-10634 GCA_043742065.1 Oscillatoriales bacterium
ATTTAAATTGGTATTCAATTGACTAGAAAGTGGAGCTAATGTTTGAGCTACTTTCACTTGCTGTTGCAATTGTTCCGTGGAACTAAACAAACCTCCTAATCCGTTCAATAACTTGCGAATGTTGTTGCGAAAAGCTGGATCTCCTGTAACTTCGTCTACATCGGCAGTGATTTTATGCACATTCTGAAGTGCAGCGCGTGCCGAGTCTAAAGTTTGTTGTAATAAGAGAAATGTTGCTGGATTATTCACATTGCCAGATAAATCTCGTAAGTTAGCAGCAGCTTGGGCCGCATTTGCTGATAAAATTTCTAGATTGGTCAGTAATTGTCCTTGGTTAATTCGATTAATGGTCGGACTCAAACTGCTGACAGTGACACGAATTTCTTGACTGGCTTGATTGAGATTATTCAGAGTTGAAACTAAACTTGATCTGTTGGTTGTGACTAGAGAATTGAATTCGTTTGCTGTTAAAGTAATTTGATTGGCTGCTTTAGTCACTGAGTTAGCTGAATTTATGGCAGCGGCAGATACTGCTTTTGTGGAACTGTCCGCTGTCTTTGCTACTTTAGACACATCGGCGGCAACTCCTGATATTTCTCCTTTCACTGATTGATTTAAACTGCTCGCTTCTCCCTTCAGCGATTGATTTAAACTGTTGACTTCTCCTTTCATTGACTGATTAAATGTTCCTAATTCTCCTTTTACAGATTGACTTAAAGTTTTAATTTCTCCTTTTGCCGTTTGGGTTAAGCTAGATAAATCTTGAGTGAGTTTGGCCGCACCTTTAGCTGTATTTGCGGTATTTTCAGAAATCGATTTAATATTATTGAATAGGGCGGGGTCTGTGTACAAGTTGGTTAGGCGGACTGTGGAGCGAATTAGTTCGTCGAGACTTACTCCAGCTTGACCTTTTAAACGCGAATCTTTGCAGATAATTTCAGCGGGACAGTCGCCACTTAAGGGATTGGCAGTAATTAATGCTTCTGCTAGAATAGAGTTTGGTGTAATGTCGATGGATGCTTCGCCAATTAAACCGGATTTATTGGCTTCGATCGCCACATCGCGCGGCATGACTAAGTTACCAGGGGAAATTTCCAGGATCACGTCTACCCCGTTGGAACCCGGTTTGAGGGTAGTAACTTTACCGACTGCAACTCCGCGATATCTGACTGGTGTGCCTATTTGCATCCCTTGGGCACTGGCAAACTCTACGGTGAATTTGTAAGTGCGGTTGCCAATTTGTACGCCACGTAGCCAGAGAACTAAGCCTCCAAATAAGCCGATTCCTACTAAAATTAAAAACCCGACAGAACCTTCTCTTACAGTTCGCGATCGCATATTTCCTCCTTAGTTATTAGTCATTCCAAATCTCAAATCTAACTCAATCTAAAATCTAAAATCTAAAATCTAAAATCGTACTGACTATCCAATAACTTGAATTGGCCCAGTAATACTGCCACTAAAAAATTGTTGAATTAATAAATTATCTGTCGTTGCAATATCGCTGACTGTTCCCTCCCACTGCACCTTGCCTTGATAGAGAAATACGATGCGATCGGCTGTGCGACGGATGGTACTTTGTTGATGAGTGACGATCGCATAAGTGCTGCAAACACCCTGGGCCCTCTGCAAATCCCGGATTAAATCTTCAATTACCGTCGAAGCGATGGGATCTAAACCCGCCGTCGGTTCGTCATATAACAAAACCTCTGGATTATCCCTAGCATTATCAGGATTTGCCATAATTGCGCGGGCAAAACTGACCCGCTTCCGCATTCCTCCAGACAACTGGGCGGGATAGCGTTCGCCAATCTTCGGCAAACCAACCATCTCCAGCTTTTCCTCCACCAATTCCCGAATCCGGGTACGCGGCAGCTTAGAATGCTGGTAAAGTAAAAAACCGACATTCTCCTCCACCGTCAGCGAATCAAACAAAGCCGCTTGTTGAAACACCATCCCAATCCCGATCGGATCTGCCACGTCGTCCACCCATCCCATCCTGCGCTGTCCCTGAACAAAAACCTCACCGGCATCTGGAACCAGCAAACCCGCAATGATCCGCAAAATCGTAGATTTCCCTGTCCCGGAAGGGCCAATAATTGCCAGGGCCTCTCCCCGATAAATCTTCAGATCCACTCCATCGAGGATCGGACTCTGGCCAAAGGACTTACTTATCCCCTTGAGTTCGATTAGAGGCTCAGCCATAAGATGTGATTAAAATGTTGTCAGTTCTCACTCATCAGTCTAGCTAATGACTAATGACTAATAACTTAAATTGACTGTCGGAATCAAAACTCTTTTGTATTCTAAATTTGTCAGCTCGATCCCTTCCAATACCCTTAAGACTAATTAACCATGTCAATTAGTTCATTTCCCAAGGCCCTCCGCATCTGGGTTAAAGCCAGACAAGTTGTTGCCAAGTCAAAAAATTCTTACCCTTCCTCTTTGCGAAACGGTCGAGTTCACCAGTGGTTCAAGTGGTTGTCCCCCGGACTGTTGGTGAAACGCTGGCTGTTGATCAGTGCAAGTGGAGTGGTACTTGCCACTTTGGGTTTAGCGATTTGGACTGGGATGACTCCAATTTTCTTTTTCTTGCAATTATTGAGAAATTTTTTGACCTGGATTGCGGAAGTTATTCCCAATTACATATCAGGCCCCATAGTCATAGCCGCCGGGATTTTGTTGATTCTCTGGGGACAAACCCGCAGTTTGAACTCGATTACTCAAGTGCTGATGCCCGAAGGAAATGAGGAATTGGTCGATCGCCTCATCAACCATCGTAGACTAAACCGTGGGCCAAAAATTGTGGCACTTGGTGGCGGTACAGGCCTCTCTAATTTGCTGAGAGGATTGAAGGATGATAGTGCCAAAATCACGGCTATTGTGACTGTGGCTGATGACGGAGGTTCTTCGGGACGGCTGCGGCGGGAAATTGGGGTGCCACCACCGGGTGACATTCGCAATTGTTTGGCTGCTTTGGCTGATGAGGAAAAGTTATTGACTGAGTTATTTCAGTATCGTTTTCGGGCTGGTGACGGTTTGGTTGGTCATAGTTTTGGGAATTTGTTTTTGACGGCGATGAGTGATATTGCTGGAGATTTTGAACAGGCGATCGCTGCTAGTTCCAAAGTTTTAGCAGTGAGAGGGGAAGTGCTGCCGGCTACTCTGAGCGACGTTTCTTTGTGGGCAGAATTGGCGGACGGCCGAAGGATTGAGGGGGAGTCCAGTATTACCAAAGCTAACGGGAAAATCCTCAAAATAGGCTGCACTCCTGCTCATCCTCCGGCTTTGCCGAGGGCTGTGGAAGCGCTTCTGGAAGCGGATTTTATTATTATTGGGCCGGGGAGTCTTTATACGAGTGTAATTCCAAATTTGTTGGTACCGGAAATTGCTGATGCGATCGCCCGTAGTCAAGTTCCGCGTATTTATGTTTGCAATATTATGACTCAACCGGGGGAAACCGATGGCTATACGGTAGCGGATCACATTCGTGCGATCGATCGTGCTTGCGGGCGGCCACTATTTGATGCTGTAGTAGTTCAAGGCAAAGTCCCTTCAGCAAAAGCTTTGATCGGTTATTCCCAGGATAATTCCTATCCTGTAATGCTCGATCGAGAAGCCGTAACGCAATTGGGGCGGCGAGTTGTCATTGCTAATGTGATGGATGAAGATGAACATACGGGTTTAATTCGCCACAATTCCCAGAGATTAGCTGGGATGTTGCTGCGGTGGTACAGTCGCGCCCAAAACATTTAATGTTGACTGTTAACTGTTAACTAATGACTAATGACTAATGACTAATGACTAATGACTAAAATGATACTTGATCTTCCAGATGCTGAAGCTACGCACAAGTTGGGTGTCACATTAGGGCGATCGCTTCCTGGTGGCACTGTCATCTTATTAGAAGGAGATTTGGGGGCTGGCAAAACTACTCTAGTTCAAGGTATCGCCGAAGGTTTGGAAATTCCAGACTCCATTGAAAGTCCTACTTTCACCCTGATCAACGAGTATTTAGCGGGACGAATTCCGCTTTATCATTTGGATTTATATCGGTTAGAACCAGAGGAAGTGGAGGGTTTGCACTTAGAAAGTTATTGGGATGGATTAGAAATGGATTTGGGAATAGTGGCGATCGAGTGGGCGGAAAGATTGCCCTATAAACCCGATAATTGTTTACAAATTTGTCTGAGTTATTGCGATAATGGGCGGCAAATTGAATTGATTGGCGATGGCAAATTATTGGATTTATCTTCCATATCATCCTGATTCATTTCATCACCCGTAGGGGCGAAGAATTTGGGCTAAAAGTCCTATATGGTGTCAGTGAATAATTGCCCAAATGCTTCGCCCAAACCCCACGGGTAAACCGCGATGGACAATTGTGGGTCAGGATTTTGTGTTTGCGAGTACAATTGTCGATCGGGATTTTTTGTTGTGGCTGGGCGAAGCATTCGGGTATCATATTTCCTGTATATTTGATAGATTGTTACCCGAATGCTTCTCCCCTACGTGATTTTGGGTAATTGATTTCTTGGATGGAGATTTTGTGTTGCGATCGCAATTTTGGAGCGTATAATTTTCGTCATCATGCCATTTTAAAGGATTTTGAACTATATATTTTCTGATATTATCATAAGCTCGTTCATCGCGGATAATTTCTTCATAATAGCCCTCTTGCCATATTGTACCATAATTCCTAGTTAAGCGATTGACTCGACGAGTTACTATTGATTTAAAGTTTTGTACTAACGCCCCTAATGAGCCTGATGCTGTTCCTTTGGGCAATGTAGGTATCTGCTCAGATAATACAGGTTCAATTATCGGCTGTTTGAATAATTGACTTTTGTTAGTATTGTCGTCAGCAATCAAAATAATTCCGTGCAGATGGTTTGGCATAATCACAAAAGCATCTAATTCTATAAAAGGAAAATGCTCTGGCAAACGATGCCAACAATATCGAATGGTTTCACCAATTAAATTAAGGTGCATTATTCCTCCTACAACTTCACCAAACAAACATTGCCTTTGGTAAGTGCAGATAGTGATATAGTAAGCCCCTGGTTGCGTATAATCATAACCTTTGAGACGAATCGATTTCCGGTGGTGAATTTCGGGGTTATATTTCATAGCTTTGTCAATTTTAACAATTTTATCACCTCGTAGGGGCGAAGCATTTGGGCGAACAATCATAATTGGTGCGCGTGAATAATTGCCCAAATGCTTCGCCCAAACCCCACGGGTAAGATGATTTTATCAAACTATTTTGGATGATGTCAATTGCCAAGTATCAATTCCGTATTTCATCAGCCCGTAGGGGCGAAGCATTTGGGCGAAAAATCCTATATGGTGTCAGTGAATAATTGCCCAAATGCTTCGCCCAAACCCCACGGTAAAGCGCGATGAACAATTGTGGAACGGGATTTTTGGTTGTGGCTGGGCGAAGCATTCGGGCATCATATTTCGGATAGGTTTCATGGATTGTCGCCCGAATGCTTCTCCCCTACATATCCGCGTCAAATGTCAAGGCTTCTCCCCTCACATTTGTATCCAATTTTCCATTCTCAAACACCACTTTTCCTCCCACAACAGTCACTACAGGCCAGCCAGTCAAATTCCAACCTTCAAAGGAACTCCAGCCACACTTACTGGCCATTTCTGCTCCCACAACCGGGCGATACTTCTCCAAATCGACCAATACCAAATCCGCATCAAAACCAGGGGCAATTTTACCCTTATTCGGAATCTTGTAAGCTTTAGCAACTGCCGTTGACATCCAATTAGCAACTTGAGCAACTGTACACTTTCCCGCAACTGCTTGCGTCAGCATCAAAGGTAAAGAAGTCTCAACACCGGGCATTCCTGATGGTGTATTTGGATAAGTTTGAGCTTTTTCAGCTAAGGTGTGTGGCGCGTGATCGGTGGCGATAAAATCAATTACGCCATCGAGTAAAGCTTGCCAAAGTATCTCGTTATCGCGGGCCGATCGCAAAGGTGGATTCATTTGAGCAAAACTACCAATGGTTTCATAAGCACTGGTATTTAATAGCAAATGCTGTGGTGTCACTTCCGCCGTTACCCAACTCGGTTTTTCTTGTCGCAAAAACTCAGCTTCTTCTCCTGTTGATAGATGCAGAATATGCAGCCGCCGCTGATATTTTTTAGAAAGTTTTACTGCTAGCTGAGTAGCTAACAAAGCGGCTTGATTGTCTTGAATTTGTGAGTGAACTGCAATATCGGTAACACCAGCAAATTCTTGACGACGCTGATTAATTCTCACTTGATCTTCTGCGTGCACCGCAATTAATCGATCGCCCTTTGCAAACACTGCTTCTAAATTTGCTGCATCATCCATCAATAAGTCCCCGTGCATCGAACCCATGAAAATTTTAATTCCCGATACTGGATTCGCATTCAGCAAATCGGGTAAAATCTCAGCCGTAGCTCCAATAAAAAAGCCATAATTAACCAAACACTTCTCGGCCGCGCGACGCAGTTTATCATCTAAAGCAGCTTGAGTTGTGGTCAGAGGTCGCGTATTCGGCATTTCCAAAAATGATGTCACACCGCCTTTAGCGCAAGCACAGCTAGCCGTAAACAAATCTTCCTTGTGTTCCAATCCCGGTTCGCGGAAGTGCACCTGGGGGTCAATTACTCCCGGTAACAAAGTTAGACCGATCGCATCTATTTCGCGATCGCCCGATTCGACAATTTCCGCAGCAACGTTGACAATTTTGCCATCGCAGATTTGCACATCTCCTACCAAAAACTCACCGTTTGGCAAAAGAATGCGAGCGCGACGGATTAACAAACTTGATGTGGGAGCCATAAGATATCATCAATTTAGTAAACAGCGTGCTAGCGTAGAAATATTTTATCCTTAAAAGAGTTCCGCTAACACCATTGATTCTATTGCATTTTTACATCAATTTCTGACTTCTGACTTCTGAATTCTGCTATAATTTGTATTCAGCTCAGTCACTACAATATTTATGACTCGTTTAGACAAGTCAGCGGACCAAAAACCCCCGCAAGACACCGAAAACCCCTGGATAGAAGGAATTAAGACGATCGGCTTAGCAGCAGTCTTAGCCTTTGGCATTCGCACCCTCGTTGCTGAAGCTCGCTACATTCCCACAGGCTCAATGCTTCCCACCTTACAAATTAACGATCGCCTAATTATCGATAAAGTGAGCTATCGATTTAAAGATCCTCACCGAGGAGATATTATCGTATTTATGCCTCCAGACTCGGCCAGCTTGTGTACGGGACAGCCGCCGCCGATCAAAGATGCCTACATCAAGCGAGTCATCGGACTTCCAGGGGACAGCGTGGAAGTGAGAGAGGGCAAAGTTTATATCAACAAGCAGCCGCTACAAGAAAAATATATTGAAGAAATTCCGCAGTATCCCTATGGGCCCACTGTTGTCCCTCAAAATTCTTACTTGGTGCTAGGCGACAACCGTAACGCAAGCTGCGATAGTCACTATTGGGGCTATGTACCCAAGCCAAATATTATCGGTAGGGCAGTAGTGCGTTTTTGGCCTCTGAATCGCACAGGTTCGATAGATCCTTCGCCCATTTATCCAGTTAAAAATTAGCAAACAGTCAAATCCCAAATATGTAGGTTGGGTTGAGGTAACGAAACCCAACTCTTTATTAGACATCTCTCAAAAAGCCTGTCAAGAACAGGCAGGATGCCTGTTCCACAATAGTTATTGGAGAGGTCTATTAGACATCTCCCAAAAAGCCTGTCAAGAACAGGCATCCTGCCTGTTCCACAAGAAATATGGCTGACTGATTCAATCAATTCTAAAATCCAAAATCCCAAATCTAAAATCTAAAATCCTACGACGTTTCGCGATCGAGTACCTTGACAACTTTATTATAAATCTCCTCAGCCTCTTGCTGCGAATTACCGATACTCGTCAATCCCAATTTACCAAATTCCGACAAACAACCCATCAAATGAAACACAGTACCAGTCTCAGTACCGCTGTCAAAGTGTAGTTGATTATCAGCAATAATATCCATCAAATCATTCGGCAATAATCCCCGATAGCGTTCTTTTTTCAAATTGTCAGAAGCCACATAATATTTCGGACGACCCTGCTGACTATAAAATGAACCTGTAGAACCCTCATACCGACCATTTGTTAACAGCTTCAGCGCCATAAACGGATGAGTTGTGCCACCTTTTCGTAAGTTAATTTCAATTGCTTGAATGTCCCATTTGCCGTCCTCCTGTCGCACAGCAACATAATCTATCCCAAATTGCTCTAAAGCACCTTTTGCTGCCAAGTTATGTCCGATTTTTCTGCCGGATTCTTGCAATGCCAACCGATAGGATTCGTCCGCAGGAAATCGACAGCCCAAGAAAATTTGACCATCTGGGCCTCCTAAAATTTGGTCATGGGTTGAGAGAATTTCCACTTCGCCACTGGGTACAATCCTCCCTTGAACGCTGGGCGAACGCTTTTCTGATCCTTCGATAAATGCTTCGGAAATTGCCCCTAATTCTGGAATTCTGCTACTGAAATTTTCCCAGGTTTCCCCGGTTGCTTGAAAACGCAAGTGGGGAAAGCAATCGCTGATTAATTTTACTTTTTCAGAATGTGATGTATTCGCGATCGGCTTCAGTTCCAGAATCGCATTTCCCTCGCCGGAAAAGCCCTCATTTAACTTAATTACCATCCGCTGCAAATGGGGCTGACGTTCCCATAATTGGGCTGCTGCTTCTGCCAAATCTGCCACATTCCAAACTAACTCAGAACCATCAGGATAAGGCACACCTGATTCTGCAAAAATCTGCCTGCTGCCACTTTTTGTTCCCCAATAAAGCAAATCTGGATCGCTAGCCCACAAAGGAATTCCTAACTTCACAGATAACTCCCGCTCTAGAGACGTTGAGTTGTAACAAACCATATAACATTTTGTCGGCCGCACTGCTTGACGAATCCGTTCCATCAATCGTGGCCTCTCTAAAATCTTTTGGGTGAGGGATTTGGCAGAAGCATCGTAAGTAGAGAATAGCAAAAGCCGATCGCGCGCGTGTGAAAAAGGAATGCCAGGGAGCAATTGCAAGTAATAATCAATGATCATGGGATGCAGCGGCTCGGAAGTAATATAAATCAAGCGCGTGCGGGGATTTCGCAGACGAATCAACGAAAATAAATGTCGTTCCTCGTAGTGATAAGCACCAGGAACTTTTTGCATTTCTTGCTGATCTAAACTGATAGAAGGAATGACAATGATGTCACAATCTCCGCTATCAAATTCTTCAATTTTATGCCATCGTTCCCGCAGTTCTATCTGAAGATTGCGAAATTGCTGCCCATATTCTGACTCGGCATTTTTTAACTCTTGCATTTGGTTTTATCTTGCTAATTTACATAATTATTTCTCAGGACACGGCACTGCCGTGTCCCTACAGCGGTCTATTTCTCAGGACACGGCAGTGCCGTGTCCCTACAGCGGTATCCTAGGAAGCTCGTCGCACTCGAAAAAGTTTAGCATATTCCAATACAGGCTCTAAACGGCGTTGATTTCGCTTCAATGTCGATCGCAATTTTTCCGAATGGCGAAACACCAGAGGAGCCGAATATTTGTTCAGCATCTCGATGTCCGGTGATTGGCTCAGCAGCATCAGCCGCACGTCTTTGTCAAGCAAATAGCTCAGCGAAAGCAAATCTCCCATGTTAGTAAAATCGTTACCGCGATCGCTAATTACAATTGTATCTTTAATCGACCGATTCGCGATCGCCTCTTGATTAACCTTCCTAGCGACTTCAGCATTAAAATAGCTCAAGTCTTTGCTCCACCAAGTATCAGAAAAACTGCTGACAACACAAGATACGATACTTGCAGTAAATACCGCAGCCATGATGAATTGCCAGAATCTGCGCCCAGCAGTCACGCTATTTGCGAGCAAATAAGCAACTGCTAGCTGCACTCCTGGAAAACAGGAAATTAGATAGCGGCTGACAGCCGAACGTTTACCACCGATGATTAAATCCGGCAAAGCTAATATCAAAAAAGGTACAAAAATTGATGTTGAAACAAATAGCCAACTTGAGCGGCTTGCTCGGCGAAATATTTGATAAATAGCTGCTATAATCAAAATCAAAAATGGCACTCTAGCAAGATAAGTCAAAACATTATCAAACCCGAAATCCAGGTCAAAGAATAGCGCTGTAAAACTCAAAGTCCACAATTTAACCAGATAAAGCCATCCGGGAGATACTCGCGTCCAATCTGTAGTAGCTGAAGCTCGTTGAAGATTAGTCCCTAGGACATATATCCAAGGAATGTACAAAATTAAAGCTGCTATTACTGCTAAGAAAAATTGAGAATTAATTACATGACCTCGTAATTTCTTTGGTGTCATGAACAAGCAGTAACCAATTACAAAAATGCTCTGTCCGATTAGTGTTAAACTGAAAAAAGGGTGAGTGTAGAAGCCAAGAGCGATCGATAACGCATATAACACCCAATTTGATAAATTCTGCAACCGCACTGCTCTCAGCAACAATAAACTGCTGCCAATCACTATTGCTGTCAGCAAACTATACTGCCTTGCTGTCTGAGAAAATAAGATATCAAAGGGAGATAAAGCTAAAATTGCAGTAGCTAAT
>JAYTZD010000526.1:0-2675 GCA_043742065.1 Oscillatoriales bacterium
GTAAACACGCACTGTATGATTAAATCTAGCCCTTCTCTTAACTTTTTCAATTCCGCCCCCATGTAGCTCCACAGCAAAATTAATCTCAGTTGTGTCTCAATTGTGTCTGAATCAGTTATATCTGAATCAGTTGTGTCAAAACAGGCGGAGTTATCGAATCTAGCGAACGAGAACGGTGCAAGTTGCTTTTACATAAATTACCGATGATAGATTTGACCGGAAAAAATGCTCTTGTTACGGGCATCGCCAACAATCGCTCGATCGCCTGGGGCATTGCTCAGCAACTCCACAAAGCAGGAGCCAATCTTGGCATAACTTATATGAAGGACGAGAAAGGCAAGCACGAGCGAAAAGTCGCTGAACTCGTAGAGCCTCTCAATCCCAGCCTGTATTTGCCTTGCAACGTCCAAAACGAAAGCGAAATTGAGTCTACTTTTGAGGCGATCGCCGAAAAGTGGGGCAAATTAGATATTCTGGTTCACTGTTTGGCATTTGCCGGCAAGGACGAACTATCGGGAGACTTCACCAACACTTCGCGCCAAGGTTTCTCCAATGCTTTGGATATTAGCGCTTACTCTCTAATACGGCTGTGTGCCGCAGCTAAACCCCTGATGGCCGAAGGCGGCAGTATTATCACTTTGAGTTATCTCGGCGGTGTCCGAGTAATTCCAAATTATAACGTGATGGGAATTGCTAAGGCAGCATTAGAAATGAATGTTCGCTATTTGGCGGCGGAACTTGGCCCGTTAAATATTCGAGTAAATGCGATTTCTTCGGGCCCAATTCGGACTCTGGCTTCGTCAGCAGTTGGCGGCATTCTGGACATGATCCACCACGTTGAGGAAGTCGCCCCCCTCCGGCGCACGGTGACTCAACAGGAAGTAGGAAATGCTGCGACTTTTCTATGCAGCAGTATGGCTAGTGGGATTACTGGTCAGATTTTGTATGTGGATGCCGGTTACGAAATCATGGGAATGTAATAGCTTGCAAACAGTTGACAATTGACAGTTGACAGTTGGCAGTTGACAGTTGACAGTTCCATTTCCACTGTCTGCTGGAAAACTGCTAATCCCAAATTACTAATTAATTACTAATGAATGACAAATTGCAAATTATGGAAATAATCGATCGCGTTTCTATTCCTCCCGCACCTCCAGTTCAAATCGCCCGCGCCGCTTTCGTGAAGCGCACGACATTGGAAACGGATGTCAATGTTAGCCTGAATCTCGATGGTTCAGGAACTTGCAAAGCGGCGACTGGAATTCCGTTTTTAGACCATATGTTGGATCAGATTGCTTCCCACGGATTGATCGATTTGGACGTCCAGGCGATCGGGGATTTAGCCATTGACGATCATCACACGAACGAGGATGTAGGCATTACGTTAGGACAAGCCTTGGCAAAAGCGATCGGGGATCGATCGGGCATTTCTCGTTTCGGCCACTTCATCGCCCCGCTAGATGAAGCTTTGGTTGAGGTAGTGCTAGATTTTTCGGGACGGCCTCACTTAAGCTACAATTTGGAGATTCCAAATCAGCGGATCGGTACTTACGATACCGAGTTAGTGAAAGAGTTTTTTTCGGCGGTGGTGAATCACTGTCAAATGACACTGCACGTTCGACAGTTGCAGGGTGGAAATTCCCATCACATTGTGGAGGCGGCATTTAAGGCATTTGCGCGGGCTTTGCGGATGGCTGTAGCGATCGATCCACGGCGCGCTAGTCGGATTCCGAGCTCTAAAGGGGTTTTGTAGTTTGGGGTTTGTAGTTGCGATTTAGCGCTGCTGCAAACCTGTAAATTAAAATAGAGATATCAATAACAGGGTTTTCCATCAGCGTTAATCAGCCTTAATTTGCGGTTAACAAAAAGATTGATCGCCCAAAATCAAACCTTCGCAACCTCCACCAACTCAACAGCACTAACAGAATCTGACTCCTCCCCTTCATCCTCTTGAGCAACCGCAACAGATAACTTCAATCCCAGAGAATTCAGCCAATTAGCTAAAGCATAAATAGTCGCAATTCCTTCTTGTGGCAACAAAATATCTAATTTTTCCAAGTGCAATGAGGCCTCATCTGCTGACATATTTGGTTCTCCAAGAGCCTCAAATACATCCCGAAGCGCTTTTCGCATTATTCCAGTCTCTAAATCACCCTCTTCTTCCTCAAATATCTCTGTGAGATAAGCCACCGCAAATAAGGGATCTTTGAGAGATTTAATTTTCAAGGGATGGTAAGGTACACTTTTATTAGACATTTTTTCGGCTCCTATATTCTGTCCAATATTCCTTGGCTTTGCTAATATCTTGCTCTTGAGTGCTTTTATCTCCGCCACATAACAGAAGCACTATAGTTGTTTCTACTTGTCCAAAATAGACGCGGTAGCCTGGTCCAAAGTCAATTTTAAATTCCCAGACTCCCTCTCCGAGCGATCGAGCATCTCCCAGATTACCCTCGCTAACCCGCTCAAGTCTTTTCACAATCTTGGCTTTACCCTGAAAGTCTCGGAGAGATTCCAACCACTCCGAAAAAGGAATTTTGCCATCCGGTATCTTGTACTGCTAAATCTCCCTTGGTTGTACTTCCATAAGTGCGATCGCAACTACTCGTAGATCATCATAAAGGCGATCGCACCCAATCAAACCTTACCAACTTCTGCCAACTCAGCAATATTCG
>JAYTZD010000527.1:0-5324 GCA_043742065.1 Oscillatoriales bacterium
GCATGGCAAAACTCGCGGTGACACCGCCAGTTGTCGGGTGAGTCAAAATTGCGATGTAAAGTTGTCTGGCTTCCCGATGGCGTTCCAGGGCCCCGGAAACTTTGGCCATTTGCATCAGGCTGAGCATTCCTTCCTGCATTCTCGCACCGCCAGAAGCGCAGACAATGATCACTGGTAGGTGTTCCCGTGTCCCGTGTTCGATGAGGCGAGTCAACTTTTCTCCGACGACGGAGCCCATGCTGCCGCCGATGAACTGAAATTCCATGACTCCCAGGGCGACGGGTAAGGTTTCGAGTTGGCCGATGCCTGTTTCTACCGCGTCTAAGTGACCTGTTTTTTCTTGAAATTCCCGAAGGCGATCGCTATATTTTTTGCGATCGCGAAATTTCAACGGATCGGTGGCGTGGAGTCCTTCGTTAATGGGCATCCAAGTATTGGCATCGATCAACTGCTCGATGCGATCGTCACTGTAAACTCTGATGTGATGCCCGCATTCCAAGCAAACCATTTGATTTGCTCGCAGGTCTTTGGTATAACTCAGTGCACCGCAAGATTCGCATTTATTCCAAAGTCCGTCCGCAATTTCTCGTTCCGGCCGTTCTTGGGAGTTCGGTACTGATTTTCGTCGATTTGCAAACCAATCAAATAAAGACATTAAAACTTAGTAATTAATTGTTAACTGTTGACTGTTGACTGTTGGCTGTTGACTGTTGGCTGTTGACTGTTGGCTGTTGACTGTTGGCTGTTGGCTGTTGGCTGTTATTATTTGTGAGTTTTAGCTGCTACCAATAACTAATAACTAATAACCAATAACTACTGAGTATTGTCCTCTTCAATTGGACTGATGAGGAGCAATGCCGTCTGCTGGTGTTCTGGAAGAACTTGCAAGGCTGTAGCACTCCCCGATCCGAGATAAGATGCGATACCTAAGTCAACAATGCGGGCTGGGATTTGATGAGCAGCAAGGATTTGCTGCATCAATTCCGCTTCCCAACGAAAGCTCGTAGTTGTTAGCGTAATCCAAGACACTGATTGACACTCCCTGGCGTGAACGCGCGGGGATTCTTGGTTCACAGACATACCTTAAAATTGTCCATCCTTTCGGCAATACTTAAACCAAAAACCCGTTCGATAGAACCTGTGTTTTGAGTCTAATTTGAGCAATCCCAGAGGGCTTATCTCCCCAAGCGATAGAGAGTTTTCTCTCTTGTTCCCGTGTGCCCCACGGTACGTTTAATATTCAAGATTTGAGTTTTCTGGTCTGGGTTACGTTAGTTACCCTAGCTATGTTTTTCGTGGTGTTCGCCACCCACTAACTATTATTATTTCCCGACCAGTCGTTTGAGCTTGGTGTCTCATGTGTATCGGCGGTTATTCTACCTGTAGTGTTACTCTACTATACCATCTTGAACCAGAAATTTAGATAATTAAATCCGTCCTAAAAAGACGGGGCTTTAAACCCAACTTTCTGGTAATCTTACCAATTTTTGAGACAATATTGCGATCGATCGCGTGGAAACATCCACGTCAGAAACTCACATTGGGGAAAAACAATTGCCAGTAAGTAGATAAGATCGCTTCGCCCCACAGAGCTGTAATTGCTGCACCCAAAGCCAGAAATGGGCCAAAAGGCATCGGTTGACGCCGATCGAGCAATCCGATCGCGATCGCCCATCCACCAGCCAAAGCCCCGGCTACACAAGCGATAAAGCCAGCTAACAGCAAGTATTTCCACCCCAGCCAAGCTCCCATCAAAGCGGCCAATTTGGTATCTCCGGCCCCCATCGCATTTTGCCCAAAGGCGATCGAACCAGCGAATCCAATGATATCAAATAACCACAGTCCGACAACTGCTCCCAAGATGCCATCGAGTACGAGATAGTTCACAGAGTCGATCGGACTAAATGTCGGCCACCAACCCTTCGCCACTTGGAAAACCAGCCCAAGCACCAAGCCCGATCGAGTCAAAGAATTAGGCAATGTCATTGTATCGCAATCAATCAGAGACAAAGCCAAAAGCCAGCTAAAAAAAGTCCAAAACCCCAGAGTTTGCACTGTGAACCCAAACTGCCAGAAAATCAACAAAAACAGCAAACCCATAGCCGCTTCCACCAGCGGATAGCGTACAGAAATGCGACAACGACAGTTCTTACAGCGTCCCCGCAGCCACAGCCAACCAAAAACTGGTACATTTTCGTAAGATTTAAGTTGATTCAAACATTTCGGACAACGAGAAGGAGGATGTATCACCGACAAACCCGCAGGTAAGCGATAAACTACCACATTTAGGAAGCTGCCGATCGCCGATCCGACAACAAAGACGATCGCATAAACCAGAGAATTAAAGATTATTTCCATTAATAGGTAAAATTGGTGATAAATGTAAGCGATCGACTGCTATTAACTAGACATCTCCCATAATTGTTGTGGAACAGGCATCTTGCCTGTTCTTGAATATCTTTTTGGGAGATGTCTACTATAGACTGCTATTAACTATAGACTGCTATGAGCGATCGGGGCGCGAGATTATGAGATTGAATAGGGCTGTGACAACAGAAAAATTATCCGATCATTAGTTTGTATTATGAATAACAACGCCCCGGTTAAAACAATTTTAATTCTAGCAGCTAATCCCACAAATACAGCGCCCTTGCGATTAGAAGAAGAAATACGGGAAATTGACGAAGGATTGCGACGGGCCAATAAACGAGAACAATATAAATTAGAACAAAAATGGGCAGTACGTTCCCGTGACTTTTACCGATCGATTTTAGATTATCAACCTCACATCGTCCACTTTTGCGGGCATGGTGCGGGAGAAGAGGGAATTGTCCTAGAAGATGATACCGGAAAAATGGCGTTGGTGCAGACAAACGCCCTCGCCAGTATGTTTAAATTGTTTGCCAAAAAAGGGGTAGAATGCGTAATTCTGAATGCTTGTTATTCCGAAGTACAAGCAGAGGCAATTAGCCAATACGTTAATTATGTAGTTGGTATGAATAAAGCCGTGGGAGATCGAGCAGCCGTTGCTTTTGCCGTAGCGTTTTATGATGCGATCGCTGCTGGCTACGAACTGGAAGAAGCCTACGAGTTAGGTTGTTCGCAGATGATAAGTTTCCGAGAGCAGGAAACTCCGGTTTTTAAGAAAAAAAAGTTAATCGATGCTCCAATTGATGATAGCGTAATTACTTTTGAAGATGTGATTCCGCCTAACCCTTATCAAGGATTGTCTGCCTTTGGGGAAGAAGATGCCGACTTCTTTTTTGGACAGGAAAAATTTGTGAATAATTTAGTGGAAGTAACGCACCAACAACCCTTGGTAGCGGTGGTTGGACCCAGTGGCAGCGGTAAATCTTCCGTGGTATTCGCGGGATTAATTCCCAAATTACGAAAAGAGGGAAACTGGTTAATTGAATCTTTCCGTCCGGGAAAAGACCCCTTTGAGCCGTTAGCTTTTGCCTTGGTGCGGCAATTAGAACCAGAAGCAGGTGAAACCAAACAACTGCGAGAAACAATGGGGCTAGCAGGTGATTTGCGAAACGGTAGAATCACTTTGCAGCAGGTGGTTTCTCGGATTTTAGATCGCAACCCAGGTAAACGGTTGTTGTTAGTTGCAGACCAATTTGAGGAACTGTACACCCTTTGTCAGGTAAAGGCCGAACAGGAACATTTTGCTAATGAATTGCTAACGCTTATTGCTCTAGAAAATATTACGTTGGTTTTGACTTTACGGGCTGATTTTTACGGTTATGTGCTTTCCTACCGTCCGTTGCGGGATGCGTTGCAGGAGTATACGCCACAGTTACTTAGTTCCATGAAGCGGGAGGAATTACAGGCAGCAATTGAATTACCTGCCCAAAGATTGGAAGTGCAATTAGAGGCTCAATTAACCCAGCGCATTCTGGATGATGTGGGGGCAGAACCGGGTAATTTACCCTTATTAGAATTTGCCCTAACTCGTTTGTGGGAAAAGCAAATCAACAGAGAGTTAACTCACCAAGCTTATGAAGAAATTGGCGGGGTAAAAAAAGCCATTGCCAATCATGCGGAACAGGTTTATCAACAACTGAACGAAACAGAGAAAAAGCAGGCGCAGCGAATATTTGTGCAATTAGTGCGTCCGGGGGAAGGAACGGAAGATACCAGGCGCGTTGCTACCCGTGCGGAAGTGGGGGAAGATAACTGGAATTTGGTCAGTTATTTAGCAGGATATCAAGCAAGATTGGTAGTGACGGGACGGCAAGAACCGGAAGATACCGTAGAAGTGGTGCATGAAGCGCTGATTCGAGAATGGGAAACTTTGCGGGAGTGGATTAATATTAACCGTCAGTTTCGGACTTGGCAAGAACGGCTGAAGGTAGCGTTGCGGGAGTGGAAAAATAACAACCATGACTCTGGAGGTTTGTTGCGGGGTGCGCTGTTGACTGTGGCGGAAGATTGGTTGCACAAACGCACGGATGAAATGACGCAGGAGGAACGAGATTTTATTCAGGTTAGCGTTAAAGAACGGGATAGAGAGAAACAGGAACGGGAACGCAGGCGACAAGTGACAATTATCGGGCTAAGTGGCTTTTCGGCGATCGCTTTGGGTTTAGCAGGAGTCGCTGGTGTTGGTTGGTGGAGTGCTGCTATCAATCAAATTAATGCTCTGGCTCAAAATTCTGATTTAAATGATGAGCCAAAAGCTGTCAAAACAAGTTTAAAAGCAATTGTACAAATGCGACGCACACCTTGGGTAGATGCTGATACCCGCACCAAAGTAGAGCTGTCATTATTAAATACAGTTTCCAATGTGGCAGCACCAAATACTTTGGGCGGACACGCGAAGTGGGTTAATGCTGTCAGTTTCAGTCCCAATGGCAAGCTGTTGGCAACTGGTAGTCGTGACAACACCGTGAAACTGTGGGATACCACCACCGGCAAAGAAATTAAAACCCTCAGCGGGCATACAGACTCGGTTTTGGGTGTCAGTTTCAGCCCCGATGGCAAGCTGCTGGCAACTGGGAGTAGTGACAACACCGTAAAACTGTGGGATACCACCACAGGCAAGGAAATTCAAACCCTCACCGGGCATACAGACTCGGTTTGGGCTGTCAGTTTCAGCCCCGATGGCAAGGTGCTGGCAACTGGCAGTCATGACAAGACAGTGAAACTGTGGGATACCACCACCGACAAGGAAATTCAAACCCTCAGCGGGCATACAGACTTGGTTTGGGCTGTCAGTTTCAGCCCCGATGGCAAGCTGCTGGCAACTGGTAGTGATGACCAGACTGTGAAACTGTGGCGGTGGGATTTTGATTATTTAGTCAAAGAAGGCTGCAATT
>JAYTZD010000528.1:0-5324 GCA_043742065.1 Oscillatoriales bacterium
ATTTAATCTTCTACATTTTGAATTTTTGAGCAACAGCTTGCCTATCTTCAAAGGCAGCTACTTTTAGATGCGATCGTTTTTTAGTCTAAACTCCAGTCAAAACAGGCAAGCGCAAAGATTCACATAAAATGCAAGTGCTTCTCTATATGTCAATGTTGCCCTTTGCCCCCGAAACCAAAGATATGTTTAAAGGTCACATTCCGCACGGCCGATTAGTTTATCGGGATTGCATTTTAGATATTCCCAAGTGGTATGTTAATGAGCAATTTAGACAGCGTTTGCAGCAGTTAATCGCCATGCTTTGTAATTCTCAACCTCCGAACCCAAAACCTAGCGATTGGGAATGTCGCTATTGTAAGGTTCCCTCTGCGTGCTGTTCTGTAAAAATGAGCCGAGAAACTGATTTATTTGCATAAGTTAAGTACAGAAAATATCGTAATGGCGACAACCGATAGGTAAAAAGTTGTCGCTATTAAAACCAAGTCCGCCTACGTTGCTTTTACTGACGGCGTTGCAGTATAATTTCAGCAGTCTCGGCAAAAGTACGATCGCCCTTATTGCCAACAGCGACATTAACCACTAATCTTAGTAGTGGATTATCGTTAGATTCTGTTGTGACACAATCATTTTCAAATAATGTCCCCAGCCCTCGTTTTTCCAATCAGTCCCCTGGTACTCTAGATGATGAACTTCGTTCGGCAGATGAGTTAGGCATCAGACCCCTTAAAGTGGGAGAAGCAGGATTTGACGATATAATTAATGAAGGGACTGTCAAATGGGCAGTAACAAAAAACCTAGAACTCCTTGTAATTCCAAAAGTTTTAGATGTTAACAATGAAATATACCATACGGTTATAACTCGCGGTCAACCTGTCTTGGCTGCGGGAGAAGCCGAAATAGTCGGCAACAATGGTTCGTATATTTTACTAACAATCAGCAATCACAGTGGGCATTTTAGACCCACTTCAGAAAGTTTAGAATTAGGAATTACAGCCTTCCGGCAGCAAGGAGTGGATACAAATAATGCTGATATCCAATATGTGGAGTAGATAAATTATGACTCAATCTCCTACGACAATATCCCTCGATTGCATCCTAGAACAAAATGCCGAATCTGTACTGATCTGGATAAACAACATATTTTCTGGTCAAACCGCCCAACCGCAAGACTTTAACTGGCTTTTATTAGCCGATGTTGCCTCTGCTAAGGCTCGAAAAGGTGAAAATGGTTCCGGTTTGTGCGATCGCACATGGGCACAGGTAGCAACCACAATTTACGATCGCCTATCTGAAGCCGCAGAACAAAAAAAACCAGGTAGTGGGGAGTCTTTTACGATTTCCTCAATGATGCTGCGGACTGCTGCAATAGGAAAACTCGGAGCAATTTCTGACCATCCTGTTCTCGATGTTAACTTAATTCTACAATGGTTTTGGGGTAACATCAAAGAGTCGCGGGAAGATGTAGAAAAAAAGGTGGCTAATTGGAAAACGCTACCCATTGCAGAAATTCGCGAGTTAAGACAACTTAAAAATCGATTGAAAGTTATCGCTGCACTCGCTGACAGCGATACATATGTTTTAGATGAAGAACTCAACACTTGGCTTGACCTGCGGGAGAAACTTCCTTAAAAGTGCGATTTAACAAACCGATCGCACTTCTTGCATAATTCAGCTCATTTCACCCCGTAAAGCTAACTTCAGCGATAAATTATCGAATATGTTACACTTATCTCTAGAGAAGAGAAAGGGAGTCAAACAAAATGACAACTATCCAATCAATGACAACTGCAATAACATCCCTTTATGAACAGGATTTTTATCTGTGGTTACAGACAAATATCAACTTATTAAAAGAGGGAAAGTTTACCGAAATAGATTTAGAGAACTTACTAGAGGAACTGGAAAGTATGGGGAAAAGCGATAAAAATGCTTTAAAAAGTAATTTGAGGATACTTTTAATGCACTTACTTAAGTATAAATATCAGCCAGAAAAACGAACAAATAGTTGGGTGTACACCATTCGTGAACATCGTCAACGCATCCGAGATACCTTCAAAACAAGTCCGAGTTTATATCGTTTTTTTGAAGAAATTTTTAATGAATCTTATCAAGATTCTAGGGAATTAGCCGCAGATGAAACAGGTTTATCTATTGCGACATTTCCCCCAGAGTCTCCCTTTACTGAACAAGAAGTTCTTAATCCTGATTTTTTACCGCCTGAGTGCGATGGGCATGAAAATCCTGAAAATATTGAATAATTGAATCAGATATCCTTCTCTGTACCGATCGGTCATAATAGGATCAGCGAATATGCAAAAGCGAGGAAATGGCTATGGTCGCTGCTAGTGTCCCACAGAAGCATTTTACTCTAGAAGAGTTCATGGCTAATCCCCTCGACCAAATCGAATGGGTGGATGGAAAACTGGTTGAGAAAGATGGAGTCACGGTTAAGCATGGTAAAATTCAATCAAGGCTGGGTTGTGCTTGGGCAAATTACAGAACTTTAAGCAAACATGGAGGTGAAGTTTATATTTCACCACCTTGCTGCACTAACCAAAATATTCGCCGCCCCGATGTCGCTTATCTCACACCCGAATTAGTTGCACAGTTTGGCAATCTTGCCACTTTACCCCAAAGTTTTCCCCTAATTGCCGAAATAGTTTCACCCACCGATATCGCTGAAGATGTCTTTCTCAAAGCACAGGAATATTTAGCATCTAGCTGTCAAGAAGTCTGGTTGGTTTTTCCAGAGAGTTGTTTAATATTTGTGATGAATCAAAATCAAATATTCACATTTCGATCCGGCGATACCGCCAGCACTCAACAAATACTAATCGGTTTTAGCATTGAGGTCGATCGCTTGCTAGCTTAAACTAATACCAATTCACCAAAGTTTTGCCAAAATGATGAGTGTTCAGTTTGTTTCCTCAACCCTGTTTGTAAGGTGCGTCGCTGGGAGATTATCGCTTTTTTTCATGATTGTAGATGGCGACGCACCCTACGGCTTAAAGTTAAAAATGAATGCTTAATCCTTAATATCCCACCATTTTCGGAGCAAAACGCCATGTCAGATGACTTTTCCCTAGATGAGCTTTTAATCAAAAGTTACGACGCCTTCAAAGACGCAGAAAATGATGTGGGACAATGCAATGTTTTAGTCATTGGCAAAACTGGTGTCGGCAAAAGTACGCTGATTAATGCTGTTTTTCGCCAGCGCTTAGCAGAAACCGGAGTCGGCCGCCCCGTCACTCACGGTATTCGCCAATATACCAAACCGAATTGCCCGATCGCAGTTTACGACACTCCCGGACTCGAACTCAACGCCGAACAAATTAAAATCATTCAATTAAACGTTGCTAAACTCATTGAAGACCAAAGACTCTTGCACCCCAAAGAACACATACACGTCATCTGGTACTGCATCAATCACGGCGCAAATCGCATAGAATCCGTGGAGGAAAGCTGGCTAAGAGAAATGGAAATCATGGATGTACCAGTTATTTTAGTTCTCACTCAAACTACATCGAAAAAACCGAGCGAGTTTTTCAAGCAACTGGAACACATGAATTTGCCAGTCAGTCAAGTTATCCCTGTCATGGCAGAACCGGAAGAAATTGATGAGGACTATACAGTAAAATCTCACGGTTTAGATAAGTTGGTCGATGCAACTTTTCAACTGCTACCGGAAGTAGCTAAAAAAGCCTTTGTCAAGGAACAAATTGCGAATATTGGACTTAAATCGGACATGGCATTTAAGTATCTCAGTGCCTATGTTGCAGGTTCTGCGATTATCGGTGCAACTCCTGTACCGTTTGCTGACGCGCCAATCTTGATGACGATGCAAACGGCAATGATTGCTAATATTACTGTGATTTTTGGAATGCCGTTTGATAAGGGATTTATCTCGGCGATGCTGTCTGCTATTAGCGGTGCTGGTGGGGTGACTGCTGTTGGTAGAAGTATTGTGACTAATTTGATTAAAATGATTCCGGGTGCGGGTACAATTGTGGGTGGAGCTATCTCCGGTGCAACGGCGGCAACTCTCACTCTTGCTCTTGGTTTGGCTTACATCGAAGTGCTCAAAACTTATATGAAAGCTCAAATTAATGGGGATAAATTATCTTTGCCACAGTTAACCAAGATGTTTGTGGATTTGTATAAAGATTATGCAACTTCTGGGCGTCAAACTTTGAAGGATGATAATCGGAATCAACCAAAGCCTCCCAATCAAATTAATATTCAGTAAATTTATGATTGGTTATTTTACTTGTAGGGGCGGGTTCACCAACAATATATAACTATCACAAAAAATCTATATAAACCCGCCCCCCACCACGGTAAATATGAAGGTATATTTCGATGTATAACAATGACAAGTTTGTGGGATTGGGCGGGTTTTCGAGATTGTATGTTTTAGGCTCATATTATTGGTGAACCCGCCCCTACAAAATTTAATATCATACAAGTCTGAATCTAAGAGATGTGTATTTTCGTACAAAACCCAGTTTCTGAGCCCCCATGTGTCCAGGAGTATAAATTTTGCAAATTTGCACAAAATCTCGAATGGCGGTAAGATATTTATTGCTTTGTTTGCAGATATAACGTAAATTCCGATCGCCCTTAAAACCAATAATCAAAATATGTCCAAGACTTACACCGTAGAATTACTCCACCAAGGCAGCACTTATACCGTAGAAGTGCCGGAAGATCAACCAATTCTGCAAACTGCACTCGCTGCGGGGATTGATTTGCCCAATTCTTGCAATTCGGGGGTTTGTACTACTTGTGCTGCTAAGGTTGTTGAGGGTCAACTTAAGCAGGTTGATTGTATGGGCGTTAGTCCCGAACTTCAGGCTGAAGGTTATGTGTTACTTTGCGTTTCTTTTCCCCGATCGAACTTGAAGATAGAAACTGAAAAAGAAGACATTGTGTACGATCGCCAGTTCGGGAAATCCTAGAATTAAGTTAAAATCGACAAAAAGACCGATCGCACTTAAACCATTATGGATCGCCAGATGACCACCCATTTCATTTCCGCAGAAGTTGACCTCCACGATACCGCCGAAGAACTGCACTCAGCCATTGAAATTGAACTGCAAAAACACGGCGAACCCCTGCGCTGGGCCGTCACAGACGTGGATGTCGATCGGCAAAAGGCTGTGGTTGAAGGCTACGTGCTCGTGGAAGCATCCCCCGCAACAGCGTGACATCCCGCCCTTTGACAGTGGTTTTGATAGTCCCCACAGGCGTTGGAGCCTCGATTGGTGGGTTTGCAGGAGATGCGCTACCTGTCGCTAGGGCGATCGCCCAAATTTCAGATACGC
>JAYTZD010000529.1:0-5320 GCA_043742065.1 Oscillatoriales bacterium
TAGGGACACGGCATTGCCGTCTCCGAACTATCATTATTGATACCCACAGCCAGGACACGGCAGTGCCGTTTCCCTACAAGATTATTTTCGGTAGCGACACGGCATTGCCGTCTCCGAACTATCATTCCGATGCAACCGGATTTGATATTACTTACTTAACCTAGTCGGTGGTGATGTTCTAATTCTAAACTAGGATTATCACTTTTTTTGGGAACCAAAAGCGTATTTTCATTGCTAGGTTGTAGCACTGCTTTAATCACTTGCAAAAAACGGTTAGGCTTTTTAGCTTGACCATTGAGAGCGTGGCGGTCTTTCACTTTTTTAGAAAGGTGTCGCATCACTGACAAATCCAGTTCATCGATGAAATGATCTGCGATGCGTTCTCCCATTAAATCAACAGCTTCAGAATACTGTTCAGTCAACATTTCTATCGCATCATAAGCTTCATCAGCAACTTGACTTTCCACTTTTTGATTCTGATCACCAGAGGTTTGAGAGTAATTGCGGCGGCCGTCTAAAAGACTTTGATAATCAGAAATACTCATTCCCAAATTGTAAATGTGATGGTGAGCGTGATCCATCAAATCTACTTCACTGGGATAGAAGTAACCGCGAGTGCTATTGATGCCGTGCAGTTTTGCCCAACGCCGCAAAATTGTCTCATCTTGCAGTTGGTATCGATCCAACATTTGAGCTGTTTTTAGCTCTACTTCTGGTGTAACTTTGAAATCGCTCATCAGTAAATCCTCGGTGGTGAGTAAATAAATAAAATTGAAAGTTATGTCAGTGATTTTTGTGCTGTCAGAAAATGATGATCGATCCTGTGACGGCATTAAGAGAGGTTTGCGGTCATTTGCTAGGCGTCGATGGATCTATACTTACACAACTGCGGCGGCGATTGGGGTAGCGTCATAAAAGAGAATTGTCTCGATCGCGCTCTCAACCAACTGCACAGGGTTTATTATATAGCTGATGGCATTATTTCAACGACGATTAAAAATAGTAAATTTTGCTTATTTAACTTGAATTTATAGTGATTTTAAGCTAAAATATTCCAAACAAGTGTGTAATTAATAAATTTAGTAGTTGCGATCGAGATTTTTACTATGCCTTTATACGATTATTTCTGTTCCAGCAACAACCAACAGCTCGAAGTTTCCCACAGTATGAACCTGGAAGTTTCGACTTGGGGCCAACTGTGCGAATTGGCCAAGTGCGAACCTGGAGACACGCCCACAGATGCGACTGTACGTCGCTTGCTGAGCGCTCCAAGGTTGATGAAACCCACTTCCGACACCGAATATAAAAATCAGGGCTTCAGTAAGTACGTGAAGCGGGATGAAGGGGTTTATGAAAATGTCACGGCTAAGGATGGTGAAAGCCGGATTGTGAATCGAGATGGTAAAGCGATTAAAGATTGAATTTGGGAATTGGGAATTGGGAATTGGGAATTGGGAATTGGGAATTGGGAATTGGGAATTTGGGAGTTGGGAATTGGGAATTGGGCATAGGGAATGACAATAAACCAATCACCAATCACCAATAACAAATAACTTTCCCCTTCCAATATTATTTACCAAACCAATCTTTCATTTTCTGTTTAGCTTGTTCCTTAGTTTCAGCATTAATGTATACTGAAACAGTAGCTATTGCGGCGAGTAATACTCCCAAATCATCTGTAAATCCGATACCAACTAATACATCTGGAATGGCATCAACCGGAGATATAAAATAGGTCAAAGCTCCAATTACCACACCTTTTGCCCAGCCAGGAACATTTGGATTCTGAGCAGTATAGTATAGTATCAAAGCTTTTTCAACTACTTCTCTACCTGCGGTTAAAGCAAACTTTTTAAGTTTAGCCCAAAAAGTTTCATCTGAGTAATTAGTTTTTGAATTACTCAGGTTTGTGCTAGTTCCTTTTGGAGCGATTAAATCTAGAGGAATGCCAGCAGTTTTGAGTTTGGAAACACCAGAATTAAAAGATGCTGATGCTTGATTGGGATTCGGCACCGACTTCCTGATTTTTTGCAAATCTGCGACAAACTCCTGCATAGCTTGAATTTGCTTGTCGGAAATTCCTAGCTGTTTTTGGGTAAGTGCGATCGCTTCACTTTCTTTGGGATGAATGGTATTATTTGCCCAAGCAATGTTGATGGCAAAATACATCACTCCCAAACGTAGCGGTTCTGCTGACTGGCTGATTGTTTGCAAACATTCGCTGAGGGAGGGGGGAATGGCTGTGTAGGATTGAATTTGAGTCTTGGCTGAGTCAGAAAACTTGTCTAAGTTTATGGTTTTAAACAGCAGATTTAGTTCGTCAATATCAACGGAACCATCGGCGGCTGCGATCGCAAATAAAGCTCCATAAAAAGCCAGAAGTTCACTTTCTGAAGATGTGGCAAAAATATTTCCCTCGGACATGATGCTACTCCGATCGATCGCGACATCTCGCATTTTATCACAAAACTCAGATTCAAATCATTACAGAAATCGGTAATAATTTGAGAGGGGATGACACAAAGGAGAATTTTTGATGAAAGTTGCGATCGTTGGCTGTGGCTATGTGGGTACTGCGACAGCTAAACATTTACGTGGCAAATCGGACTATACCATAACAGCGACTACCACCACACCGGAACGAGTAGCTGAATTGGAGGGTGTCGCCCAGCGAGTGGCTGTGCTCAAAGGAAATAACAAAGATGCGATGACGGCTGTACTGCAAGGACAAGATGCTGTCATACTGTGTGTAGGCGCTCCAAATTCTCATGCTTATCAGGAGAGTTACTTAGAAACAGCGACTACTTTGGTATCAGTTTTAAAAGACATACCGACAGTAAAACAAGTGATTTATACTGGTACATATTCAGTATATGGCGATCGGCAAGGTGAACAAGTAAATGAAGAATCACCAGTCGCACCTGCTAATCCAAACGGTGAAATTCTCGCAGAAACAGAACGAGTTTTATTAGCAGCATCAACTGCAAATCTTCAAGTTTCTATTCTCCGCTTAGGTGGAATTTATGGGCCAGGGCGAGAATTAGTTAAAATCTTTGGACGTTGGGCCGGCACAACTCGTCCGGGTGCGGGTGAAGATGTTACTAATTGGGTACATCTGGATGATATTGTTGGGGGCTTGACTTTTGCTTTGGAACATCCATTACAGGGAATTTACAATTTAGTTGGCGATGTGTCGCTGTCTAGTGGTGAATTGCTCGATCGCATTTTTGAAGCTAATAATTTGCCTAAAGTTTCTTGGGATGGAAGTCCTAGCGTGCGGCCTTATAATGCGAGGGTATCGAATCTCAAGATTAAGGCGGCCGGTTATCAGTTTGTTCATCCTGAGATTCGAGAGTTTTAGTTGGGAAATATCGTTTGCAGTTGCATTGGAATTATTAGTCAAAATTAGGAGACGGCAGTGCCGTGTCCCTACTCAAAATAACATTGTATTGTTTTATTGCAGCATGACTAATTCCTTCTCTTCTTCCCAAGACAGTGATATTTGAAGTTTTCCTGATAATGTAAATGTTTGAGCTGCCAACAGTGTCGTCTCTAAATTTACACATATCTTGGCTGAATAATTACCTTCTTGTCCACCGACAACTAGCTTTTCTATTGCATCTGGTTTTGATGGATCTACTAAATTATAGAAGCTAACATTATCAAAAGTTACGTTAACAATATATTTGCCAGATTCGCCACCGCCAATGCTCATATAACACTCGTCATCTACACCCAAGGTAACTAAAGTTTTACTTTTCCCATCTAACTCACGGATGGCTTGTTCTATTTGACTCCAAGTAGGACTTTCTATTAAGTCACCTTCATCTTGATTGCCAACCCAATTTTCTGCTGATAGATTTAACACAAACATTATTGCCTCCTTATATTTGGCGGTTTAACGGTTATTGTCTTACTTCCAATGGGAGTAATAATTTCTAATTGTTCTATATTTAACTGCCAAGCCATAGAGTTTACTCCACCTCTTAAGCCGCAGGCGGCACAAAGTTCGCGATCGCAAATCAAACGTGCTTTACCTCCTGTAATGCCCGCATCGGCTGCTTGTTGAAAAGCATCGGCGACCGCATGGGTTTTGGTGATTGGATTGACATTAAAAGTTATTTGCCGACGATTGGGGTTACTGCCAGAGTTGATACCAAAAAAACTTTGACCAGCTATTTCTAGTTTAGCTATGGTTGATTTATCGGTTTCGCTGCCAGCCGATGGTAAACCGAGGCTTTGTCTATATGCAGCTAGTTCATCAAACACACTTGGTATTTTTGCCTTTCCTTTGGGTTGACTACCCCTATTTTACCAGATTCCGTTAGGGTTGTGGGATTTGGGGTGTGGGTGCGATCGCTCTTTTTAAATCCGCGTTCATCCGCGTTCATCCGCCAACATCTGCGGTTCAAAAAAAGCGATTTTAATCACCAACCAACTTATCCCATAATCTCACCAAAAAAGGCGATCGTCTCTTTCAACGATTTCACAAACACATCAATCTCCTCATAAGTATTGTAAAAATACAAACTCGCCCGCGCCGTAGATGAGATATCAAGATAGCGGTGCAAAGGTTGCGTGCAGTGATGTCCCGAACGAATTGCGACTCCCTCCTCATCCAACATCGTAGACAAGTCTTGAGGGTGAATCTCTCCGCTGGTAAATGCCGCTAACGCCGCCCTACCTTCGCCGTTGCAGTTTGGCTGCGGCCCATAGATTTTAATCTCAGGAATTTGGCGCAATTGTTGGAACAGATAAGCTGTCAATTCGGCTTCGCAAGCGTGAATCTGATCCATGCCAATGTTAGTAAGATAATCGATGGCGGCACCAAGGGCGATCGCCTCTCCGATTGCAGGTGTCCCGGCCTCAAATTTGTGGGGCAAATCGGCATAGGTGGAATACTCAAGAAACACGTCAGCAATCATCTCGCCACCACCGAAAAACGGAGGCATTTCTCTCAGCAAATCCAACTTTCCATACAGAAAACCGATACCAGTCGGAGCGCACATTTTGTGTCCAGAAGCAACCAACCAATCGCAGTCCATTGCCTGCACATCTATTACCATGTGTGGCACACTTTGGCAAGCATCAATTAAAACTTTGGCGCCGAAACTGTGGGCGATTGCGCAGATTTCTTTGACTGGATTGATGCAGCCCAAAGTATTAGAAACGTGAACGATTGACACCAACTTAGTTTTATCGGAAATCAGTGTTTTGAACTGCTCTAAATCAAACTCCTGAGTCTCTGTCAACTCCACAAACTTCAGTACCGCACCCGTTTTTTGAGCAATCATTTGCCAGGGAACGAGATTGCTGTGGT
>JAYTZD010000530.1:0-10619 GCA_043742065.1 Oscillatoriales bacterium
GGTCAAGATAAAGTAACAGCAGTTTACACAACATCTGCGAAAACAGGCAAAGACGTTGATGAGATTTTTCACAAACTAGCTTACACAATGGTAGAACAACTATGATCAATAACTTTAGAAAACTTTTGATTCCGCAAGAAACAGAATATTTTGTAGTAAATCATAGTTTCATCATTCAGGAAACTTCCGCATCTGTCCAGCGGTTTGCCGATACTATCGGCGATGCTTTACCTGGTGTGGATGCGCGCGTCTGCTTTCCTGAATTAATTGGCATTGAAAATATCCTCACATCTATACTTTTGGGGCAGAGGTCGAGTTTTCAGGTCAAAGGTATCGCTCGATTTACAGACAATAACTATCCTTTATATTTTGATCTTTTAGCAATTGAACATGAAAGCGAACAGGGAGATTTGTCCAGTCAATTGCTAATTTTGATTGAAGATACGACTGAAAAAATGGTGATGAAGCAATCTTTGATCCAAAGAGCTAATGAAGCTAATCTTTTAGTCTGCGCTTTGGAGGCTTCTAAAGATTATATAAATAAAGTGATTAGCTCAATGGGTGATGCTTTGTTTGTAACAACAACATTGGGTACGATCAAAACAGTAAATCAATCGGCTCAATTGTTGTTTGGGTACAGCGAAGCAGAAATTATCGAACAGCCTTTGTCCATGATCGTAGTGGAAGAGAAATTGCTTTATCAAGCTCGTCACCACTATATTTTGTCTCAAAAAGAGTTTCTGAGAGAATTGGAAGTAGTCTGCATGACTAAAACAGGAACAGAAATTTGGGTAGAATTTTCCTGTGCGGCAATTCAGACAGAACTGAAGGGGCTTTACGATTTTGTCTACATAGGTAGAGATGTTACAGAACGCAAGCAACAAGAAATAGAAATTCGCAGATCTTTGGCAAAAGAACAGGAACTTAGAGAAGTGAAATCTCGCTTTTTTTCGATGCTTGCTCACGAATTCGGCAATCCTTTAAATACAATATTGTTTTCTGCTCAAATTCTCAAAGAATACGGCGATGAGATCACTGTAGAGGAAAAAGAAGAATACCTCGAACACGTTAAATCAGCATCTAAACACATGGCTCAGCTATTAGATGATGTGCGGTTGCTCAGCAGTGCAGAAGCAGGGAAACTGCAATTCAATCCCGCACCAATTGATTTGCAGAAATTTTGCAGCGATTTAGTAGAATCAATCAAAATTAGTTTCGGCAAAAATCATGCAATTTGCTTTACTTACAGGCGAGTAGCATCGCGGGGGAGATTAGTTAACAAGTCCTCTGATGATATCCAAGACTGGCCGATAATGGATAAAAAATTACTGCGGCACATTTTGACAAATTTGCTTTCAAATGGTATCAAGTATTCGCCGATCGACAGCAATGTTTATTTTGAGTTACATTGTTACAATGAAGAAGCTATTTTTAAAATTAGAGATGAAGGAATTGGCATTCCTATAGAAGACCAAGAACAACTGTTTGAATCTTATTACCGGGCGAACAATGTAGGCAAAATACCTGGTACAGGACTGGGCTTATCAATAGTCAAGCAGTGTGTAGACTTGCACGGCGGTCAAATCGAATTTTCCAGCGAAACAGGGTTAGGTACTACTTTTATAGTAACAATTCCATTTTATAAACAGCCGCCAATAAATCAATCTCAAGTTTTTTGAAATATATAGCCTTTCTCAGAAAGATGAGGTACTATCGACATAGGGCATAGGGCATAGGGCATAGGGTATAGGGCATACCTCACTTTTTCGAGAACAGCTATAGGGCGTATTTACTACTAGAAACCCAAGATGAAAACCCTGTCAAAAAAACTGTTAGTTCCCCACCACTTGGAGTACCTAGCACTGGATAGAGATTTTTTAATTCAAGAGACATCTCCTAATGTGCAGCGGTTTGCATACTCTGATGAAATGGTCGCGGGAAATGATGTCCGGATTCCGTTTCCCGAACTTGTAGGAAGTGAAGAAATTTTAATCGATATTTTTGAAGGGCGACTACCTAATTTCGATTTAAAAGCAATGACGCGGGTGTTAGATAATAACTTGCGGCTATATTTTGATATGTATATCGTCGAGTTCAAAGGTGACGAAAATAATCAAAGATTAATTATATTTTTTGAAGATGTAACAGACAGGATGGGTTTGGAACAAACTCTGGTTCAAGCTACCAATGAAATGAATATTTTATTGAGTACCTTAGCTTCTACTAATAAGTATGTTGAAAAAATTATTACTTCAATGGCAGAAGTTTTGTTGGTAACAACAGGAACCGGAAAAATTATAAAAGTTAACCAAGCTGCTGAAAATTTGCTTGGTTACAGCGAATCGGAATTAGTGGGACAACAAATAAATGCGATCGCGGCCGTCGGCGAATCTTTGTACGCCCTCAGTCAACAATCTCAATTATCGCAAACTAAGGGTGAAGTAATTTGCACAGCAAAAACAGGTGAAAAGCTGACAGTGGCTTTTTCCTGTACGGCTATTCCCAGTGACATTCAAAGTCTATCTAATGCCAGGATAGACCTCCAAGATTTCCTGTATATTGGTCGCGATATTACGGATAGAAAGCGGGCTAGCAAGCGAAAAATAGCCCAATACGTGACCACGCGCATTCTCTCGGCATCGGAAACAACCAAAAAGGCGATCGCGGCAATTCTCCCAGTAATTTGCGATAGTTTGGGATGGGATACCGCCGAACTATGGATGCCAGAAGTAGGTGAAAGACTGCTGTCAGCAACTAAAAGAGAAATTCCAATTTCTGATCCAGATTTGCTCCGGTGCGTCGCTAGTTGGACAAAACGCTCAGCTTCTATTCCGAAATTTGTAGAAGTTGCCCAACAAATGACATTTGCAATAGGGGAAGGATTGCCCGGCAATGTTTGGGCTAGCGGTTCCCCTCAATGGATTGGAGATGTAGCAGAAAGCGACATCTTTATCCGCAGAGAAATTGCCAATCAAGAAGGACTGCATGGAGCTTTTGGCTTCCCAATTTTGGGTGACTACGAACATGAAATGTCAACAAGGTCTGTATTGGGCGTGATCACTTTCTTCAGCCTAGAACTTCAGTCTTTTGATGAAGAATTACTCCAGACAATGGCAACAATTGGTAGCCAAATTGGTCAATTTATTAAGCGCAAGCAAGCAGAATCCGCTTTGCGAGAAAGTGAAGAAAAACTGCGAGATTTATTTGAAAATGCTAGTGACTTAATTCAAAGTATTGGATCTGATGGTCATTTTTTGTATGTGAATCGGGCTTGGCAACAAACTCTCGGCTACAGTGAGGAAGAGATTGCTAGTATGACAGTTTTTGACATCATTCATCCTAATAGTTCCCAAGACTCTATCGATATACTATATCAAGCTATCAACAATGGTAACATCAATGAAAATACATCTTATCCCGATTCCATTCAAGCAATATTTATCACCAAATATGACCAACAAATTTGGCTAGAAGGCAGTATAAGTTGTAAATTTGCCGAGGATCAGCTAGTGGCAATTCGGATGATTTTGCGAGATATTACTGCTCGGAAACAAGCCGAAGATGCTTTAGCGAAATCTGTATCTCTGCTGCAAGCAACCTTTGATTCTACTGCTGACGGCATTTTAGCCATTGATCGAACTGGAAAAATAGTCAGTTTCAATCGAGAATTCGTAGAAATGTGGGGTATACCTAACGAAGTGATGGCACTGAAAGATGACGCTGTGGCGATCGCATTTGTGCTAGAACAACTTAAAGATCCCGAAGGATTCCAAGAAAGAATAGAATCGCTTTATGAGCATCCAGAGGCAGAAAGTAACGATTTGTTGGAATTTAAAGACGGCAGATTTTTTGAACGCTATTCTCAACCCCAACGACTGGGAGATGAAATTATCGGCAGAGTTTGGAGTTACCACGATATTACTGAGCGCAAACAAGCAGAAGATGCTCTCTGGGAAGAACAGGAAAAATCGGAAAAGCTGCTGTTAAATATTTTGCCGAAGCCCATAGCAGAAAGGCTCAAACAAAACGAAACGACTATTGCAGAATACTTTCCTGAAGTGACAGTTTTATTTGCAGATCTTGTGGGTTTTACAAGCTTTTCTACTACCATGAGTCCGATCGAGCTTGTGGAGTTGCTCAACCAAATTTTTTCTGGCTTTGACTTGATCTGCGAACGGCTCGGCTTAGAGAAAATCAAGACCATTGGTGACGCATACATGGCAGTAGGAGGACTGCCTGAACCCAGGATAGATCATGCTGAAGCGATCGCGCAAATGGCTTTAGAGTTACAAACAGAAATAGCCCGATTTAATGCCAAAAATAATCAATCTTTTAGCATCCGGATCGGCATTCATAGCGGCCCGGTTGTGGCTGGAGTAATTGGCATTAAGAAGTTTATTTATGATTTGTGGGGCGACACGGTAAATATTGCTTCCCGCATGGAATCTCACGGTTTGCCTTGGCGAATTCAAGTCAGCGAAGCTACTTATAAGTTATTGAAACACAAATATTTATTTGATAAGCGGGGAACTATTGAGGTTAAAGGCAAAGGTGCAATGAAAACTTATCTGCTGATTGGCAAAAAATCAGCTTGAGTCAGTCGATTTTGGATTTTGGATTTTGGATTTTAGATTTTCGATTGAAGAATTAGTCGATTTTTGATTTTAGACTTTAGATTGAAGAATTATGATTAGTCACTAACTACTGAGTCAAACTAGATTAATAATCACCAAATTGAGTTGCAGGTATTAACTGAAATAATTTTGCCGAACCTTGATGCTGCTACTTCCTGTGGCTCAATTGCTCATCAATTGGTCTCAAATACCCTCAAACAGGGCTTGCCAATGGTACTGTTAGTGTAGAATACTATGGAATGAGCGATCGAAAAATCTACCTTGTCGTCAAAGACAACGGCACTATTTTTTCACTTAAAATTTAATTACTTCAAATATTTTCACAGGACTTAAAATCATGAACATTCAAGAAAAGACAATTAATATTTTGATTGTAGAAGACGAAATTTTAATTGCTAAAAATTTATCGCATAAATTGGAAAAATTGGGCTATCAGATAGTAGGTACTGTTTGTTCAGGAGCAGATGCCATCCAGCGGGCGAGAGAAATGAAGCCAGATTTAATTTTGATGGATATAGTCATTAAAGGTGAGATTGATGGCATAGAAACAGCAGCTATAATTAATCAAGAATTAGATATCCCGATTATCTACACAACTGCTTATGCAGATGACGAAACTTTGCAGCGAGCAGAAAATACTGATTCTTACGGCTACCTCCTTAAACCGTTTAAAGAAAGAGAGCTACACGCGACCATCAAGATTGCATTGAGGAAACATCAAGAAGCTGCTAAAATGCGAAAAGAAATTATATCTTCAGCCGCAAGAAGTGAAAATGAATCGCGATTTCTTTCAATGGTATACCATGATTTAAATACTCCCTTAACTACGATACAGCTATCTGCTGAGATGCTAGAAGATTGCGATTTTGCTGGGCAGGGAGGAACAGTTAATAAGACTATAGAACGTATTAAAAAAGCTGTTAGCAATATGAGTGTATTGCTGGAAGATATTTTAATGATCAGCAAAGCAGACTCAGGAAAAATTTTATTAAATTTACAGTCTGTAAATGTGATTGATTTGTGCAATTTTATTTTAGATGAGCTGCAACCGATCGCCTCTCGAAAACACTTAGTAAGTTTCCGCACTACACCAGAAAAATTGTACGCTAATCTGGATGCAAAACTGTTGTATCATTTGCTGACAAATTTGCTATCAAATGCTATAAAATATTCTCCTAGTGGTGGCAATATTAGTCTAGAATTAACCTGCGAATGCGAGGAAGTAATTTTTTGTGTTCGAGATGAGGGAATTGGGATGACAGCGGCAGATATCGGAAAGTTATTTCATAAGTTTGAAAGGGGTTGCAATGTCGGCAATATTAAAGGTTCGGGGTTGGGACTTTGCATTGTCAAACACATTGTTGAGCTGCACAGGGGTAGAATAAGTGTGGAAAGTGCGATCGGTAAAGGTACTGCATTTACTGTGTCGCTGCCTTTGTATTGTTAACTGTTGACTGTTGACTGTTGACTGTTGACTGTTGACCTTTCGACTACGCTCAGGCACCGCTGTTGACTGTTGACAAGGGAATATTTTGATTTTACTTTAAGCTTTTTGTGAACAGGCAAGATGCCTGTTCCACAAGAAAGAAATTTCTTTTTGGGAGTGTCATTTTACCTGTTGTTGATGCACACAAAATAAAAAATAAAATTTTTATTTTATTTTTTATTTGATTCTGCTTTCTGCCTTCAACCTTCAAAAAAGGCTCTACCTAGAGAAAGAGGCCGTCGGCGATCGGCCTAACTGAAACTTCCACCCGTCGGGAGATGTTTGTGCAGGGATATTTTTCGTTCAATAGTAGGGATTACAGTCAGCACCAGCAAAAAATTAGAAATACCAGAGAGGTTTTTATGAGTATCGACAAACCAGGCAAAGATATGAAGCGCACTGCCAATCCGGGCGATCGCATTTCTGACGAACCGCAAACGATCGAAGAAAAAGCCAAGCAATTAGCAGTTGACCACGTTCCAGACATCACTGGAGATGTGGTTACAGTTCCAACTTATTTCATCGTCGAAGAGCCGGATGGGGAAAAGAAAGCTCTGCACCATGTCAAAGATGCCGAGGAAATTTCCGACGTAATTCGGCAGGCTCGAGTTGACGAGAATGGCGATCGCATTTGGGATTAAGTTCAATCAAATAAAGACGAGTTTTTTTACCAAAGTTATCTGTAGAAATCATGGAAACAAATCAGACAAATACTGCTCCTTTCCCGAATATTCCGCCAATTCTCGAAACTGACGATCGAGAATATAACGATGGTGGCATAGTTAGTACAGTTTCAGTCGCAGGCCATCCGCTTCACCCAGTGCTGATTGTATTTCCCGTAGCCTTTCTCGTAGGAGCTGCCGGTACTGACATCGGCTACTGGCTGACAAGCGATCCATTTTGGGCCAGAGCCTCAGTTTGGCTAATCGGTGCGGGCTTTGGTGCGGGCATTTTGGCAGGGATCACGGGCTTTTTAGACTTTTTCAAAATAAAAAGAGTACGCGATCGCAGTGCTGGCTGGTTGCACATGGGCGGTAACGTAACGGCTCTGGTACTTTCGCTGATTAACCTGTTGTTGCGGCAAGGAAATCCGACAACGCCGATTGTACCCACAGGTTTAGCAATCTCGATCGCGGTTGCAGCCTTGTTGGGCGTTACAGGCTGGTTTGGTGGCGAACTAACTTTTCGCCACAAAGTCGGTGTCATCGGCCCTACCAGCCCAAATCAGTAGGTTTATTGCTGTTTGTAGTCAGAACTTTAGTCCTCCAAAATCTAATAATTCAGGATTAAAGTCATTACGACAAACCGATGGATTTTCCGAGCCAATCGAGATAAGCCTCGCTACCGGCGACAATCGGAATCGCAATAATTTCGGGAACTTCATAGGAATGTAGTTCCCGCACTTTCGTTTTTAAAGCCTCAAATTTAGTCAAGTCAGTTTTGATCACCAACTGCCACTCAGCAGTGGAATGAATCTCACTTTGCCAAGTATAAATAGAGCGAATTGGTGACAAACTAACACAAGCAGCTAACTGATTTTCAACTAGAGATTTGGCTATCGCCTCCGCCTCAATCTCGGAACCAGCAGTTACCAAAACTATCCCAAAATTACTTGTCATAGTGATTAGTGATCCATTAACGATCGACATTAATTATTAATTCGTAACTTCAGACGCACAGTGCCTTTGAATCCTGTGGGAGGTTGCCAGGAAATTAGGGATTTTTTGAGAGTCTCAATGGTGTCTTTTGCTTGCAGTGTCGAGGCTTGAGAGTCGATCGCGACTTTAGCAACGCGGCCATTTTGTACCGACACTTCCCACACTGTTTCGCCACTCACTCCTGTTGGGAGAGTAATAGATTGCAGGTATTGAGTCAAAGCATTAATAGCCGTCGGATCCAACCCTTCGGCTGTGATTATTTGCCAGCTAGAAGTGTTTTGTTGCTGGGGTTTTGACTCGCGGTAAGGTTGCTGTCGGAGTTGTCCTGGGGCTGGCGCTACCAGACTGGGAGTCGGGGAAAAACTGCGAGTGCCGCCTCTGGTTGGCTCCGTATCCTCGGACTCAAAAACACCTTCATAGCTCACTCCCTGTGGCAATTCTACAGGTACTTGCACTCGCCGACGAGAGCCATCTGGTTCGACTCGCACTTCTTCGCTCACAGCCACAAACGCCGTGTATTCCGAGAGCAAGCGATAAGTTAGGGCGGTATTTGTTACAGATTCCACGAGGGATTTAGTTTCGCCACCAAACATTTGATTCATTAAGTCTTTAATGCGCGATCGAGCCCAAAGTTGGGCGATCGCCGAATTGCCAAAATCAGTATTTGCGACTGCCGCCGGATTTGACTCCCGCTGCCGCACGCTGACTGCTGGAGCAAAGTTAACTGGTAAAATCTGTTGGTAAGTTTTACCGTCAGCCTGAGTGCCACGGATGCGAAGTTGGCCGCTGGTGCGATCGCCCTTTCTGCCAAATAAAACTAGCGGTTGACTGGCAAATAAGTCTGGTGGTGCGATCGGATAAATCTCCGGTTTTTCCCCCATTCCTTCCCAACTAATTTGAATATCAGTCAGTACCGGATTGTTAATTTGGCGGAAAAACTTTTCTGTGGCTTCTGCTGACGGTTCATCTTGACGAATCACTTGAGATGTGCCTCTGCCCACTTGGGCCAAACGATCGATCAAAAACCGATTCACAGAACCGCCAACCCCAAAACTGTAGAGTCTATTTCCTGGTTTAAGATTCTGCTGAACGAAATTAAGTACCTCATTTTCGCCACCGATATAACCATCAGTTATTAGTACAATACTCCGCAATCTTCCTGTTTCTGGAGCCGGAAAATTCATCACGGTTCGGATGCCATTGAGTAGTTCTGAACCACCGTTTGCTTGCAACTTGTCGATATAGTTAATTGCCATTTGTCGATTTGTCGATGTATTGGCTAAAGGAGTGGCTGAAAGCGTTTTAGCAGTGTTGGCAAAATCAATAATTGTAAAAGTATCGTTGGGATTTAAACCTTGAATGAAGCGGCGCATCAACTCCTGAGATTTTACCAGAGGTTCGCCCTGCTGAGAACCGGAAGTATCCATCAAAAATACTACATCTTTAGGTACAATTTGATTACTTTTATAATTCAATGCCGGAATCAGATAAGTTGCAAAATGCCCGCCTCGTTTGTCAGCTTGAGTCAGGACTGTTGCTTGAGTATTTGGGCCTGATACTCGATAGCGTAAAATTAAATCTTTATTGGGAATTATATCTGAATTGGCTAGTTGAACGTTGACAGTATTGCCGCTGCGGTTAGTTGTAATTTGATGAGAAGTAGAGCGGATATTGCTAATCGGAATTCCGCTATCTATTTCTACTGAAACAGCGATGTCATGACCCGATCGCGTTCCGGGAGCAATCACAGGCGGGTTAATGCGATCGGCATCGGTGAAATTTCGCGCAATATAGCGAGGCCCTACCACCATTGGAAACACAAATTCGTAATCACCGCCGGAAAATTTGAGACTTTCTGTGTAGCGAATCGTAACTTCTATTTTTTCTCCTGGTTTGATATTAGCAAGAGACTGAGTAAAAATATTGTCGCGTTCTTGTTCTAGCAAACCTGTAGTACGGCCTTGTTGTCTGGCTTTTTGGTAAATTTCTCTAGCTTCGTCGCGCCGTTTGATATCAGCTTTAATGGTTCGTGAGCCGATTTTAATTTCCATGTCATCCACGGCTGCTTCGTCGGGTAAGGGAAACACATAAACGGCTTCTAAAGCTTCAGAAAAAGGATTTTCAAATTGTTGAACAACTTCGACGCGGGAGATATTTCCAGCGATTTTGGCTTTAACTTGAGTCTGTTTGAGAGGAAAGACTTGTTCTGAGCGCTTATTTTGAGTTTGAACGAATAAACCAGCGGTGGGACAGGGTGTTTGGGGCGATCGATTCCTAGGACAATTAACCTGATTTCCAGCCAGGATAGGCGGCGACACAGAGGGAGAATTTCCTCTGGGAAGTACCGCCCGTGAGGAGTGCGGAGCTAGCCACGCGCCACACTCGTTAGCGTTAGCGAAGCGATCCGAAGGAAAGCCCTCGAAGAGGATCGCAGCCAGGAATGCGATACCAGCAAAAAGCAACCGTTGGGGGGATATAACGCAGACAAACTTCATAGCTGTTCTTTTTAGCAGAGTTGAGATGCTTTTTATACCATGACCTTAACCCTTCGCAAAACGTTCCTGAGTTAGGTTGTTCTCAAAAATTACCGACAAGGGCTGGTCGATCAGCGCGATCCTCTTCGAGGGCTTTCCTTCGGATCGCTTCGCTAACGCTAACGGGCCAACCGACAAGATTGTATAATAAGTTATACGACAATTAAATAAGTCTAACCGAAACCTCTCAAACCCTAATAAATTGTAATTACCATGAATTTTATCAATCCCAAAACCGACTTCGCCTTTAAAAAAATCTTCGGTTCAGCAGAGAGTAAAGACATTCTGATCAGTTTCTTGAATGCGC
>JAYTZD010000531.1:0-24159 GCA_043742065.1 Oscillatoriales bacterium
ATCGCAGAAACCTTCTCCCAATTTAACACTCAAGCAGTCGCAGCAGGCTCGATCGCCCAAACCCACAAAGCCACCTTAAAAGACGGCCGCGAAGTCGCCTTGAAAGTGCAGCGCCCCGGCATTGATATCATCATAGAACGAGATATTGCCGTCCTCAAAGCCTTAGCAGAACTCGTTGCCCTCACAGACTATGGCCAACAATACGATATTGTCGCCTTAGCAGAAGAATTTGCGATCGCCCTGCGTGCAGAACTCGATTTCATTCAAGAAGCCAGCTACACAGAAGAACTCAAACGCAACCTTTCTAAAAGCCGTTGGTTCGACCCCAAACAAATAGTCGTCCCAGAAATTCAGTGGAAATTAACCACAAAAAAACTATTAGTAATGGAGTGGCTAGACGGCGTACCAATTTTGTTAGGCGACTTGCAAGGACTTCGCCACAACGGAGATATAGATGCCGAACGCGAAGAAATTACCACACTACTTTCTCGCGCTTTCTTTCAGCAGTTATATATTGATGGATTCTTTCACGCCGATCCACATCCAGGCAACTTATTTTATCTCAAAGATGGACGAATAGCGCTGCTAGATTGTGGCATGGTTGGCCGATTAGATCCGCGAACTCAGCAGAGTTTGACAGAACTGTTACTGGCAGTTGTGGATTTAGACGCTCAGCGCTGCACTCAATTAACCTTGCAAATGGCAGAATTTGCTCAGCCTACGAGTTTGGCTAATCTCGAAAACGATTTGGCGAAAATGCTGCGTAAGTATTACAATGTCAGCCTGTCACAAATGAACTTGTCAGAAATCTTTTATGAGATGCTGGCAATCACCCGCAAAAACAAAATTCGACTGCCTAGCAATCTGGGTTTGTATGCCAAAACTCTCGCTAATTTAGAAGGTTTAGCGCGCGCTTTCAATCCCAGATTTAACATTATAGAGCAAGTTAAGCCACTGATGACCGATTTATTTCGGCGTCAGCTATTCGGAGAAGATCCGGTGCAAGCTTTGCTGAGAACGGCGCTGGATCTGAAAAGTTTATCTCTGCAATCTCCCCGACAATTAGAAGTGCTTTTAGACCGAGTTACTTCGGAAACTTTGAAGTGGAATTTGACGGTGAAAGAACTGGATCCGCTGCGTCGCACTTTGGGTGATTCTGCGAATCGACTTTCTTTTAGTATTGTGGTGGGTTCGCTGATTATGGGGGCGGCAATTATTTCTTCTAATGCTCAAACTGCTCAACTATCTTTTTTGAGTAATGGTTTGTTTGCAGCGGCGAGTTTCTTGGGTTTGTGGTTAATTGTGAGTATTTTGCGATCGGGGCGTTTGCGGGGATGATTGGTTTGTAGTCCGACAGTCCGACAGGGGTTAAAAACCCCTGTCTCATAGCGAAAGTCCTCTCAAAGAGGACTAAAATAGATAGATATTGATGTCATATTGCCAGTCGGTTTTAACCGACTTTAGCTATGAGGCAGGGGTTTAAACCCCTGCTGGACTGTCGGATCACCCGACTGCCGGACTGCTGGAATTGACAAAAAACCGCGTTAATAGCAACTAAAAATTATGTGCGGACGATTCACTTTAAATACTTCAGCTAAAATCATCGCAGAATTCTTCAAACTGTCGGAAGTTCCAGATATTAAACCGCAATACAATATCGCCCCAACTCAATCAATTGCTACCGTCACAGTTTCTCTCGAAACTATGCAGCGACAGTTTCAATTTATGCGCTGGGGTTTGATTCCCAGTTGGGCAAAAGACATGAAAATCGGTAGCAAAATGATAAATGCGCGATCGGAAACTGTAGCCGAAAAACCTGCTTTTCGCAGCGCCATCAAGCACAGGCGATGTTTGATCATCGCTGACGGTTTCTACGAATGGCAGCCGCAGGGCAAGAAAAAACAACCTTACTATTTTCAAATGGCAAACAACGAACCATTTGCTTTGGCTGGTTTGTGGGAAAATTGGCGATCGCCAGAAGCAGAAAACATTGTATCTTGTAGTATAATTACTACTGCTGCTAACGAAACAGTGCAGCCCGTGCACGATCGAATGCCGGTGATTCTGCCCTCGGGGCATTGGGAACAATGGCTAGACCCCTCCATTGAAAATTCTCAGGAAGTTTTGCCGCTGTTAAAGCCCTATGATTCAGCAGCAATGAAAGCAAAGGCGGTGAGTGCGATTGTCAACAGTCCTACTAGAGACAGTCCTGAGTGCATTCAATCAATAGAATAAACCTGGAATTATCACTCGGTTGAAACCACGTCTACATACACGTAGGCGTTAGCCTTCCCGAAGGGTAGTCCGCCTTCGTGGACTAAGAAATCGAGGGGTATTTATGCCTAATTCAATATAAAAGTTAAAAGACTTTTATTCATCTTAACATCACTCAAAGGACAAAAAATATGATTGGATACGTTACCCTCGGTACCAACGATATTGAACGTGCAGCCAAGTTTTATGATGCTTTGCTGGCTGAAATTGGCGCTAAAAGATTCATGGAAATCGACCAATTTATCGCATGGGGCGTTTCTCCAGAACTACCAGGATTTGCGATTACAAAGCCATTTGATGGTAACAAAGCAACAGTGGGCAATGGCGTAATGATCGCTCTTCAAGTTGACAGTCCAGAAAAAGTAAACTTAGTTTATAATAAAGCGATCGAACTTGGGGCCAAAGATGAAGGGCCTGTCGGGCCAAGAGGAGAGTTAGCGGGGTTTTATGCAGGATATTTCCGGGATATTGATGGAAATAAGCTGAACGTATTTTGTATGGTTCAGCCAAACAGTTAAGATTTTTGTTGGTACATCTCAATTTTGTAAGGGCGAAGCATTCCGGCAGACAATTTATTAGTGATCGCCAGAGATTTACTGCCGGAATGCTTCGCCCCTACGAATATATTTGCAAAACTGAGATGCACCCTTTTTGTTTTTCGTGAGGTTCAAAAATCTACCATCTTTTTGAAAGATGAAAATATCAGAATCAGAGCTAAAGCTGATTGATTTTAGCCAAGAAAAGGCAACAGATTTTTTGTTGCCTCAGCCCGCTGTCCTGACAAGTTCAGGATGGGATAATATCTATTACGAACACCATCAACAGCCGCAGTTTGATACGCCCGAACATCAAGGTACATGGCACGTTATTGCTCATTGTCCTGCTTTTGAGGTATCGGGAGAGCGATCGGGAGAACGATGGTTGGATGGTAAGCTGAAAACAGAAGCCCGGAATCAGGGAGACATTGCGGTGATTCCAGCGGGTATTTCCCAGCGCTGCAATTGGAATACTTTATCTGAGTTTACCATTTTGGCGATCGCACCTACACTCCTTGAACAAGTGGGTCAAGATTTGGTAAATTGCGATCGCATTGAAATCATCCCTCATTACATGGCAGAGCAAGATATCCTGATTCAAGGGATATTCGGAGCCTTGAGACAAGAATTAGAATTTGGGCAAATCGGCGGTTATTTGCTGATTGATAGTCTTAAAACCGCATTAGCGATTCACCTGTTGCGGAATTACTGCACCACACAACCTCGGCTTTCTAGCTATACGGATGGATTATCTAAACCCAAACTACAACAGGTGACGGAGTATATCAACGAACATCTCCATGAAAATATAAAGCTAATTGAGATTTCTGCGATCGCCCAAATCAGCCCTTATCACTTTTTACGTCTGTTCAAACAAAGCATGGGCATAACACCTCACCAGTATATCTTGCAGCGCCGCATCGACAAAGCCAAGTACCTATTGCAAGAGAGCAAACTTAGCATCACAGATATTGCTTTCCGAGTCGGATTTTGCGATCAAAGTCACTTGACTCGATGTTTCAAGCGCCTGCTGGGGATGACACCGAAACAATTTCTGTCAGCGCGATCGCAATAATCTACCAAAATCCCGCAACTTTTTTCTATATTTCTCAATAGGAACTTCCTAAACTATTAGTAAGTTTTACTAGGTTAATTTATGAATTCGATTAACATGACCTTTCCTCTATGGGGTTTGGCAATTTTTATTCTGTGGATAATTGCTGTCGTTATTCTCCTACTGACTGTCAGAATTCGGCATTTATCTGCGGGTGGATCAGTCAAAGATTTTGGTACGCAAAACGATGAAAGTTTGCTATGGCGACTATTTCGGGTACAGTCAAATTTAGTCGAAAACCTGCCCTTATATCTGGGAGTTGTTTTCCTGCTAACTGTTCGCGGTATATCAGGAACAGCGGTAGACTTGCTGATTGTTGTGTACATCCTGTTTCGGATTCTACACTCAGTGATTCACATAGCTGGAATTAATCCCATATTTCGTCTTTTATGCTTAGTGATTCAGTTAGGTTGCTTAGTCGCCTTAACTGTGATGACATTTTTATAAAGTCAGAAGGTAGAAGGCAGAATTTTTGATTATTCCAACAGTCAACTGCCAACTGCCAACTGCCAACTGCCAACTGCCAACAGTCAACAGTCAACAGTCAACAGTCAACTGACTAACTTAACTGTCGTACATCCGCGCTTCGGCCGCGTCAGGATTCTCCTCGCAATACTCATCAAAAGCGGTTTTTTCAAGCCTCAGAGACCTCTGATGAGAAGCCTCAGCCTGCATTTCCTCTACAATATCCCAAGCCACCGCGCACTCTCTAGAAGTAACACCTTTTTCGGCACAAAGAGTTCTGGCATCTGCGATCGCCTTTTCAATCTCTTCCTCAAATAAAACACTCTTCGGTTTCTCAAGAAAGTCACTTTTTGTCAAGATATCCGTTACCGAAATAATCCCAACCAGCTTGTCCTTGATCACCGGAGCCCGGCGGATGCGGGTATTCGCGAACAACCTTGCCACATATTCCACACCCAAGTCAGGATTTACTGTAATGCACGGCTTAGTCATAATTTCAAACACGCGGATCTTTTTCGGGTCTACTCCGTAAGCTGCTACTTTATAGACAATATCCGTTTCAGTCACTATGCCATAGGCATCCTGTTCGTGACGGCGTTCAACGATTAATGCGCGCAAACACATTTCGTTCATCATCGCCACTGCTTCAGCAACTGTTGCCGAACCGCGAATGGTGACAACATCTGTGGTCATAATGTCTTGGGCTTTCATCATCATAAAAACTCTCGGTAAGTGGAAACTCAGTGGCTTTAGCCCTGGACAAGATTTCTCCAATCAAAAGTAGAACTCAGTTCTCTTGAGGAGTTACTCAGCTCAAGACCAAACGCAATGCTCTTGAGCGTAACCGAATTATAACTCAGCTAGAGGATTCTTGGCTGGTGTAAGCTGTTTGACATTGAAACTGGACTATTTAAGGTCTATACAAAGTCTTAGTTTCCCATTTTTTGGTTGTCCATTCAATAGTATATGTAGCTATTTCTAACATACTGAGCAGTAAGTATTACTTCATCTACTGCCGTGAACTGATTTGATTTTTAGTAAGCTTTAGATTGAAAAATTAGCATGAATTTATGTCGAATTTGACAATACACTATATGGTATAAAATGCTAAATAAATTATTAAAACTTTACAATTGAAGCGGTTCTAGAAGCAGTCCGAGAAGGCGATGTATTTTTGCGTTGTGGAAGTAACGAAGTTGTAAACCCAATTTTCTGATAAACTTGATGGCTGGAGTGCAAAAAGCACCAAACAGGCATCAGCAATTGGGAGTATATAATTCGTGGATAATGCAATCGGTTTAGAGATTATTGAAGTAGTTGAGCAGGCCGCTATCGCATCAGCTCGATTGATGGGCAAAGGCGAGAAAGATGAAGCCGACAGAGTGGCTGTAGAAGCCATGCGCGAGCGGATGAACAAAATTCATATGCGCGGCCGCATCGTGATCGGTGAAGGCGAACGCGACGACGCACCCATGCTTTACATCGGCGAACAAGTAGGTATTTGTACTCAGGAAAATGCCAAAGATTTCTGCAACATAGATGAATTGATCGAAATTGATATCGCTGTTGACCCTTGCGAAGGTACTAACCTGGTTGCTTACGGTCAAAACGGTTCGATGGCAGTTTTGGCAATCTCTGAAAAAGGCGGTTTGTTTGCTGCTCCCGATTTCTACATGAACAAATTGGCTGCTCCTGCTGCTGCCAGAAATCATGTAGATATTCGCAAGACACCAACCGAAAACCTAAAAATTATCTCTGATTGTCTTGGCCGTAGTGTTGAGGATTTGGTGGTTGTGGTCATGGATCGCGATCGCCACAAAGGTTTAATTGCTGAAATTCGGCAAGCTGGTGCAAGAGTTCGACTGATCAGCGATGGCGACGTCTCTGCTGCGATTTCTTGCGCGTTTTCTGGTTCCAATATCCACGCACTTATGGGTATTGGTGCTGCACCTGAAGGTGTGATTTCCGCAGCAGCAATGCGCTGTTTGGGTGGTCACTTCCAAGGACAGTTGATTTATGATCCGGCTGTTGTGAAAACTGGTTTGATCGGTGAAAGTAAAGAGAGCAATATCGCTCGACTTACATCAATGGGAATCACAGATCCAGATAAGATTTACAATGCTGAAGAATTGGCATCTGGAGAAACTGTGCTGTTTGCGGCTTGCGGAATTACTCCCGGAACGCTGATGGATGGAGTTCGCTTCTTTGGTGGTGGCGCTCGTACTGAAAGCTTGATTATTTCTTCTCAGTCGAAGACTGCTCGGTTTGTGGATACAATCCATATGTTTGACCAACCCAAATCTCTGCAATTGAAGTAGTCATTGATTAACAGTTGGCTGTTGACAGTTAACTGTTGGCCGTTGACTATTGACTATTGACTGTTGACTATTGACTGTTGACAGTCACCTGTTATTGGCAAATTAAGGATAAACTAATAACTAATAACAGGCGACTGTTGACAAGTAAGAATTAAATAGTGACAAATCACAGATATGAATATTGCAGTCATAGGTCTCAGCCACAAAACAGCGCCGGTTGAAGTTCGTGAAAAACTGAGCATTCCAGAGCAGAAAATTGAAGCGGCGATCGCACAATTGCGTAGTTACCCCCACATCCAAGAGGTTGCTATTCTCAGCACTTGCAACCGTTTAGAAATTTATATTGTTACCAGCGAGTCGGAACCTGGTGTCCGGGAAGTTACTCAATTCCTTTCGGAATGCAGTAAAGTTCCTTTGTCGTCTTTGAGACCTCACTTGTTCATTTTGCTGCATGAAGATGCGGTGATGCACTTGATGCGAGTTGCTTCTGGGCTGGACAGTTTGGTGCTCGGAGAAGGGCAAATTTTGGCTCAGGTGAAACAAACTCATAAACTTGCTCAGCAGTATAAAGGTGTGGGCAGAATTTTGGAGCGTTTGCTGAAACAGGCTCTGACAGCCGGGAAACGAGTTCGCACCGAAACTAGCATTGGTACGGGTGCTGTTTCGATTTCTTCGGCGGCGGCGGAATTGGCTCAACTCAAGGGTCAGCATTTGGCAAGCAGCCGGATTGCGATTATCGGTGCTGGCAAAATGTCGCGGCTTTTGGTACAGCATTTGCTCTCGAAAGGAGCTAGCAATATTGCGATCGTCAATCGATCGCTCCGTGGTGCCGAGGAGTTGGCAAGTTTGTTTAAAGACGCTCAATTGCGCCTGCACCTGCTATCGGAAATGATGCAGGTAATTGCTAGTTCTGATTTGGTGTTTACCAGTACGGCTGCTACAGATCCGCTGTTAAATAAAGCTAAATTAGCAACGGTTTTAGCACCCGATCGCCCTTTGATGTTGGTGGACATTTCTGTGCCACGTAACGTCGATTCTGATGTGAAAGAGCTGGCTAATGTGCGATCGTTTAATGTGGACGATTTGAAAGCTGTGGTAGCTCAAAATCATGAAACTCGTCGCAAAATGGCAATGGAAGCTGAGGGCTTACTGGAACAGGAAGTAGAGACTTTTGATGTCTGGTTGCGCGGTTTAGAAACTGTTCCTACGATTAGCTGTTTGCGGGATAAGATAGAATTGATTCGGGAACAAGAATTAGAAAAAGCTTTATCGCGTCTGGGTTCTGAATTTTCAGAGAAACATCAAGATGTGATCGAATCTTTGACAAGAGGGATTGTGAATAAAATTTTGCACGATCCGATGGTGCAGTTGCGTGCTCAACAAGATATTGAAGCACGGCGGCAAGCAATGCAGACTTTGCAATTGCTGTTTAATTTGGATGTGGATGTGAATCAGCAGTATAGCTAATTTAGGTCGGGGGATTTTGAGAAAACTCTTGTCCTCCTTTCTTTCTTCTGCTATAATTTGCAATTTTAGTCAGGCAATTAACGAATGACTCTCAGTGAAGCCGAAGTCCGCAGTCAAAAAGTAGACGAACTGCGATCGCAAGGCATAGAACCCTATCCTAGCCAATCTTACAAGCGATCGCACACAGCCAAGCAAGTTCGCGAAATATTTAGTCAGCCGGAAAAAGAACTCCAAAACGGAGAAAGTGACCCCGAAGAAATTTCCCTGCGATTAGGCGGGCGCATCACTTCCAAGCGCGGCATGGGCAATATTAGCTTCATCGATTTAAAAGACGCCACAGACAAAATCCAACTCAAAATAGAGAAAAAAGTAGTCACCGGCGAAATCGGTTTAAGCTTCAAGCAAATTCAAAAATTGCTCGATGTCGGCGATTTTGTCGGAGTCGAAGGCATCGGCTGTCGCACTCAAAATGGAGAACTTTCGATTTCAGTGCGGGAATTAACGCTGTTATCAAAAGCTACTATTCAGTTTCCTGACTCTTATTACGGAGTTAATGACCCCGAAGTTTGTCGCCGTCACCGCGAAATGGATTTGGCGAGTAATCAAGACGCTTTCAACCGTTTTATGCTCCGCAGTCGTATTGTCCAAAACATTCGTTCCTATCTATGGAAAGAAGATTTTCATGAAATAGAAACGCCGACACTGCAAGCTATTTATGGTGGTGCTGCTGCGAAGCCGTTCGTCACTCACCACAATGCTTTGGATGTGGATTTGTATTTGCGAGTTGCTCCAGAATTATTCTTGAAAAGGGCAATTTGTGGCGGTTTCGAGCGAGTATTTGAACTCGGAAAAGCTTTTAGGAATGAGGGGATTGATAGTACCCATAATCCTGAGTTTACTTCGATAGAAGTGTACCAAGCTTATGCTGATTACTTCGACATTTTAGCTGTCGTGGAAGATGTGATGTGTTGTGCAGCTCAGGCTGTACTTGGGGATGTCAAGGAAGTTGACAATCAGGGACAAATGATTAGTTTGGAACGCAAGTTCGACTATAGCGACAAGTATCCTACTTTTAGCGGTCAACACTGGGCTGTGAAAACGATGGTGGAAGCTGTCAGAGATGAGTTTGGAGTGGATTTTGATAGTTTGGATCTCGAAAGTGCGATCGCATCTGCAACTAAACTAGAACTGCACCTTTCTAAACTAGAGAAGCAGAGTTTAGGTTATGTGTTGTATGCTGTCTTTGACAAGTTAGTTGTCCCCAAACTAATTCAGCCAACTTTCATCATTGATTTTCCGGTAGAAGTCAGTCCCCTCGCTAAGGGACACCGCAGCAAACCTGGATTTGTGGAGCGTTTCGAGTTATTTATCAATGGCATGGAATACTCGAATGGTTTCTCGGAATTGAACGATCCGAAGGAGCAAAGAAAGCGGTTTGAGGAACAATTAGCACAGAAAGATGCAGGGGATGATGAAGCACATCCAATGGATGAAGACTTTATCCAAGCCCTATCTTTGGGAATGCCTAATTGCGCGGGTATGGGAATCGGTATCGATAGATTGGTGATGCTTTTGACTAATACTCAAAGTATCCGCGATGCGGTGATGTTCCCGACAATGCGGCCTGTTATCTGATTTTTGGTCGCACCGGAATGATATAGAGGAGACGGCAATGCCGTGTCCCTACCGTGATTAATTGTAGGGACACGGCACTGCCGTCTCCTAATTTCCAATAATTCCGATGCTACCGGAATTGATTATGATCTAAAAAGCTATTGTAGAACGGGCAGTAACACCTGTTCTACAATAATTATTGGAGAGGTCTTTTAAAGCGATCGATAAACGCGATAATTGATTTCAGGGAAAATATTATCAATCTCCTCTACTTTCTCCAACCAACCGGAATCTACTTTCCCTTCTTTCAACTCATCATACAGTTTGTGAAAGCGCATTAAGTGCGATCGCGTCCGCCGTATTGCATAAGGTACCATCGTCCCTGTACGCATGATAAACGCCCAGTCAGAAGATTGAGCCAGCAACACTTCCCGCGCCGCCTGATTCAAAGCGCGCAATTGCAACTCATCTTCCGGTTCCATACTTCCCAACTCAATCATCCGTTCCGCAGCCTTGTGCAAATGCGGATAAATCCAAGCATTCGTCTCGTTCAACCAATACTCATGGAAACCCCGATATCCCCAACTAGACTGCGATGGGCGACAAACTTGTTGAGTCGGATTCCCCCGCAAATAATCGGCCAAATGCGTCATTTCGTAGGTGTTTTGATCGAACCAACTCTTGCGGAATAAGTAATCTAAGAACCAAGGCCCTTCGTACCACCAGTGACCGAAAAGTTCCGCGTCGTAGGGCGAAACAATGATTGGTGGGCGCTGCATGATCCCGTTCAAATGTTCGACTTGGCGTTCGCGGTTGAAGGCGAAATTGCTGGCGTGTTCAGCGGCTTTTTCCCTTGCCCAGTATGGATCGTATAACTGTTTGTCGCCTAAACCCAATCCCCGGCCAGTGATTTTGTGATATTTGATCCCGGTATTTTTCCGCTGGCCGTTGGGCATGATGTAGGGTTTGATGTAGTCGTAATCAGCTTCCCAACCCAAATCTTTGTAAAATTCTCGGTATTCTGCTGCGCCGGGATAGCCGACTTCCGATGACCAAACTTGCTGCGAAGATTCGTGATCTCGACCGAATACTGCTACTCCGCTTTCGGTAAAAATTGGGGCGTAACTACCGTAGCGAGGGCGCGGACGGGCGTAGAGGATGCCGTGACCGTCTGTGAGGAAATATCGCAAGCCTGCATCGGCTAACATCCGTTCTAGGCCTTCGTAGTAGGCGCATTCGGGTAGCCAAATGCCTTTTGGTCGGCGGCCGAAGTTGGCTTCGTAGTTGTCGCAGGCTACTTGAATTTGTGCCCAAACTGCTTCTGGGTACATTTTCATCAGGGGTAGGTAGCCGTGGGTGGCGCCGCAGGTGATGATTTCGAGGTTGTTGGTGTCTTGGTGTTGTTTGAAGACTTTGACTAAATCTCGATCGCACTTTTCCCAGAAGTTGCGGACTTGAGAGAAATGGGTGGCGTAATGTTCGGCTAAATAACGGAGGTGTCCGTTGCCGACATTGTGCTCCATTTCCAGTTCGATTAATTCTTCGAGTTTTGCCAAGTGCTCGTCGAACCGGTCTTGCAACAAGGGATCGCGCAGCATAGCCACCAATGGCGGTGTCATGCTCATGGTAATTTTAAAGTCGATGCCGTCGCGCTTTAGCCCCTCAAACACTTGTAGCAGGGGAATGTAGGTTTCGGCGATCGCCTCAAACAGCCATTCTTCTTCTAAAACGTAGTCGCTTTCGGGATGGCGGACAAAGGGCAGATGGGCGTGGAGAACAAGGGCGAGGTAGCCAGTAGTCATAATTATTTGGATGCAGCAGTTTATAGGCTGACACGAGTTAGGAACTGTTTTGCAATATCTTAAGATTTTATAATAAATGGGACGCACAAAGTGCCATGTTTATTCAGTTGCCGTTTCCGAATTCGCTCAATGTCAGCAAATTCTGATTTGCTTGTTGCTTTTGGATCAGGACTGCTGCTGTTTGAGAGTCTATGGGTTTTGAGAAAAAGTATCCCTGGGCGTACTCGCATTTTAATCCTTTAAGTAGGCTGAGTTGTGATGCTTCTTCGACTCCCTCGGCTACTACATCCATGCCTAAATTGTGCGATAAAGTCACAATCGATCGCACGATTTCTGTCGGATCGATCTCTCCTTTACTGATATCAAACTTCACTCCCATTCTGCTCACAAAAGAGCGGTCTATTTTTAAAGTATTAGTGGGAAAGCGGTGTAGGTAGGAAAGCGATGAATAACCGGTGCCGAAGTCGTCGATGCACAGGTGGATGTTGCGGGTTCTGAGTTCCACTAGCATTGCGGTGACAGATTCGGAATTTTCGATCAGTACGCTTTCTGTGATTTCTAGTTTTAAACTGCTACCTTCGAGGTGACTTTCTTCGAGAACTTGGTCGATGTATTCAATTAAATCTGGTTGTGAAAACTGTTTGACTGAAAGGTTGACGCTGACACTCAGTGGGGGATTGCAGGGAAATAACTGTTGCCACTGGCGGATTTGATGGCAAGCTGTACGCAGTACCCAACGGCCGAGGGGCACGATCAATCCGGTTTCTTCGGCGATTGGGATGAATTCGATCGGCGAAACTAATCCTCGTTCTGGATGTTGCCATCTTACTAAGGCTTCAAAACTGATAATTGCGTTGGTGGCGATCGAGACGATCGGCTGGTAGTGAATGATAAACTGGGGCGATGGCGACAAGGGAGGTAATGGAGATTGAAAGGATTTGGCACGTAGCTCGCTTTTGGTGGAGTCTTCTGATGTTTTGGATCCCCCAAATTGCTCTTGTCCTTCATCATCTTCTCTGGGCCGGTCTCTAATCGATTCTGCCGCGCGCCGCAGGTCGTTTTCTAACTGCAATAATTGCAAAGCGTGGGCGTGCATGGAACTGTTGAAAACTTTGTAGCGGGATCTCCCTAGTCCTTTGGCGCGGTACATGGCGGTGTCGGCGTCTCGCAGCAGATTTGTCGGTTCTAGGTATTCTAGGGAACTCATGGCGATACCGATGCTGGCGGTGATAAATACTTCGTGTCCGTCTAGAAGCATCGGAGAAGTGATTTTCTGTTGGAGGCGGTTGGCAATAGTGGTGGCTTCATTGATTCCCTGGATGTCCTCTAGTAGGATCACGAATTCGTCTCCTCCGAGGCGGGCGACGGTATCTCCATTTCTCAGGCAGATTTCTAGGCGTCGTGCGATCGCGACTAGCAGTTGATCGCCGATCGCGTGGCCAAGAGAATCGTTGACTACTTTAAATCGATCTAAATCGAGAAATAGGACTGCAAATAAGTAGTCTTTGCGCCGTTTTTTCAGACTCATAGCGTGTTCGAGGCGATCGACAAATAGCGCTCGATTCGGCAATCCGGTCAACCCGTCGTGAAATGCGTCGTGTAGTAGTTGTGCTTCGGCGAGTTTGCGTTTGGTGATATTGTGGCAATTGATCACAATCCCCTCGACTGCGGGATCGTGTAGTAAGTTGGTGGCTACGGCTTCCAAAAAACACCATGAACCGTTGCGGTGGCGGACTCGGTACTCAACAGCCGACTGACTTGTCTTTGGGTTTTGAATGGCTTTTTTGAGAGTGTCGGTAATCAGGGCGGTGTCGTCTGGGTGAACTGTTTCAAAAACGCTGCGCCCGATCGTCCTTTGGGGTAAATAACCTAAAATTCGCTTGACTGAGGGGCTGGCGTAGCGAAATATGCCTTCACCGTCGAGAATAATTGTGATGTCTGTAGCGTTTTCAATCAGCGATCGAAATCGTTGTTCACTTCGACGCAGTGCTTCTTCTGCCTGTTTCCGTGCGCTGATATCCAATGTCACTCCGTCTATAATAATATCGCCGTTTTCGCTCTTGGAAAACCGGGCATTGTCCTGCACCCACTTTAACTCACCGGATCTCAAAATGATCCGGTATTGCCGATCGCAGGGATCAAGAGTGGCACTGGATGCTGCTAAGCTCTTATCAAAGGAGCTTTTGTCGTCTGGATGAATAATTTCCATGAATATTTCTGGACGTGCGATCGCCTCGGACGGGTCGATACCTGTCAATTCCCGCACTCCCGGACTGATGTAACGGATGGAGATCTTTCCGTCTGGATGGATGAGGGCGCGGTAAACGGAGCCCGGAAGGTTGGCGGCCATTGCTGCTAGCTGCTGCTGGATGCCGAGGACTGCTGCTTCGGCGCGTTTGCGTTCTGCGAGTTCGGTTTGGGCCCGCTGATAGAGTTCGGCTTGGTGGATCGCGATCGCGCACTGATCGGCTATGGCTTTGACGAGGGATAGTTCTTCTGCACTCCAAGATCGAGCGCGATCGCACTGGTAGAGGCAAATTCCTCCGAAAAATGAGTGCTGGTAGAGCAGTGGTGCGATCGCGATCGCGCGAAACCCTACAAACTCTGCTGCTGCTTGCAGTTCCTGGCATAGGGTTGATAAGTCGTGGATCGCGATCGTTTCTCCGGCGGCGAGGGAGGAACGATAGTGTTTGGCAAATCCGCAATTTATGCCGACGAGTTCTGCTTTATCTGCGGATGAACTGATGTAGCGAACTATAATCCCGCCCTCGGCATCTGGCTGCAAAATCGTACAACCACTAATTTCCAAAGCTTCATGCAGTTGATCGGCGGTGGTTTGCAGCACTTCGTCTAGCACCAGAGTTTCGCGCATGGCTTGCACAATGCGGTTGATGATCACTTCTCTCTGAGCTTGTCGTTGAATTTGGGCGATCGCTTCTTGTTGCTGGGCGCGCATTTGATATTCTTGGAGCGATCGTTCTAATACTGCTGGTAGTCTAAATAATTTGCTTTTTAATAAGTAATCGGTCATTCCTGATTTTATGCACTCAACTGCCGCTTCTTCTCCCAAACTTCCTGTGATTAAAATAAAAGGGATCTTTTGCTCTAATTCCCGCATCATTTTCAAAACATCTAAACCGTTGAAACCTGGGAGACGGTAATCTGACAATACAGCATCATATTTGCCATTTTGGAGCAACTCTCGGCACTCTTTTTCCGTCTGTGCTGTATCGAAACTAAACTTTACCCCTCCAAATTCTAAGGCGATTACCATTAATTCGAGGTCTTCGGCTATGTCTTCGACAATTAATAGACTTAACATTAATTTTGTGGTTTTTAGTAAATATTTATTTTTAATTGGTTCTAAATCATCGGAATTATTGCCGAAATTAGGAGACGGCAATGCCGTGTCCCTACAAGATTATTTTGGGTAGGGAGACGGCAATGCCGTGTCCTCCATATCATTTTGGGTAGGGAGACGGCATTGCCGTGTCCTCTAGATCATTTTGGGTAGGGAGACGGCAATGCCGTGTCCTCTATATCATTTTGGGTAGGGAGACGGCAATGCCGTGTCCTCTATATCATTTTGGGTAGGGAGACGGCAATGCCGTGTCCTCTATATCATTCCTTAGTTTAAAGTAAAATGTTGCTCCTCGATCGGGTGCGCTTTGGGCCCAAATCGTGCCACCGTGGCGGTGAATAATCCGCCAGACGATCGCTAAACCGATGCCCGTACCTTCAAATTCTCTCTGAGAGTGTAGTCTCCCAAAAGCTCCAAACAGTCTATCGGCATATTCCATCTCAAAACCGACACCATTATCCTTGACAAAAATTGTTCCATCTGGTAAGGAATCAATAACTATTATAGCTGGATTGCGTCCACGACTAAACTTGACGGCATTGCTAATCAAGTTGCTGAATACCTGTTGTAGCAAGGTGGGATCTCCCGTCACCGAAGGCAAATCTCCGACTTCAAATTCAACGGTGGCGCGGGCTTGGGTCAAATCTACCACTGTTCGGGGTTGAGCTAATTTGATCGCAGTTTGTACCAACTCGGCGAGGTTGATCGGAATTTGGATTAACTCGGTGCGCCCTACCCGTGAAAGATCGAGCAAACCATCAATCAACAGACTCATTTTTTGACTGCTATCCTCGATTACTTGCAGATAATGAACTATTTTGTGATCATCCAGAACCGAACTTGCTTCTAGTCGCTGTTTCAAGACACTGACAAAACCTGAAATGTGTCGCAGAGGTGCGCGCAAGTCGTGGGAAACCGAGTAAGAAAAAGATTCTAATTCTTGATTAGCTGTTTCTAATTGCTCTGTGCGTTCCGACAAAGCTTGTTTTGTTTCAATCAACTCAGTGATATCGCGAGAAGTACCAATCAAAGCATAAATCTCGCCATCCACATTTCTCAGGGGAATCTTAAAAGTATCGAAGTAAGTAGTTGTGTGATCAGAAGAAACAAACTCTTCTTGAAAATGCAGAGTTTCGCCAGTTTTAAATACTTGTAAATTTTCCCGACCAAATCGTTCGGCAATTTCGGTCGGAAAACATTCAAAAACAGTTTTGCCCTGCATCTCTTTTCTGCTTTTGAATCCGGCAATTTTGGCAACAGATTTGTTGACAAAAGGCTGACGCATATTTTCGCACTCTACAACAAAAATGCGATCGGGCAAAGCATCAAAAAAAGTCTCTAATTCGGCGGTACGCTGGGCGACTTGAGCTTCTAAAGTTTCGTTGAGTTCTTTGAGTGCGGCTTCGACCTTTTTGCGATCGGTGATATCTTGACCAATCCCGATCGCCCGGCCGTCGGAAAGGCGAATATTTGCCCAAGAAGTGTCGATAATTCGCCCGTCTCTAACTTGAGTTTTGAAGTCAGCCCAACTCTCAGTTGCTGCTTGGATTTCATCCAAAACATATTGGCGGTATTCTGGTTGCGGATAACATTTGGCAAAGATATCGCAGCCTTTCATTTCTTCAACACTCCAGCCCAGCACTTTTTCCCAGTAGCGGTTTACCAACTCTATTTCACCGCTGCTTCCCAAGAATGACAGCATGACCGGCACGTTATCGAAGATAGTTTGCAGCAGTTCTTTTTGCTGTTTTAATGATGCTTCGGCTTGTTTGCGATCGCTGATATCGAGTACAAAACTGACACCCAACTCGTGAGAATCTTCAAAAAATGCAGCGCCGAGCAAAATGGGAACGCGACTGCCGTCTCGTCGAATGTATTCTTTTTCAAAGGGAGTAATTTTGCTGCTAGCAGCCAGTTCTGCAATTTTTTCTTCGTCTTGGCTGCGGTATTCTGGCGGTGTCATTTCTTGCCAGTTGATTCTTCCTGAAAGCAGATCATCCCGCGTGTAACCTACCGTGTTTAAAAAAGCGCCGTTGGCATCTGTAATGTTGCCATCAATGTCCCAATAAACTATGCCAATAATGTTAGAATCAGCAATGGTTCTAAATTTTGCTTCGCTTTGTCGCAACTGGGATTCTATTTGTTTGAGTTCTGTGATGTCGCGGGCGATGACTAAAACTGTTTCGACCGAATTGTCTTTAGTAAATTCGGGAATTACTCGACAGTGATAGTATTTAATCCCATCGGGAGTGGAAAATTCAAATTCTATAGTTTCTTGTTTGCCTGTACCGAAAACTTTGAGACAAGCTTCATTCCACAAATCACAAAAATGGGTTGGCATTCCTGATTCTTGGTTAGTTTTGCCTCGGAATTCGCCTCGGAGTTTTCCGGTTGCTGTTTCCACAGCTTGGTTGACATAAAGGTAGCGCAATTGTCGATCGCACCGGGCGATAATATCAGTCGCATTTTCGGCTAGGGCGGTGAAAGCTTGTTCGCGCCGACGCAGTTCTTCTTGAGTGCGGTGACGTTCAGTTACGTCTAGGACAAATGAGAGAATTGAAACTATTTTTCCTTCTGCATCTATCTGTGCTGAATTGTGCCATTCGCAGTGAATTACAGATCCATCTTTAGTATAATTGCGGTTGTGGCAAATATTGCGGGGTTCGGTGCCATCTAATAGTTTATTTGTGACTAATTTGACTTGCTCTAAATCTTCCGAATAAACTATTGACCATTCGTGCCAGTATTTGCCGATGATTTCTGCGGTTTTCCAGCCAAATATTTGTTCGGCCATTGGCGACCAACGCACGATGCGAAATTCGCTATCCCATTCTATGACTGCCATTGGCGAATTGGCTACATGAAACTCCAGTCGGGAGGCTGCTTGGTTTGTTTGGTTTTTTAGCTGTTGGCGCAGTTGCTTGATTGTGGCAAATCTCTCACCTATTGTCTGTGAGTTTTCGGGGCTGATTTGCCCAAGCCGATCGATGATTTCTGCTGTTTGTGCTTCTAATTCTTCCCAAGCTATTTCAAGGGCTGATTCCGCCTGTTCTAGCTCAGTGATGCTGTTGGGAAATACTATCACACTTTCGACTGGAATTTCAGACATATTTTTGACCGAAAGTAATGTGGTAACAAGCCCCCGGATTTATCCGTGGGGTCGCTTTCTTCAATCATCCAATCTAAAATCTAAAATCTAAAATCTAAAATCGATTGACTGTTAGGCAAGCGTTGCTTTCAGGAGTAAAAAATAAAACTGAATAAGTTAACTACCAGACGCTGACCGTTTAGGCGGTACTGCGGTGGCTTCCTGATTCATTGGGGATTTAGTTAAAAATTAAACTTAATTCTTTAATTTTACAGTTTTAATGATTAATTGGCGAAATTAGCCGATCGCGCCCGATCGGACGGATGTGCAGATAGATCGCAGTTGCCGAACTGCTTCTAGCAAAGAGTTTACCCAGGCTGATCCTGACAAATCGTAACATATTTTTGCACAGGGCTGTGATGTCAATTCCGGCTGCACCGAAATGATAGAGTCCAAGGCAATGCCGTGTCCCTACCGAAAATAATATTGTAGGACACGGCAATGCCGTCTAAAATCTAAAATCTAAAATCTAAAATCGATTGACTGATCAATCGGTTTGGTGAAGAACAAGCTAAAATAGAGTTTAAAGTTAACGAAGCTATTTATATCCGCTATGACTGCTGCTGCAAAAGTTAAAATTCAGTACGAAGCCGTTATCGGTCTCGAAACTCACTGCCAACTGAGTACAAAGACTAAAATCTTTTCTAGTTCTTCAACAGAATTTGGCGCTGTTCCCAACACTAACATTGACCCAATTTGTATGGGAATGCCCGGAGTGTTGCCGGTACTAAACGAGAAAGTGCTGGAATATGCCGTGAAAGCAGGGCTAGCGCTCAATTGCGAAATCGCACCTTACAGTAAGTTCGATCGCAAACAATACTTCTACCCAGATTTACCGAAAAATTATCAAATTTCTCAGTTCGATTTGCCGATCGCCATAAATGGTTCAATAGAAATTCAATTGGTTGATGAGGCAGGCAATTCGACTCGCAAAAAAATCGGCATCACTCGCTTGCACATGGAGGAAGATGCGGGAAAATTGGTGCATGGCGGCAGCGATCGCATTAGCGGTTCAACTTATTCAATGGTAGATTACAACCGCGCTGGTGTACCTTTAATCGAAATTGTCTCCGAACCAGATTTGCGAACCGGCGCGGAAGCTGCCGAATACGGTCAAGAATTGCGCCGAATCATCCGTTATATAGGTGTTGGCGACGGGAATATGCAGGAAGGTTCCCTGCGGTGTGACGTGAATATTTCAGTCCGCCCTGTTGGACGTGAAAAGTTCGGCACGAAAGTAGAAATCAAGAATATGAACTCTTTTAATGCGATCGAACGTGCGATCAATTATGAGATCGAGCGGCAAATCCAAGCTTTGGAAACCGGCGAAACCATATTCCAAGAAACACGACTTTGGGATGAAGGTAAACAGTGCACTTTTAGTATGCGGATGAAGGAAGGGGCTAGCGATTACCGCTATTTCCCGGAACCGGATTTGCCTCCGATCGAGGTTTCCAAGGCTCAGTTGACAGATTGGCGAGCTCAATTGCCCGAATTGCCGGCCGCCAAACGCGATCGCTATGAAACTGAACTCGCTCTTTCTGTCTATGACGCACGGGTGTTGACAGATGACAAAGCCGTGGCGGAGTATTTTGAGCAAACGATCGCGGCTGGTGCTCCAGCGAAGCAAGCTGCGAATTGGGTGATGGGCGATATCACCGCTTATCTCAAAAATGAACAACTGGCGATCGCCGAAATTCCTTTCCAAGCAGACAATTTAGCGGAACTAATTGCACTGATTGATACTGGCACAATCAGCGGCAAAATCGCTAAGGATATTTTGCCGGAGTTGTTAGCAAAGGGCGGTTCTCCGCAAAAGTTAGTTGAGAGTAAGGGTTTGATTCAAATTTCGGATACTGGTGCGATCGATCGGGCGATCGATGCAGTCTTGGCCGCCAATCCGAAGGAACTCGAACAGTACCGCGCGGGCAAAACAAAGCTGTTGGGCTTTTTTGTCGGCAAGGTGATGAAGGAGACTGGCGGTAGGGCAGATCCTAAATTGACCAATGAGTTGCTCGCCAACAAGCTCAACGGCTAAGCAGTCTCCCTACAATATTTGGGTAGGGAAACGGCAATGCCGTCTCCTCTATCCTACAGAAATGAGGAGACGGCAGTGCCGTGTCCCTACAATATTTTGGGTAGGGAAACGGCAATGCCGTCTCCTCTATCCTGACTACAATATTTTGGGTAGGGAAACGGCAATGCCGTCTCCTCTATCCTGACTATTATATTTTTTTGGTAAAGGGGGTTGACCCCTCAGAGCAGACATGATATCTTGTGTTATGTAGATGCACCCTGATGGCAAGGAGAGTCGCTTAGGCGACTCTCTATTTTTTTGGCATTTTTCCTTGTTGGCTTTTTTACGAATGACCCATTAACGATTAATATCGACTTTAGTGAAATGACTAATTTTAATTATTATGAGCCAACAAGCTAATGAGCTAATCAAACAAGGAATTTCGCAATATCAGCTACGCGAATTTGAAGCTGCGCTGGAGTCTTGGGGACACGCGCTGACGTTGTATCGGGAAGTTGACGACAAGCGCCGATCGGGTGCAGCCCTGGGAAATATGGGGGTTGCTTATGAAGCGCTGGGAGATTTACCCCGTGCGATCGATTGTTACGAACAGCATTTGGTGTTAGCGCGGGAAATTGGCGATCGCCGTGGTGAGGCCAATGCTTTGGGCAATTTGGGTAATGCTTGCTGTGCTGAGGAAGATTTTGACGGTGCGATTGATTACCAGCAGCAACGCTTGGCGATCGCGCGAGACACCGGTGATCATCGTGGGGAAGAGGAAGCTTTGGGCAATTTAGCCTTAGCTTATGATGCCAAAGGAGATTTGCCTGGTGCGATCGACTGCTACGATCGGCAATTGGCGATCGGGCGCGCTAGAAAAGACGATCGCATTGAACGCCAAGCCCTCAAGAATTTGAAGCTAGCTTACAAGTATTTAGCAAATTACGAGCAAGCTGACTACTACCGACAGCAACAATTGGCGATCGTGCGGCAACTATTTTTAACTGAGAAAAATAGCGATTTTATCCAACTTGCAGAAATGGTTGGTTTGAATCCGGCTGAAGATTTTGCCGGAGTAGATTTAAGCAATTTCGACTTACAATATGCTGATTTTGCCGGAGCAAATTTGCGGAATGCCAACTTCAGCGGTGTTGATTTCACCCTCGCAGATCTGAGTGGTGCTTTGCTGAGCGGTGCTATTTTAGTTGATGCTACTTTATGCAATGCTAATTTGCGGGATAGCGAACTCAATGATGCTAATTTGAGCGGTGCTGACTTGCGGACAAAGTTACCGCGAGCGAATTTACAAAACGCAAATTTAACAGACGCTAATTTGAGCAGTGCTTATTTGCCAAATGCAAATTTGACTGGTGCAAATTTGACTGGTGCTGATTTCAGAAATTCTGATATGAGCGGTGTTAATTTGAGCGGTGCAAATTTAAAAGGTGCTGATTTGAGCCGCGCTGATTTAAAAAATATAGTGGTTAAAGATGCCAAGTTTGCTGGTTGTTTGGGTATTTCTGAAGGTGTCAAAATTGAATTGATGCAGCGGGGCGGGATTTTTGAGTAAAATAGATAGTGTTGATAATTGTAGAGGGTCACAAAAGCTATGACTGCCGTAACTGCAAAACGATTCTCGATCGCCGAATATCACCATTTGGAAGAACTGGAATTTTTCGCCCCTGATGAGCGAGTTGAATTGATTCGTGGAGAAATTATTAAAATGGCTGCTAAAGGTAGGTTCCACTCGGAGTGCAATACTCTTTTAGTTGAGGAGTTAATCATTTTACTGGCAAGACGCGCTCGCCTGCGCGTACAGGAACCGATTATTTTGTCTGATGATAGCGAACCAGAACCCGATTTAGTTATTGCCCGCCGTTCTGACAATTATTTATCTCCTCACCCTCTAGCTGCTGATATTTTGCTGGTAATTGAGGTTTCTGATTCTACTTTGAAATACGACAGGAGAACCAAGTTATCTCTCTATGCTGAATCGGGAATTTCTGATTATTGGATCTTTAATTTGGTAGATATTCAACTGGAAATGCACAGCGAACCTTATCAAAAACAAAGAGGTGGTTTCGATTATCGAGTCAAACGAGTGGTTTTGCCGAATGAGGTTGTGGTAATTCCAGGTTTCCCAGATTTGTCTCTCGATTTATCTGCGGTATTTCCGGCGCAGATGGATGAGTGAAGGTAAGGAGTTCCATCGCCCGGATTGATATAATACAAAAGTGTGATGGCTACTTCCTTAGCTTGCGCCTACGAACTCTTCACCAAAGTAACGCTATGACGGCTAAAACTCTCGCCCCACCAGAACAAATCGTCCAGCTATCGGGTATCAGTTGGCAAACCTACGAAGCTTTACTTGCCGAAATTGGCGATCGGCAAATTCGACTGACATATAATCGCGGCAATTTGAAAATTATGGTACCATCCCCAGAACACGAACGTTTCAAAGAAGTATTGGGTCGATTTGTGGAAACCTTAGCTGAAGAATTAGATGTAAAAATTGAACCTCTTGGTTCTACCACATTTAAACGTCCTGAACTTAGCGGTGCAGAACCAGATAAATGTTTTTACATCCAGAATATTAGTGCAATTAAAGGCAAAAAAAGAATCGACATGAATCAAGATCCGCCGCCGGATTTAGTGGTGGAAATTGATATTACCAGTCGTTCGGAAAATAGCTTGCAGATTTATGCGGATCTGGGAGTGCCGGAAGTTTGGATCTATAATGGAGTGCGATTCAGCATCAACAGATTGGAAAATGGAGAATACGTGAAGTGCGATCGTAGTTTAGCATTTCCGAGTGTGGCTATTTTAGAAATTGTCAGATTTTTAGAACAAGCAGAAACAATGGACTATTTGGAATTAGTTAAGTCTTTTCGGAATTGGGTAAAAAACCAAATTCAGAAAAACCAATGAATCGCGGAATTGGCAAAAATCGCCAATCTACATCCAGCACTTGATTGTGAGTCGCTCCTGTGCGATCGCATTTAGCATTTAAACTACCGCTAGTGCAAGAACTTTTTTCTTAATCCTTAATGGTGTAGCTAGATTTATAGATGGCGATGAACTATATTTATGAAGACTGGAAACACTCAAATTGTAAACGGGCATTTCTTGCCAACACTCACGACAAAACCAGTAAACTTCACTCTGGCGAATGTGGCGGAGCATTTGATTAGAGCAGCAAGGGCAGTTCGTCATAAAACCTCTTTGTTACCGAAAGTGTGTTTCTCTCTCGTTGCAGGGTGCTGTAAACTGGCTTGATGCAGCAACTCTATGAATTTATAAGTAAAAAATAAAGATCTGGTAAAGAATACAAATTTCTTAAAGAATTGATCCAAATCTAAATCTTTCGTAACAATATGCCGATCGCAGAGAACCTGTCTGCCACAATCCCCACGCTCTAACAGTCTAAATCCCAATCCAACACCTTCGCAATCTCAATGGCAAACATAGCTGGATCGAGGGGATTCACAATCACTGGTGTCACTTGATATTTTTGGAACCAACTCTCTTGTAAATCAGACCATTTCGCTTTGAGAGTTAGTAATAGAACCGGAATTGCTTGAGTTGCGATTTGCGCTCTTAGTTGTTTGAGAAATAGCAATCCATCTATTTCACCGACAGAAAGCTCCAAAATAATCGCATCTGGTTGATGGAGTCTTGCTTGTCGCAAACCTTCTGAAGTCGAACTAGCAACTCGCACATTCCAACCAGCCAAATCAGTCAAACAAGCTTGGATTACCTCCCCTATATTAGGGTTTTTGTGAATCAGTAAAATTGTGTTTGTGGTCATAGGAACCACTTGCAAACCCTTCATTTGATTATTGTGCAAAAAACTTTTTTTCGGTTGCCAACTTATTGTTGTGTACACATTTTTGAGCCGTCCAGCGAATTTATAGAGCTTTTAGCTGCATGAAAGTAGACTAAATAATCACGGTAAGGAACTGGTAAAGATTCTGTTTTTGTTACAAAAATTTACAAAGGAATGATAGGTCGGACACGGCAGTGCCGTTTCCCTACCCAAAATA
>JAYTZD010000532.1:0-1184 GCA_043742065.1 Oscillatoriales bacterium
CCGATCGCGCAACTCAGCATTCAAACGTGGCAACTGATCCAGCATCTGTAAGTACCAGTCTCGCCGCTGCCGATAGTGCCCGCACAGCAAACGGTTGTCGCGCACCCACTCGTAAGCATTCCCAGCTATTTGTCTGCGGGTTTGAGCGTCGGAAATTAGCAAATTCAGCTTATTTTCAAACTCTTTTTCAGAGCGATAAATTAACCCAGTTTCACCTTCAACAATTGAATTTTCGTACACCGTAGGACTTGCCAACACCGCAACTCCCCGCGCTGCACATTCAAGAAGTTTTAAGTCGGATTTCATTTCGTTAATCGGATTAGAAACTAGCGGCAAAATAGCGATATCGCAACTGTACATAATTTCTTGATACCGTTCGTAACTGCAAAATGATTCAAACTCTTTGTGCTGTATTTTTAAGGAATCAAAAAACAGTCTGTCGTGAATCACTTTGACTCGAATCTGGTGTTTGTGAGCGACTAAAACTCGATTCAGTGCCGCCATAATTGGTTCCCAATCTTTTTCGCGATTGAGTGCGCCAAAAAATATCGTGACTGTATCTTCAGAATAACTGCGTGGCGGAGGTAGAATGGCTAATTGATTTGCAAATACGGCAACATTGGGATTATACTGCCGCAAAACTTTGGCTAGGGGTTCTGTAGAAGTTTGAACGCAATGACAGCCACGGTAACTGAGGTAATTGCTGTCTGCATATTCCCGGCGACGGATGGGATTGTCGTCAATTTCGGCTACTATTAAATAGCCTTGTTGCAGGAGTTGTTTGAGTCGGGGAATATAGGCAGGATACTGCATAATTGTCCGTTGCCAAACGAAGACCTTTTCTTCGGCGGGAAGCGGGGCGATTAATTCTGTGGTTTTTACCGCAGATACGGTGCGGACACCGGGAATTGTAGCACTAAATTTGTCTGGTTCCAAAACTCGCACGCGATCGCACCCTGTAGGAGCCATAATAATGGTTTGGATCAGTAGTCTGCGTGGTTGTACTGGAGTTTTGGTCGTTAGCGAAGCCCTCGAAGAGGATCGCACAATATAATATTCAGCACCGGTTTCCGTCGCAAAATTACCCGATTGGAGCTCTAAAGCCTTAACCATAGGATGCAGCAATTCCTGAAACTGGGCAAAATTTTCAGTTTTATGTCCCTTTCCTTGCAATTCGTAAACCT
>JAYTZD010000533.1:0-2667 GCA_043742065.1 Oscillatoriales bacterium
AAAATTTGCCCGATCGCCCGATGGGAGAAATTGTACAGGCGATCGGCGATTATTTCCTGGGCAAACCCTATGCTGAGGGCTTGTTGGATAAATTGGGGACAGAAAAATTACTCATAACTTTAGATAAATTTGATTGCGTCTTATTTGTCGAAACTGTACTCGCAATCGCACGGGGTGTCGCAGTCCAAGATTACGATTATCAAAGCTTTGTAAATCGGATTGAATCACAGCGCTATTTAAATGGTAAAATGAACGGTTATTGCAGCCGATTACACTATTTTTCAGAATGGATTAATGACAATCAAAAACGGCAGACAGTAGAAAATATCACAGCAAAATTGGGCGGAATACCAATGAATAAAAAGCTCAACTTTATGAGTCAACACCGCAGTAGTTATCCGCAAATGCTCAAGGATGAAACGACTTATCAGTGCATTGTTAACATCGAAGCCGATTTAGCAAAATCTACAGTCAATTACATACCAGAAAATCAGATTAAAAGTATTTATTCTCAGTTACAACCAGGGGATATTGTGGCCGTAGCTACTGCTGTGAAAGGATTGGATGTCACGCACACTGGCTTGGTTTATCGGAATCGCGACGGGAATATTGGTTTAATTCACGCTTCGCCGGCGGGACAAGTGACTGTGGCTTACGATTTACACAGATATATTAGCAGAGTTGAAAGTGCGATCGGGATTGTCGTAGCTAGACCGATAAATCCGCGATCAAAATAATCTCGCGGTTCTACAAAAAGTGAGGTATGCCTGGTGCATCTCATTTTGGTAAGGGCGAAGCATTCCGGCAGACAATTTATTAGTAAGAAGCAGAGATTTACTACCGGAATGCTTCGCCCCTACGAATATATTAACTAAAAATCAATACTCAAAGGAGCTCTCGGAAACGGAATCACATCCCGAATATTCCCCATCCCTGTCATAAACTGCACTAGCCGTTCAAACCCCAAACCAAATCCAGCATGAGGTACAGTACCGTAGCGGCGTAAATCCAAATACCACCACAGTTCCTCCTGATTCATACCCTGAGCCTCCATGCGTTTCTCCAGCACATCCAGCCGTTCTTCCCGCTGCGAACCACCGATGATTTCTCCTAGCTTAGGAGCCAAAATATCCATCGCTCGTACGGTTTTCTCGTCATCATTTAAACGCATATAAAATGCTTTAATTCCGACGGGATAATCTGTGACAATTGTCGGCTTATTAAACAATTCCTCAGCCAAATAGCGCTCATGTTCCGACTGCAAATCCAAGCCCCAACTTACTGGAAACTCAAACTTTTTGTCAGTTTTTTCCAAAAGTGCGATCGCCTCCGTATAGGTAATGCGCTCAAACTGATTATTAATGATATTCTCCGCAGTCGCCAAAACAGTCTTGTCAATGCGTTCATTGAAAAACTCCATATCTTCCGGACAATGATCCAGCACATATTTAAAGATATACTTCAAAAACGCTTCAGCCAAATCCATATCTCCCTGCAAATCGCAGAAAGCCATCTCCGGTTCAATCATCCAAAACTCAGCCAAATGCCGCGAAGTATTAGAATTTTCCGCTCGAAAAGTCGGGCCAAAAGTGTAAACATTGCCGAAAGCCATCGCCATGATTTCCGCTTCCAACTGACCACTTACTGTCAGATAAGCGCGTTTGCCAAAAAAGTCCTTCGCATAATCAACTTCCTGAGAATCAGTGCGCGGGATATTCTTCAAATCAAAGTTAGTAACGGCGAACATTTCCCCCGCACCTTCACAGTCGCTAGCAGCAAGAATAGGAGTGTGAACCCACAAAAAACCACGTTCTTGAAAAAATTGATGTATGGCTGTGGAACAAGCATTACGAACCCGAAAAACAGCACCGTGGGTGTTTGTGCGCGGCCGCAAATGAGCGATTGTCCGCAAAAACTCCAAGGAATGCCGCTTTTTTTGCAGCGGATAAGTTTGCGGATCTGCATCGCCGTAAACTTGAACTGTGGATGCTTTTAACTCAATTCGTTGTCCTTTCGCCGGAGATGCTACCAACACTCCCGAAACTTCTAAAGATGCGCCTGTATTTAATTGCTTAAGTACATTTTCAAAGTCTGGCAAATCAGCATTAATCACTACTTGTAAATTAGCCATCGCCGAACCGTCGTTGACTTCCACAAAGGCAAACTCTTTCAATTCGCGCTTAGTACGAACCCAACCTTGAACAGTTACAGTTTGATCAGGTTCACCACCCCGTAGAATTGCAGCAATTCGTTGATTTGTCATATTTACTGTCCTTTAATTTAATATTTTGCACCACATTTCTCTGTTTTCTCTTCCTCTGCGCCCTCTGCGCCCTCTGCGGTAAAAAAATCAAAAACTATCCCGCATAGGATTTCAACATCCAACCGAGCAAAATCCCAAGTCCGCCAAAACGAACTGCTTGCCAAAAAGGTTGTTTGATGCTAGCCCAAGAAAACAAACTGCTTTCTAAATTTAACTCGATCGCTTCCAATTCTTGCTCAATTTCCCGTAATTCTTGCTTAAGTTGTGTTGTGGGATTTTGGCGCACTGATTTGCGGACATCTTCCCGTAGATTACCGAGTTCAGCTTGACGTAGGCGATCGACCTGAATTTGAGTGTACCGTTCTTTGACTGCCACGAGCGATCGCTCCACAGTTTCCAGCGCT
>JAYTZD010000534.1:0-2665 GCA_043742065.1 Oscillatoriales bacterium
AACAATAGTAAACTTAGGCTAACTACCAAAAAAGGAGAATAGTTATGTCTGTTCAGACTCAAAAGTGGCTATTTACAGTCCAAGAATATCACCTGATGAGTGAGGCTGGGGTTTTTGGCGATCGCGATCGGGTAGAACTAATAGAAGGGGAGATTGTTCAAATGGCTGCTATTGGTACTCGTCACGCAAGTTGTGTTAAGCGTCTGAACCGCCGTTTGAGCATGATTCCAGAAGAAGTTGCTATTGTGGGGATTCAAGACCCAATTCAGTTAAATGAACGTACCGAGCCTCAACCAGATGTTGTATTACTTCTACCTCGTGCTGACTACTACGGTACAGCTCATCCAATTCCATCAGAAGTCTTGTTACTGGTAGAGGTTTCTGATAGTACAGTTGATTTTGACCGGGATGTGAAAATACCTAACTATGCTCGTTCTGGGATTCAGGAAGTTTGGTTGTGGGATCTTGAGGCTAACTGCTTAGAAGTTTACCGTTATCCAACAGCAAATGGCTATACTTCAATCCAAAAATTTGAGCGGGGAGAAGTTGTTTCACCGTTGGCTTTTCCTGATTTTGAAGTGAGTGTTGATTTTATATTAGGTTAGGCTGGTTTTTTTATAAAATTTAGAAATTTACCGGACGATTGTCATTCACTGATTCCTGATTATTTCTTCTTTCTGACATCCGTTACATCCGTTACAAAATCTGTTGTCGAACTTCTTCCTTCTGCTATAATCAGTGTAATTCCTCAAATAGTGCAAGTTTTATGACTATTGCCAAACCATTTGAATTGGAAGTCACCAATCTCCCAGACCACACTGAATTACCAGAGTCTGACGGTACTTTTGTGAAAAACTTTCAAGAACTTCCTCAAAGCATTATTCTCACTGATTCACTCCGACCAATCTTGCAACAAATTCATCCTGATGCACGCTACCGCATTGGTCAAGATTGCGGGATTTATTGGCGTTTAACTGACCCTCTGGAACGGGGTGCAGAAGCACCTGATTGGTTTTATGTGCCGAATGTTCCCCCACTATTAAATGGTGAGGTGCGACGTTCTTATGTATTGTGGAAAGAATACGTTGCACCGCTGATTGTTTTGGAATTTGTATCGGGGAATGGTTCAGAAGAGCGAGATAGAACGCCACCACCCGAACTCGGTCAAGCCGAAGAACAAAAAGTCGGAAAGTTTTGGGTTTACGAGCAAGCGATCCGCGTACCTTTTTACGGGATTTATGAAGTTAAAAAAGCGGCTGTAGAGATGTATCATTTACAGGATAATCGCTATCAGCTAATGAGTGCAAATGAGCGAGGTCACTATCCAATTCCTCAGCTTGGGGTTGAGTTGGGAATTTGGCAAGGTGAATATGATGAGATGAATTTGCCTTGGTTACGTTGGTGGGATAGTGAAGGGAATTTGTTATTAATTGGGGAAGAACGTGCCGAAAAAGAACGCCTTCGTGCAGAACGAGAGCGTCTTCGAGCTGGAGAAGAACGCCTTCGCGCAGAAGAAGAATATCTGCGCGCGGAGGAAGAACATCTGCGCGCGGAGGAAGAAAAACAACGGGCCGATCGCCTAGCAGCAAAATTGCGCGAAATGGGGATTAATCCTGATGAAGTCTGAGGGTTTTTTCCGGTGTTAAATGGGGGAACGATTCCCTTCGGGATAGCTCCGCTTCACGCACTTTGGGCAACTCTAGAAATATCAGAAATCTGGAAAGAAGGCACTGCTTTTACAAGGCATCTCCCTGTGAATGAAGAATTCTAGCCGTTTACGGCGGGGAGTGTCAATAAGATTTCCTTAATTGCTTTGATCGGATACAGGCATCAGTGGTATTATTAACAGCTAAGCTAGGGGTGCCCGAAAATCCGGGCTGAGAAAACACCCTTAGAACCTGAGTCTGGGTAATGCCAGCGGAGGGAAGCTGTTTATGAAGGACATAAGATATGCGTACCGAATGGATCGCTAAGCGTAGCGGGCAGAGCAATGTTAGTCAAATGCACTACGCTCGCCAAGGTGTAATTACCGAAGAAATGCACTACGTCGCTAAGCGAGAAAATCTTCTCCCAGAGCTGATCCGTGCTGAAGTAGCCCGTGGGCGGATGATTATTCCCGCTAACATCAATCATACGAATTTGGAACCAATGGCGATCGGCATTGCTTCCAGATGTAAAGTCAATGCTAATATCGGTGCTTCTCCCAACTCTTCTAATATGCAAGAAGAAGTTGACAAGTTAGTATTAGCAATCAAATACGGTGCTGATACCGTGATGGACTTGTCCACCGGTGGTGGTAATCTGGATGAAATTCGGACTACCATTATCAAAGCTTCAACAGTGCCGATCGGCACAGTACCGATTTATCAAGCACTAGAAAGCGTTCATGGTAACATGGAAAGTCTGACCGCCAATGACTTTCTGCATATCATTGAAAAACACGCTCAACAAGGCGTTGATTACCAAACTATCCACGCCGGAATTCTGATCGAGCATCTGCCATTAGTGAGAGATCGACTGACTGGAATTGTATCTCGCGGCGGTGGCATTTTGGCTCGGTGGATGCTGCATCACCACAAACAAAATCCCCTCTACACTCACTTTAACGACATCATTGAAATCTTCAAAAAATACGATGTTTCGTTTAGTTTGGGAGATTCTCTGC
>JAYTZD010000535.1:0-10591 GCA_043742065.1 Oscillatoriales bacterium
GTTTACCTGTAATTTCGTCAAGGCGAATCTCTTCGATATCAATCTGTTTTGATTGTAAGTAAACAACTGATTCGTCTATGTCTTCTACTGCAAAAGCTAGATGTCTCAAACCGCAAGCTTCAGGATTGTTGACTCTTTCGGGAGGATGAGGAAAGGAAAAAAGTTCAATCATGTCACCGTTTCCTACTTCTAAATCTAGTTTGTAAGAGTTCCTTTCGGTGCGGAAAGTTTCTTGGATGATGGAACATCCTAATACTTCTAGATAAAATTTCTTTGAGGCTTCGTAATTTGAGCAAATTATTGCCACATGATGTATTTTTGTGATTTTCATAGTAAGGAAGAAGGAAGTTCGGCAACGGATTTTGTAACGGATTTAACGGATAGAAGGAAGTTCGGCAACCGATTGTGTAACGGATTTAACGGAGGTCAGGAAAACCAAAGTAGGAAGACCGAAGTTGGAAGAAGGAAGGAAGTCTTTTGACTATGCTTAGGGAGGGCATAAATTGTCGAGGTTCTAGCTACAAGATCAATTTTATGGTATAGTGGGAGGTTTGCAGTCAATTCCAATATTTTTACCGCAGGAGACAACTACTATGGCCCGTATGTATTACGACACCGACGCTAACCTAGACCTATTAGCCCAAAAAACCATTGCGATTATCGGCTACGGTTCCCAAGGACACGCCCACGCCCTCAACCTCAAAGACAGTGGCATGAACGTGATTGTCGGCTTGTACCCCGGTAGCAAGTCGGCCGCCAAAGCCACCGCAGCAGGCTTAACAGTTCATCCAGTAGACAAAGCAGCCGCCGCCGCTGACTTCATCATGATTTTGTTGCCAGATGAAGTACAAAAAACCGTTTACAAAGAACATATTGAACCCCATCTTTCAGCCGGAAAAGTTCTAGCATTCGCCCACGGTTTTAACATTCACTTCGGTCAAGTTGTACCCCCAGCCGATGTAGACGTAGTAATGGTTGCTCCCAAAGGCCCCGGACACTTGGTGCGACGGACTTATGAACAGGGAGAAGGTGTTCCCAGCTTGTTTGCCATCTATCAAGATGCTTCTGGTCAAGCGCGCGATCGGGCAATGGCCTATGCTAAAGGTATCGGTGGTACTAGAGCCGGCATCCTCGAAACAACTTTCCGCGAAGAAACTGAAACCGATCTTTTTGGCGAACAAGTAGTTTTGTGCGGCGGTTTAACTGCCTTAATCAAAGCTGGATTTGAAACCTTAGTTGACGCTGGATACCAACCGGAATTAGCCTATTTTGAATGCTTGCATGAAGTCAAACTAATTGTTGACTTAATCGTAGAAGGAGGTCTCGCCACAATGCGCGATAGTATTTCTAACACGGCAGAATACGGTGATTTAACTCGCGGCCCCCGCATCGTCACTGATGAAACCCGTGCCGAAATGCGGAAGATTCTCAGCGAAATTCAATCTGGTCAATTTGCCCGTGAATTCGTGCTCGAAAATCAAGCTGGCAAACCAGGATTTATCGCAATGCGCCGTCAGGAAGCTGAACATCCGATTGAAGCAGTCGGCAAAGATTTGCGCGCCATGTTTAGCTGGTTGAAGAAGAAATAATATCAATTCTGGTTGTACCGTCAGGTGATTGTTAACTGTTAACTGTTGACTGTTAACTGTTAACTGTTAACTCTTTGACTTCGCTCAATAAAACGCTGTTGATTCAATTTTACAATTCTGATAGTACCAGATTTGATATAAATCAACTAGCTTAGGAAAACAGACAGCCAGATACCCGACTTTTTTAGGAAGTCGGGTATTCAACATAATCGTGTTTTTTTCCATTAACGGTTGGGACTGGGAGTTTTTTGTAGTTCGTCAAGTTCCCGTTGCCTTTCCTGGTTTAAATCCTTTGGTTTCACCCAGGATGGCCATAGTCCGAGTAGGAATTTTCGACTTGTTACGCTGGCATCTCTGGCGGGTTTGGGCAGAAATGTCCAACTGTCACCGTAGGTAATAAACAGTGCTGTTACCAGTAGTAGCAGCGGGATGACGTTTCTTTTAGGCATAGCAGTTTTGGAGTTGTAGAGGAAGGAAGTTCGGCAACGGATTCTGTAACGGATTTAACGGATGTCAGGAAGTTCGGCAACGGATTCTGTAACGGATTTAACGGATGTCTGTTGGGTTTCGTTCCTCTACCCAACCTACACTATCAACTAAGTTTTTATTCTGTAGGTTGGGTAGATAGAACGATGCCCAATTCCCAATTCCCAATTTCCGATGCCCTATTTATTCTCCTTAATGAAAGTTTCTACAATTGCATTGGCTTCAGGGGGAATCTCTGTCACCAGTCGGACGGGAAGTGCTGGTGTTGAAGCAAATTGAGCGTAATCTGGTGTTAAAAACACTGCATACTTATCAGCATCAGGCGTTAACTGAGCGGCCATTGCTAAACTTATAGCTTTAATATAGTTGCGAATGCTAACAGCTTTGTCGCCGACTACTTCATCACCAGTAATCACTGTACTCGGCTTACCAACTTGGTCTAAAGTTGTACTGGGGTCTTTTACACTCAAGTGCGTTGCGCCGACAAAACCAACTAGCCATTTGGGAGAGGGAATTTGTGGGAATCCGATAATTTGTTCGACTAGGGCGGGAGTGGTTTTATCCGCAGAACCAGCAACTATTAATGTGGGAATTTGAATGTTGCTTAAACCTGTTTCTCCAAATAATAAAGAAGTTGTAGGATTCATGGCGATCGCCCTTTTAATTCTCTGGTCACGTAATTGATAGCTTTCCTCTGGCAATCCGGCCGCCGCGCACTGAATGCCTTCGCCTAAACTCAAAGTGATCAAATCAGCCCGACACCGTTGTTTGAGACGGCCCAATTGCATCTCAGCACCAGCCAAGGACAAAGCAGCAGCGCCACCAAAGGAATATCCAATTACCATCGATTTGTTGATCGCAATTTTACCCTGCAAATTAACATCCGTTTTGTTCAATTTTGCCAATTCATCGAGGACAAAACTGATATCTTTAGGACGGTTCAAAAACTCTTGAGGAGCAATCAATCGCGATTGACCGACAATCGCAGCTTTAGTGTTTGTCTCGTTGCTTCCCGGATGTTCCAAAGCAGCCACTATATAGCCGTGAGATGCCAAATGTTCGGCTAAGTAGCGCAAATCGGTACGCACAGAACCCAACCCGTGAGAAAACACGATCGTCGGTTTGTCGGCTGTGGCGGCCTTCGACCAATAAACGTCAACGGGAATACGCCGATCGCGTGTGGTATCATTTAAATCTAGTTTTAACACTTGTACTGCATTCGGGCCGGCTTGACTGGCATCAAAAGGCAGATTCAGCGTAGATTTAGTGGCTGCTAACTGAGGTGCAATCGCGGCCATAAACCTCTGAGTTTGCCAAAAACCAGTATTCAAATTGGCCAAAACTGCAAAAGCGCGATCGAGATCTACTACTACCCGCCGCCCCGGATAATTTTCAATAAAACTCAATACTGACAAACCTTCTGGCTTATTTGCTCCCAAAACTAAGGCCGCGCGCAACGCTTCCACACCCGCACCATCGCGCCTGGGTATTACGGTTGTTAGATCCGCCAGAATTGCAGTACCAACGCGAGTATTCAGCAAGTTGCTGAGGCCGACGACATTCAGCGGAATTTTGGTTTTGAGAGCTCCAAAGATTTGACTCCGTTGTTCAGAGGAGAGGAGATTGGCATAACTTTGCAGGCCATCCGGGACTTTTCCGGTTTCCACAAGCGATCGCAAATCCGCAACAGATATAGACGATTCTAAGATACCTTTGCGGACAACAACCGTTTCCGCAGCTTGTGCAGCGCCCATGCTGCTGCTTAAAGTGCTGATGGTGATCGCGATCGACATACTCACCACTGAGGATAGCCATTTGAAAGTTGTTTTAATGCTCATCTTTACTTTAGGAAGTTTATAGGTTAAGCTGTCACGCATTTAAAATAGTATTGTAGGGTGCGTCAGCCCACAGCGTTTACCTTAGCCTTTGGGGCGATCGAGCTGACGCACCCTACAGGCCTCGTTAGTGGTTTAAATGCGTAACAGCTTATACCTCAGCATATTCTGCTATATCAGAAGGAAGTTAGATTTTCAATTAAAATGACCGATCAATCGAAAATCCAAAATCTAAAATCTAAAATTGCCCATGCCCTATTTAAAATCCAAAACCGGAAAAGGTTTTGCCGCTTCCATCTGTGCCGCCAAAGCAATTAAAGTAGCTTCTGCTGCTGGCCTACCAATAATTTGAATTCCCACAGGCAAACCGTTACTATCTAAAATGGCCGGAAGTGCGATCGCTGGTTGGCCAGTAGCATTAAACGGTGGACAGGGAGCAATCCAATTAATAATATTAGCCAAAGTTTCTTCACAACTCAAATCCGCCCACTCACCAATCTGAATCGGCGAGTGCATATAAGTTGGCAAAACTAACACATCAAATTTTTCAAAGAATCCCACAATCCGGCGTGAAACCACCTGCATTTGATGCACAGCCCGCAAATATTCCCCAGCCGAAATAGATCTTTCCAACAGCCAGCGATTCATCGGTTGCAAAACAGCGGCGGGAATGCCACTTGCAGCCGCTCCAGTCTGCCAAATCGCTGTAAACGGCTCGATCAAACCTGTAAAATCTGGGCATCCAGGTTCGACATCGTGACCCAAATCAGTGAGTAATTTGACGGTATCGAGTACGGCTTGCTGACATACATCCGCAGCCTCGCCCACAGGGAAAACAGAGGTGGAAAAAGCAATTCGCAACTTGCCTAACTTTTGACTTGCTGACTCTAAAAACGTGGGATTTGGATCTGGAAGCCAATAAGGATCGCCGGTGGTGTAGCCTGACATGACATCCAAAAGGGCGGCCGCATCTGCGACTGTGCGGGCTAGAGGGCCATTGGCAGAAATGCCGTTCAGATAATCTCCGACAGGGGCCCAGGAAACTCGTCCCCGCGAGGGTTTAATGCCTACTAAACCGCAGCAGGAAGCGGGGCCTCGAACTGAACCGCCGCCGTCTGAACCTTGGGCGATCGCGCATAAACCTGCTGCTACAGCAGCCGCTGAGCCACCACTGGAACCTCCTGGCGTGTAGTCTCGGTTCCAGGGATTGCGGGCTGGGCGGAAACCTGGGGGTTCGGTGTAAGGTAATGAGCCAATTTGAGAAGTTGCTGTTTTGCCGAGAATGTTAAATCCGGCTGCTTTGATCCGCCATACTACTGATTCGTCGTAGGCTGAGATATTATCCACAAGAGCCTGGGTGCCATAGGTACAGGGAATGCCGGTGACTGGTGTTAAGTCTTTGATCGCGATCGGCACTCCGAAGAAAGGTGGCAATTCTTGTGGTTTGTTGAAGCCAGCTAGTTGTTCGGTTTGAGATTTAGCCAGGGCTTGAGCGCGATCGGCTGTGACTGTAAAATAACTGCCTAGTTTGGGGTTTAGGCGATCGATCCTTTCTAAGTACAGATCCACAAGTTCGATCGGCGACATCTCGCGATCGCGAATCAACTTCGCCAATTCCAGAGCCGGAGTAAAAGCCAAATCAACAGAATTCATCAGATTCAAATCCTTAAGATAGAAATAGTAATAATTTATACTTATTTAGCAGATGTAAGTCTGCACCTAAAAAAAATTATCAAGAGACTTAGAAAATCTATCACTTATCCTATACCGATCGCGATCGCATCCCATAAACAAAAGAATATTCCCTTTCTGACGCATCAGTTTGGCCCCTTGTTGAGATAGACTGATCTGAAAAGTTAAGCAATTGTGCTAGATACGCACAATTGCTTTTAGCATTTCCAGACTTCCGCCAATTATTCGATCGACTAAGCCTTTTCATCAACATTAAGGTAGCATATATGACACAACAGCGTCCGCCAGCACCCCGTCCTCCCGCACCCGGTGCTCCTCCACCCCCTGGTATGCCACCACGCCCTCCAGCTCCAGGCATTCCCAGAACAGCAGGATTGCCATCAGGATTGCCACCAGCACCACCACCCGCTCCCCCTGCGGCTCCCCCTGCATCAGCCTCCCAATCCTTTGGCGCGTCCAAAGAATCAAGCTCAGAAAACAATCAAAACCCGACTTTGAGAGAGCTCGTGATCCGAGCCAAAGAAGAAGGAATTTCCGACTTGCACTTGGGAGTCAATGAAATCCCCCGCTTCCGCAAACGCGGCGAAATTGTCGATGCCGGTTATCCCATGACAGATTTAGATATCTTTATGGGGTGGCTGCGGGAGTGCCTGAGTGATGATGAAATTGCTCAATTCCAGAAAAACCTAGACTTTGACGGTGCCTTCGACTTTGGTTTCGTCCGCATTCGGATCAGTGCCTTTGACTGTTTAGCCGGCCCAGCTATGGTATTGCGTCTGATCCCTGCCGAAATTTTGACAATGGAGCAATTGAAGCTACCAGAGGTGTTTCGGAAAATATGTGGCTATCATAAAGGTCTAATTTTGGTGACAGGGCCGACGGGTTCCGGTAAGTCCACCACAATGGCGGCCATGATTGACCACATCAACAAGACGAGTTCTCACCATATCATCACCATCGAAGACCCTGTAGAATTTGTACACACCAGTCGAAAATCTTTGATCAAGCACCGGGAAGTCGGCCGACACACCCTAAAGTTTGTCAACGCCCTGAAAGGCGCTCTGCGACAAGACCCAGACATGATGCTAGTAGGGGAAATTCGCGATCGAGAAACCGTGGAAATCGCCCTGAAAGCTGCCCAAACTGGTCACTTGGTAGCGGGGACATTACACACCAACAGCGCTATCAAAACCCTAAACCGGATTCTGGATATGTTTGGTTCAGAAGAGCAACCGGCTCTACGGGTTTCCATCGCTGAAGCTCTAGTCGCCATCATCGCTCAACTGTTGTGCAAAACCACAGATGGCAAGCGGGCTGCTTTTCACGACGTTTTGATCAATACTGATGTGGTTAAGGAATACATTCTCAAGGGGCAGAATGAAGAAATTAATCAAATCATGATCAAGGATACTTATGAGGGTATGACGACGATGAATAAGTCTCTCTACGGGCTATATCAAGAAGGTCGGATTACCGAAGAAATCTGTATTGAACAGTCGCCTTCTCCGAATGAAATGGCCCAAATGCTTCGAGGTAGAGTTTAAAAATTAAGTATTAACAGATAACAGTTAACTGTTATCTGTTATCTAAAAAGTGAGGTACGCCCGATGCCCGATGCCCGATGCCCGATGCCCTATGCCCTATGCCCGATGCCCGATGCCCTATGCCCTATGCCCTATGCCCTATTGGTATATTTAATTGAAAGCTGATCGCCCGCCCTTGCCCAAATTTTTTAAAGGCATTGCACTGTTTACGCCTGGGGGAGATTTAATCTACTGCATAGACTCACGCAAGCAAACTCAGTGGCACTTGCAATTGTGCGTAGCTCTACAGGAAATACTCGGTTTGTCGGAACCGCCTCATTTTCTGGTACCTTGCTACACAGCAACCGTTGATTGTTGGCTCGATCCGCGCGATCGGCAGTTGCGAATTGCCGCCGAAGCATACCCCCCTGTGATGCGACATCAAACGCTCTTGAATGCGGTTTTTGAGACTGGCGATTTAGTTTGGCGCGCCCGTGTTGAAGAAATGTGCGAACCAATGGCGATCGCCACTTATCACCAACAATTCCCCGAACTTTGGGAAAATCACGACTTAGTTGTACAGTGGGCGATCGGCGAATCGCGATCGGAACCCCGCACTGCCGGGATTATACCTCCTTCCCGGTTCCCAAAGTCAGAGCAAATTCAGGTTAGGAAAACTGCACTTAACGAACAAACAGAAACTCAAGGATACGTGCTCAGATTGTTTGTTTCAGGTAGCAATGCCAGCACTGAACGTACCCTGGAAACCGTACACCATTTGTTAGAAAAAGCCCTTCATCATCCCTACACTTTAAAAGTGATTGATGTTTTCAAACATCCAGAACAAGCCGAAAAAGATCAGATTTCTGCAACTCCTACTTTGATTAAAATTTGGCCAAAACCCGTGCGACGAATTGTCGGAGAATTGAACGATGTTGAGAAAATCATGCGATTGTTAAGTTCTTCGGAATTTTAAGAAATTAGGAGACGGCAGTGCCGTGTCCCTACAAGATTACTTTGGGGTAGGGAAACGGCAATGCCGTCTCCTCCTTTCCTCGCGCTCGCAATCGATTATTTTGGGGTAGGGACACGGCATTGCCGTCTCCTCCGTATCATAGGTCGTGCAACCGGAATTAATATCAATCAGGAAGACAAACATCAGGAGTACACAAACCTGCGAAATCCAAAGTTGTGACTACCAGCGTATCCAACTCAACTCGTCGAATCACATGATTGTTTGTATCAGCAATAAACAAATGAGAACCGATCGCACTTAATCCTGACGGTTCAAAAAAGCGAGCATTGAGACCTTTACCATCAACAAGACCCGCAGTACCATCTCCGATCATAGTTATGCACATACCGCCCCGGTGGTCAATCCGCTTAATTTTGTGGTTATAAGTATCAGCCACCCAAAGATAATTTTGAGCGTATTCTACACCCAAACAGTGCTGCAACCTGACCTCCTCGGCGCGACCATCCTTATCGCCAAAACCAAACAATTCGCCACTCCCACAGACAGTTCGGACCTGTGAGTCTTCATCAATGCCGATCGCCCGAATCGAACTAATTTCGCTATCAGCAACAAACAACTGCGATCGATCCGTAGCGAGGCCACTAGGCTGCGAAAAAGCAGATTCTGCCAGATTCCCATCAACACAGGATTCCCGACCATTACCCGCATAAGTAGCAATAATTCCAGTATCTAACTGCATTTCCCAAATTTGGTGTGAACCCGCCATCGCAATAAAAAGTCTATTTCCAACTCTTTCTAAATCCCAAGGCGAATTCAATTGCGTTTCTAAACCTTTACCATTTCGGTGGCCAATCTCGTGACTTTGTTCGCCAGTACCAGCAACAGTTTCCACCCGTCCAGTAGTAAAATCAATCTTTCTGAGAGCATGATTTTCAGTATCAGCAACATAGAGAATTTGACTATCTGCATCAAAGGCCATACCTTGAGGTGCAAAAAACTCAGCCTCTGCAAAATCACCATCAGTTAAACCCGGTTTCCCAGTACCAATAACGTGTAGCACTTCTCCTTCAGTAGTGCTAACAACTATACGATTATGTCCAGAATCAGCAACAAATAAACAAGAACCGACCAAGCTTTGGATGACTGAGTTAGCAGGCCCTGGTTCTACAATTTCGTCTACAAATTCACTATTCTCGGTCATTTCGCCCAAAAGAGCTTCATCAATATGCAGATCTTTTGCCTCAGTTGCAGTAATCGAAAATGCCAGCACTTTACCAGGAAAAGCCAGCGGTGTTGATACAGGTTTGCGCTGTTTTTCTAAGCTGAAACGAAGTTCTTGAAAGGCGATCGCATTTTTAACTTTATATTCAGCAATTAACTTGCCCACTAGCGCGTCAAGTGCTTCTCTATTACCTTCACCAGAAACAAAGCCAACGACATAACTTTCTGGATCAATCACCATTAAAGTCGGCCAAGCGCGAACTGCGTAGCTTTGCCAAACTTTCATACCACTGTCTACGATTACCGGATGTTCGATATCGTGGCGAAGGATAGCTTGACGGATGTTTTCTACTTCTTTTTCGTTTTCAAATTTAGCAGAGTGAACGCCGATAACCGTGAGGGAATCTTTATATTTGTGTTCCAGGTATTTTAAGTCTGGAAGGACGTGCAAGCAATTGATGCAGCAGTACGTCCAGAAGTCGAGGAGGACGACACGCCCTTTTAGGGATGCAATGGATAAAGATTTCTCGGTGTTCAACCAAGGGTAGTTTCCGGGGAATTCTGGTGCTCTGACGCGAGGCATGGATATCTCCTTAGTGGGGGCTGAGTGTTTTTACACTCCTTTAATTTAGCGAGAAGTTTGGCAGGATGGGGAAAAGCTGGTTATATCTGGGTTTTTGGGCACAGGATTTCCGACCTCTGCCACAGGAGGAGGGCAAGGCAGGATGGCGAATTCGTCACCGATACGGAGTCAAAGTATATGTCGTCACCTCTTTAACAGCAACCGCCACCGTTATAATGCCAAGTCGAATCAGTAATTAACACCTGATCGGGCATTAATCCCCCCAACTTTCCAGCAGTTTTATCGCACACTGCCGCCGGAACTCCCCGCTGCAAAACGTGACCCGCCCCGTCATCAAACCACTCTTCCATCCCCGCATAAATCGCCGTCTTGCCAGTGAAAATACAAGCTCCGTCGTCGGGGACAGGCACTTTGAAAGACACGGAATCTAAGCTTTCTAACAGCAAATCCGCATCCAATTTGTAATTGTGTTTGTCCAGCAATCGGTAAGGACGGCGCGCCCGCACTTCCACTTGCCCAAAACCTACGTCTACAAGGTGTTGAACGTATTCTGCGTAGGTCAAAGCACCGGACAAACACAGCGCCCGCAGGCGTTGGTCTTGTTTCAAATGTTGCGGAATTGTCCGAGTTGCGATCGGATCGCTCATCAATAATCTACCACCTGGTTTCAAGACTCGATAAGTCTC
>JAYTZD010000536.1:0-5296 GCA_043742065.1 Oscillatoriales bacterium
TTAATTTCACGAATTGCCTCCTCTAACATTTCAGCATACAAATCAAAGCCGATCGCCTCCATTTGACCAGACTGTTCCGTGCCCAAGATATCACCCGAACCGCGAATTTCCAAATCCCGCATCGCCAACTGATAGCCCGAACCCAACTGCGCGAACTCTTGAATCGCCCGCAACCTCTGCCTTGCAGCATCAGTCAACTGATTTTGCTTCGGATACAACAGCCAAGCGTGAGCTTGAATACCCGCACGTCCCACCCGTCCCCGCAACTGGTAAAGTTGACCCAAACCAAATTTCTGGGCATCTTCAATCAAAATTGTGTTAACGCGGGGAATATCCAAACCCGATTCAATAATCGTCGTGCACACCAAAATATCGAAATCCGCCGCACTGAACGTCAGCATAATCGATTCCAGTTCCGAAGCATCCATTTGACCGTGGGCGATCGCAATTCTGGCAGACGGAACCATCACCTGCAACTGAGCCGCCAACTCATCAATCCCCTCAATCCGGGGCACCACGTAAAAAACCTGACCACCTCTGTCCAATTCTTGACGAATCGCACTCCGCACCGCTTCTGGATCGTAGGGAGCCAAATGCGTCTGAATCGGGCGTCTGCTGGGAGGCGGAGTCGCAATCAAACTCATCTCCCGAATCCCCGACAGCGACATATACAAAGTCCGAGGAATCGGCGTTGCGGTGAGAGTTAGAACATCCACCTCGGTTTTCAAAGCTTTAATAGCTTCCTTTTGTTTAACCCCAAACCGCTGTTCTTCATCCACCACCAACAAACCCAAATCCCGAAATTTAATCGCTTTACTCAAAACAGCTTGAGTACCCACAATCACGTCTAATTCCCCAGTCGCTAAACGTTTGTGAATCTCTCGGCGCTCCGTTTCCGTGCGAAAGCGATTCAGCAAACCAACCTCGATCGGATAGGGCGAAAAACGCTCCTTCAGCGTGTGATAGTGTTGCTGGGTCAAAATCGTCGTCGGCGCGAGCAAAGCCACCTGCTTGCCCGCTGTAACCGCCTTAAAAATCGCTCTCAGAGCAACTTCCGTCTTGCCAAAACCAACATCGCCACAGATCAAGCGATCCATCGGTCGATCGCCCTCCATGTCCCGTTTCACATCCTGAGTTGCCTTCAACTGATCCGGCGTCGGTTGATAGGGAAAAGAATCCTCTAATTCTTGTTGCCAAGGCATATCAGGAGGAAAAGCGTAACCTGTTTGTTTAGCTCTTTTAGCATAAAGATTCAGCAAATCCACCGCCAATTTCTTAACGGCTTTGCGAACCTTTGTTTTAGATTTTTCCCAAGTTTGACCTGTCAGCTTGTTGAGTTCCGGCACTTTATCTGCTACAGTCCGAAACCTTGACAAAGCTCCCAATTGATCGGCCGCGACTCTCAGCGTACCATCGCCATATTGAATCAATAAATACTCACGAGTTTTCAGTTCCATAGTTAAGCGTTCTAACTTGAGAAACTTACCTACTCCATGCTGGCGGTGAACGACAAAATCACCAGGGCTTAATTTGTTTGGATCTACTAGCTTAGAAGCAGCGCGGCGACGCTTACGAACATAGCTAAAAGTAGCGAGAGAATGTTGACCGTAGAATTCCCGATCGCAAATTAAAGCAATCCGAAAAGTTGGCAGAATAAAACCTTCTAATTCTGCCAGCCCGCTGTACTTCAAAGCAACCGGAATGTGCTGCAATTGCAACTTGTCGATCGCCAAATAATCACGCGGATTCACCACAAACTGAGCCGGACAGTCATGTTCAGACAATAGAGAAACAGAACGACTGGGTTGAGCCGAAACCAGGAAAATAGTAAAACCCCGATCGCGCTCTTCCCTCAAAGTTTGCGCCAACTTCGCAAATTGGTGAGGCATCACCGGCACCGGGCGAGAAGCCAAATTAATCGCCGGAGACGACGAAACAGGCACAGCAAAAGCAGATTCCACTAATTCAGAAAGATCGAGGCGATCGAACCCTTCCACATCTGTCATAGACTCCGCAAAAGAGCGGTGAATTTTCGGAGGAGAAGGAATTAAACTTGCTGTTTGTGTCGATTCCCGATCGCAAACTTCCCATTGTTCCTGAGCATTTTCAAACCAACGATCACTGTGAGCCTCACACTGACTTGGTTCATCAATAGCAACCAAAGTATTTGATGGTAAATAATCCAAAATAGAAGCAGGTTTCGCAAAAGCCAAACCCAACAACCGCTTAATTACCTTCCCTTCCGCTTCGTCTTCGTTCCCCCCTTCGGGGAGTTCTTCTTTCCCCCCTTGGGGGGGGCTAGGGGGGGGTTCTTCGCGGTTCGTTTTCAAACTCAATCTTTCATCCAAAGCCCCGCGAACAATCCCGCTAAAATCAGTAGGAGTCAAGACTAATCGATCGATCTTATCAAGCGATCGCTGCGAAGACGGGTCAAACTCCCGAATTTGCTCCAAATCATCCCCAAACCACTCCAGTCGCACCGGCAACTCCGCCGCCACCGGAAACACATCCACAATATCGCCTCGACGACTCCACTGGCCCTCCATCTCCACCAGAGCCACCCGATCGTACCCCATCGAAGCTAATTGGCGGTCTAATATTTTCGAGTCTTGAGTCATACCTCGCGCCAAAGTCAGACAGTATGGTTCAAAAGCAGCAGGCGGCGGCAAATGAGACTGGAGAGCCCTTTCGGTAGCTACGATCGCGATCGGCTTAGAATTAGCAGTGATGTCCCCTTTCTCCACCAAATCAGCCAGCACCTGCATTTGACCCCAAGTCATCTCGCTCTCATCCGAGTAAGATAGCTCATAAGGCGAAGCTTCCGAAGTCGGGTAAAAATGCACAGTTTGCCAGCCCATAGCCTCCAGCCCAGCCACCCAGCGCCCTGCTTCCTCCAGAGTTGCTGTGACTACCAGTAAACTCCGCCCTTCTTGTTGTGCGAGGGCTGAAGCTACCAAACCTTTTGGTAAGCGGGCGACACCGTTGAGTTGCACATAGCGATGGCGCTTGAGCTTATTGAGGAGTTCTGTTGCTAGGGGCGATCGCCCCAGGGTACGAATTATTGAAGAGAAAGTCATGGGCTGTTAATTTTAATTCCCGATCGGCTCAAAAAGACTCTTTTCCTTTGCCTGTTAAGCAGATTGTACGACAAACATCATTGATTGTGTCAATCTATTGCCAGCATTTTGCAGCTCAACTACAGTAGGTTTCTGATCTAAATATATTGAATCTGCGATCGGCAGCTAATTCCGTTAATCTAATGACAGGTTGACCAACAATTTCGATTTTGCCGTCTTGATTGGCAGCTTGCAAGCCTATCCTTTAAACGGGCAGAGTGCTTCGCCGTTACTACAAATAATTTTAGAAATGTCCCCAAATACCGATCTTCTGATTGTTCTCCTGCTGGTTTTCCTCAATGGCGTGTTTGTGATGTCAGAGATGGCCATCATCTCCGTACGGAAAGTGAGGCTGCAACAGATGGCTAACCAAGGTTCTGCCAATGCCCGCGTTGCCTTGGATCTGGCAAACGCCCCCAATCAGTTCTTACCAACAGTTCAAATCGGGATTACGCTGCTGGCCATTGTGTCGGGGGCTTTCGGAGAAACGACTATTTCTAAAAGAGTAGAGCCTTTGTTGCGGCTGATTCCTGCCCTTGCGCCCTACTCTAAAACGATCGCTTCAGTCATCGCAATATTAACCATAACTTATCTAACCTTAATTATCGGCGAACTCGTGCCGAAGCGGCTAGCCCTCAACAACCCGGAGCCGATCGCCTCAAGTGTAGCAATTCCCATGCGAATGCTCTCAAAAATTGGCGCTCCTGCGGTTTATCTGTTAAGTTATTCCACTGACTTAGTGATGCGACTCATGAGGATAGCACCCTCGACAGAACCACAAGTTACAGAAGAAGAAATTAAAGTTTTAATCGAGCAAGGAACCGAAGCTGGAACCTTTGAAGAAGCCGAACAAGATATGGTAGAAAGAGTGTTTCGTTTAGGCGATCGACGAGTCAGCGCCTTAATGACCCCACGCCCCGATCTTGTCTGGCTCGATCTCGAAGATTCAGTCGAAGAAAATCGCCAAAAAATGCTCGGAAGCGGTCATTCTCGGTTTCCCGTGTGTCAGGGAGGACTCGACAACATTGTTGGTTTAGTACACGTTACAGATTTGCTGTCTCGGACTTTAACAGGTCAACCCCTTGATTTAAGCGCTTCTTTACGACGACCTTTATTTGTGCCAGAAAGCACACGAGGTTTAAAAGTATTAGAGCTTTTCAAACAATCTAGCAATCAACTTGCCTTAGTAGTAGATGAATATGGCGTGATTCAAGGATTGGTTTCAGTCAACGACATTTTAGTCGAACTCGTTGGCGAATTTCCATCTATTCAAGATGCAGACGATCCCCAGGCTGTCCAGCGCGAAGATGGTTCTTGGCTGTTAGACGGAATGCTACCAGTCGAAGATTTTTTCGAGCTGTTTGGCATCGAAGAATTATCATCGGAAAACAAAGGCAGTTATCATACAATGGGCGGTTTTGTGATTACAAATTTGGGGAAAATCCCCACAGCCGCCGAGCATTTTGAGTGGAACGGTTTGCGCGTGGAAGTAGTCGATATGGATGGGAACCGAGTTGATAAAATCTTGGTAATGCCGATCGACCTAGCACCAGATAAACCCAGCAAATAAATGAAGTTGACAGTTAACCGTTGACAGTTGACAGTTGACCGTTGACTGTTGACCGTTGACTGTTGACTGTTGACTGTTAACAGTTAACAGTACCAACTTCACCTTCTATGATTTCACAATCCAATTGATGATTTCCTGCTGACAAATCTTCAACTTTCTCTCCAAGTATTCGTAGCTGTTCATTCAGCACCCTAATTTCTCTATCTTGCTGCTGAATCTTCTCCTCAGCCTCAGCAATAGTCCGCTCTTTCTCCAAAATCAACTCATCTCTCGCTTCTAATTCCAAAGCATTCATCGCCGCTTTAATTACATTATAAAAATGAGATTTACTGACATCAACCTTTTTAGCATTCTGACGAGTCTTTCCCAAAATTCCCATCTTCGAGCCTTGCTTAACTGCTAATACAAAGCCTTGATGATTTTTGATTTTCAATTCTTGCGTAAAATTAATTTGAACTAAACTGCAAGTATATCTATAACGGTCATAATAAAACTCTGCTTTCATAAAAAGCACCCCTTTTTTTGATATGTCAAGTCCCGGACTATCCTAGCACAACATATACACAATCAACAAAAAAACTATCGAAATGGCGATCGATCAAAACAAAAC
>JAYTZD010000537.1:0-1175 GCA_043742065.1 Oscillatoriales bacterium
CAGGTGGCGGCTGAAGTAGCTTTGGGACACCGCTGTTTGACGGCGGCGAAGGCCCTGGAACGAGAAACGGCTGATGCGGAGTCGCTGTTGGGGGAAATCGAGGCAATTTCGACCGAAGCGAACAACCTCCGCTGTCGGCTTAAGGTTCCTGAAATCAGGCACATTTTGGAAAGGCTGATTTACCGGTTTCTGAAGGCGCTGCTAGAAGAGGGTTCTGATGTAACACTGCTTTCTCCTGTTGAGTTGGAAGTTGATATTCGCAGCATTGAGCGTTTGATTGCTGTGGGTAATCGGCTGGGGCTGGGTTTGTGTTTGGATCGATCGCAGGAACTGTATTTTGATTCGATGCACAGTCAAATTGTGCCTCTGTGTTTGGGCTGGCTGCAACGACAAACTGGTTCGACGATCAAAAGTGCGATCGACCCCGTTGGCCTGGATATGCTTGACTCAGACAGTGGCTGGGAGTTGCCTGTGATTCGGCAGTTGCTGGAGTTGGGTCAAACCTTGGCGGTTGATGTTGAGTGTTGGTTGCAGCAGTTGGGGCGATCGTTTTCCGATTAACCTGGAAATCAATCAAACAGGCAAGATGCCTGTTCCACAACTGATGAATTTTCTTGTGGGGTGGGCGGGCTAGCCCGCCCATAAAAACGCAAGAGGACACGATTAATTGTAGAGGACACGGCAGTGCCGTGTCCCTACCCCGATTAATTGTAGGGACACGGCACTGCCGTGTCCTGTTATATGGGAAGATAAAAAGACCGTTCGCAAAGCATACAAGTTTTAAGCAGTTGTAAGCTTTGCACAGTTGCGAAGAGAGAACACTAAATTTTAAATCTATGAAAGTTGGCGATCGCGTTTGCATTAAAAACTCAGTTGTTGTCTACCACCATCCTCAAAATCGCAATCAACCATTTGATGTGAAAGGTATGGAAGGAGAAATAGTAGCCATCGTTCAAGAATGGCAAGGTAGACCTGTCAGTGCCAATTGGCCAATTCTAGTACAGTTTGACAAAAAATTTAAAACTCATCTCAAAGAAGACGAGGTTGAGTTGATATCTTCTGAAGTCTAGAAATTAGGAAACGGCAATGCCGTTTCCCTACAATTGATTGGGTAGGGACACGGCAATGCCGTCTCCTTCTGAAGTCTAGAAATTAGGACACGGCAATGCCGTTTC
>JAYTZD010000538.1:0-5276 GCA_043742065.1 Oscillatoriales bacterium
AGCTTTGCAAATAGAATCTCGCACCATAATCTTATACGAATCTCCGCACCGATTGCGACAAACTTTACAAGATTTAGCAAACAGTCTGGGAAGCGACAGACAGATTGTATTGGCGAGGGAGTTGACCAAGATGCACGAAGAGTTTTGGCGTGGTAGTATCGAAAGTGCGATCGAGCTTTATACCACTCGCGAACCCAAGGGAGAATTTACCCTGATCATTGCCGGCATTCAAATAGATGCACCAATTTTCTCGGAAGATGCCATCAAAGCCGAATTACAAACATTAATTGACGAAGGCATAAGTCGTTCTCAAGCCAGTCGCCAACTAGCCCAACAAACATCCCTCCCCCGCCGCCAAATCTACCAACTAGCCCTGACAATAGGCGATAGTGAATCACTATAACAACCCTGGGGAGGATGAAGCATTTGGACATCAAACATCGGGTTTTTATGAGCGATTGTCGCCCAAATGCTTCATCCCTACACTACCTTCGTTAATATGAGGTGGTTAAATAAAAAAAGTTAAATAATCATACTAAGAATTCTATGGTACGCGGAAACTACGATCGACAAAAACCCTATTTAAGCAACGCCCACATCAACAAACCAATCGCCGAGATCTATGCAGACTTAGACGCCTTTACCTGGGAGATATTCGAGGATCAAACCCACCGCTTCGATACAGCCAGTTTCTACGTCTTGCTTCCCCCGCTGTTTTACGAAGGAAAATTCATCAAAGGCATTTACTTCAGCGAAGCAGTCGAACTAATCAACAAACTATTTCCGCAACTTTCCTCAGTCTTTCATTCCTTCACCTATTCCCCCGGCGCTTCCTATTCCTGGGCTCCCGTAGCTGATGCTTATTCCAGTTTATACAAAAACCCACAGCGCGATAAATGGTTTCGGGAAACTTATCCCGATCGCGCACACAAACCAATCATACCACTACAAGACACCGACTTCATCAACGAATACCTGATTTCCCCGCGAAATGTGCCAGAAAAAGACATCGACTTACTCGCTGTCGCCCGCATCTCCGAAGAAAAGAACTTACCAACAATCGCCAAAGCCTTAAAAGTTTACCGCCAGAAATATCCGCACCAACCGATAAAATTAACAGTTGTCACCGGACATGACTTTGATGTCAACAATCTGAACACTCTCGACGAATTAGCCTTAAAAGAATGGCGACAAATCGAGGCAATTTTAGGCAATCCCTTCGACTACATCAACTTAGTACCAAGAATAGACTACTATAGCGAAATGCCCCTGTATTATTCGCGAGCAAAAGCATTTGTCCTCGGTTCCCTCCTCGAAGGAAAAAATCGAGGCATCACCGAAGCCATGAGTTGCAACGTACCAGTAATTTGTTTCCAAGAATTCAATCAATACGCCAGAGGAAACTCGCCAGTTTTCCCGGAAGGTGCAGGGCTTTATGCTAAATTCAATCCCGAATCTCTCGCCGACACTATATATACTGTATTGCAGAATCAGACAGAATTCAAACCGCGACTTCAGTATTTAAAGCATTGCGGGCGCAAGAACTTTTTCAATACTTGCATTGACAGTTTTCCTTACTACCAGCACAACATTCCCGACTACAAGCCGGGAGATGCGATTAATAATTTGTGGTTGGATTTGGCGGTACACCAAAATTATCAAGTTAGCTTGAATAGCTTTTTGTATGGAGGTTCAACTCTGTCTCATTTGCGCGGGATAAATGCGATTCAGCAAAATCTGAGTGAGTTGACAAAGTTCGGCAACTGATTTAGTTAAAAATTTTCCTGATAAGTTACCGAAAGAATAGTAATCTAGATAATAGTCTTGGCAAAATATTTTTTAGCTATGAAATTAAATCAGTCTAATATTTCTAAATGGTTGGCCATCCTATTTGCTAGTATTTTAATCACTTTCGCCTTACCTTTGCTGGCGAGGGAGATTCAACTACCTGGGAGTCGCTGGGTAGAAGTACGGCAAGTTAGGGGAACCGTAACATATCAAGGCAGACCAGCAAAAGTGGGCGATCGCCTAACAACAGCCGGCCAGCAAATTTCCACAGGCAAAAACTCTAGCGCGGTTTTAGGGGTAGATACTGGCATCGCTACGATTAGTCTCGCAGAATTAAGCACCGTCCAAGTTAAAGGTCTGTCCGTTGCTGTCGGCGGAGGTAAAGTTACCCTGCTGTCAGTCCCCGCAGGATTGGCAAGAGTTTCGGCCCGACGCTTGACTAACCCCAATTCGCGCCTAGAAATTAACAGCCCAGCAGGAGTTGTGGGCGTCAGGGGGACTGAATTCGCCGTGGGCGTTGGTCCAGAGGGCAAAGCCGCAACTGCCTTATTTGAGGGGAAAGTTGACGCTAGCGCTCAAGGGCGAACTGTGAAGATAGAAAAGGGCTATGCTTCCGCCACTTTTCCCGGCAATCCTCCCAGTCCACCCAAGGCATTCAAAGAAAATATGAACTATGAATTGATCAGTTTATCAGTCATCAGTCCAGGCAAAGTTCGATGCATTTGTACTGTCGATCCTCTGAATTTAGTCTATTTAAATGACCAACCCTTAAAGATGGATATAACAGGTAAAATCGACGAGGTAGTGCCGAGACCAGCTAACTCTGACTACTGGCTAGTTGTTCGCAGTCCGGTGGGAAATGAGGTATCTTATGAAATCGGTGCAAGTTTAATTAAGTAATAGATAATGACTCAATTAATAATCCCTCGTTTGCGAGATTTTTTTGCCCGCAGCCAATCCTTACTGCCGGGAGTTGCTGCCGCTATTATTTCCTTGGGCGCGTTGCATTTGGGTGGCTGGAAACCGCTGGAACAACTAGGCTATAACAGCCTGTTTCAACTTCGCGAAAGTGGAATTTTACCCAAACCTATTTGGGATAAACGAGTAGTAGTCATTGCCATAGACGAAGCAAGTTTAAGGAAGTTGGGGAGATTTCCGTTTTCGCGCGATCGCTATACTCAATTATTAAAAGCCCTTTCCCCTGCTAAACCGGCAGTCGTTGGTTTCGACATTATTTTTGCCGAATCCAGTCCCCAAGATGACCAACTTGCAGACGCTATGAGTGCCATAGGTAATGTAGTGTTAGCCAAGGCTCCGGATGACCAAAAAAAACTGCTACCAATTGTACCAACTTTAGAAGCCGTAGCTGCCGAGCGAGGCCATATTTTGCATAACTCAGACACAGATGGAATCGGTCGTCAAGCCATCCTGTGGTTGCGAGATATTCCCTCATTGGGAATTGCCATGCTGCGCGTTTACAACACCGACAAGCAACCGCAATCTGGAGGGCTAGAAAAGTTTTTATCACCGCCTAATAACGGCAGTCTAGAATTTCAGCAGGCTGGGATAAATTGGCCTGGGAAAGTGCAATATTTACCGACTTATTCGTTTGCTGATGTTCTGGCAGGTAAAATTACCCAAGATGCTTTTAAAGACAAATTAGTATTACTAGGTACGACGGCAACAGGTTTAGATCCCTTGCGGACTCCTCTAGATAAAATTCCACCAACCAGTGGGATTTACCTTCATGCCGCAGTTATTGATAACTTGCTCAATAACCGACTGCTGCAACCTTTACCTGACTGGACAAGTTGGTTGATATTACTTTTAATTGGACCAATTACTAGCGGGATATTATCGAAGATTGGACCCAGGGGACGAATTGCGATCGCTATCCTTCTCCCCCTAACTTGGTATGCAGTTTCTTTCTCATTATTTACGTTTAATTCGCTACTAATGCCCATCGCTGCACCGATTGGTACGATCGTCTTAGCGGGAATTGGACTGCAACTACGAGAACAACAAGAGAAAGAACAATTAATGAGCCTGTTTGAAAAATACATGGCAAAAGAAACTGCTGAATTAATTTGGCAGCGCAAAGACGAAATATTTAAAAATGGCGAACTGCAACCGCAAGAAATGGTTGCCACCGTTTTATTTATGGATATTCGAGGGTTTACTAGCATTTCCGAGCAACTATCTCCGAGTGAATTGATGTCTTGGCTAAATCAATATTTAAATGCCATGAGTGAGTGCATTATGGAGCACGGCGGCGTGATAGATAAATATATTGGCGATGCAATTATGGCAATATTTGGCATCCCTTTTCCTCATACTAAACCAGAAGAAATCAAACAAGACGCTCTAAATTGTATTGCCGCTTGCTTGGATATGTCAGAACGATTGAAACAATTAAATCAGCAATTAGAAAGGGAAGGGAAGCCAAAAATTGAATTCGGAGTTGGCATTCATACAGGGTCAATTATTGCTGGAACTATCGGCGGCGGGAATAGATTAAATTTTTCAGTTTTAGGAGATACTGTGAATATTGCCGCCCGGTTAGAACCAATGAATAAAGATATTAAAGAAGACAATCCTTATCGAGTATTAATAACAGGAGAAACATGGGAATTGGTGAGCGACAGCTACGAAGCAAAACCAGTTAAAAGTATTCAATTAAGAGGCAGAAAACAAGAAACAACTATTTGCGCGCTTGTTGGGAAAAAGTAGAGTCATATCAATTCCGGGTGCGCCGGAATGATATAGAGTCCAAGGCAATGCCGTGTCCCTACCGCGATAAATTGTAGGGACACGGCACTGCCGTCTCTTCCATCTTCTCCTTTTTTCCCGATGCTTTCTGCCCAATAACAATATCTTCAAAAATCTTACTTGCCAAAGCTCTAGCTAAATTCACAGGAACAGCATTACCAACCATTTTGTATCCATCAATGATATATTTGTACTTGAAAATGAAGTCATCCGGGAAAGTCTGAACTCTCGCACATTCCCTGACAGACAACCTGCGATAAGGTTGAGGTGAATTCGGATCAAAAATGCGTTTATCCTTATCTACCAAAATCATTTTACTAGCTTGAGGATGGAGAGGTGCGTGTCGCCCGCCCGCCTGAATAGTAAAAGAAGGTTCTGACCAACTTCTAACTCGATTCCGCGACATATAAAGACTCGAAAATCCTAAATCAGCACATTCGTGATTGGGAATAGATGGGTGATAATTATCTACTTTACCCTTAACTGGAATTGGTGCAGTCTGCAAGTCAAAAATCGCATCCTTCAAAGTCAAAACCTCATCCCCAGGTTGAGGAAACTCAAAGCCAAAACCCAGACTTTCCCGATAACCAACCACAATCACCCTTTGTCTATCCTGCGGTACCCCAAAATTTCTAGCATTCAACAACTTGAACGAAACCCGATAGCCAATTTGCTCAAATTGCGATAATATATAAGTGAAAGCATCCCGATTTCTGGGA
>JAYTZD010000539.1:0-5274 GCA_043742065.1 Oscillatoriales bacterium
CATCTCGAATCTTATCGCGCATTGGGTCGCAGTCGCGAGATTTGCTGTCAAGACGGTTGTGGGTTTTGCACTGCTGGAAGAAGATTTCTGCGACTAAACTTCTCGGTAATTGATCTGGTTTTGCTAAGGCTGCATCGAAGTTTTTTCGAGCTTCCTCTAGTAAAGCTTTATTGTTGTCTTTACCATCTTTACCCTTGGCCTGAGAAGATAAGATTTGGGCTTTGAGATAAAGAACTTCTGGATTTTTTGGTGTTTCTGCAAGTGCTTTGTTGGCGAAATCTAGGGCAGAATCGTATTTTTTTAAATCTCTATAGCCTACTGCAATTCCCCGATAAGCTAAGTAGCGGGGAGAGGCTTTTTTTTCTAATCTTTCAATTGCATCACTGGCGTTGGAAAAGGGCAGGTTTGTGGCCAGCATTAAATCCATGTAGCCTTTGATTAAATTGAGTTCTGGATCATTGGGAGCTATTTTATCGGCGGCATCTAAATATTGAAATACAACTCGTAGTTTGTTGAGTGCTTGGGGTGCACCTTTGGCTGTTCCTTCTTTGGCTATGAAATTAGCTCCTTCTAGAAAATGACCTGCTGCTAGGTAAATGTTGCCACGTAGGGGATTTGTTTTGGTCAATTTTTCGGCGACTTCGCGGGTTTTTTGCGCGTAGGAATTCATCGAGTTTAAGTCTTGCTCGATGTAGGATAATGAGGCCGCCATTGCATAGGCTAATGGTTCGTTTGGTTCGGAGGATAGTGCTTGTTGAATTTGCGTTTTTGCTATTTTGTAGTTTCCTTGCTGAAACATTGTTTTGAAGACGGTTTCGGTGTTTGGCCCGATCGCCTGTGGGTTACTTCCACGAAAGGGATCGCCCGCTATTGCTGAGTGGATACAGATGCTCAGGGCGATCGCCACACCGCCAATCGCCCGCATAGTTTGCTTAGAATTTAACATTTGTTTGCCAATGGATGCTAAGATAGTTTTCATCATCGTCAATTCTTAACAAGCAATTGATTGCAAGTGGGAATCTGAAAGTTGAAAGTTCAGACTTCCGGGCCGCGACTAAAAAGGTGATGGGATCGTCTTGATTTTTTCTGGCTATTGCTCTATAATTTAATAATGGAACTATGAGCATTTATAAAAATTTTGCACGTATTTCCATTATTAAACTATACTACAAATTCGTCTAAAAATCAAGGGGGAAACCTCAAAAAAAAAGGTGATTTTTGTAAAGATTTATGTAAAAAATAATTATTGGCGATCGGCACAAGCGAAAAAAAACCTTAACTATTAATAGCACAACGAAGGACTAATGACCAATGACCAATGACCAATGACTAATGACCAATGACCAATGACCAATGACCAATAACAACTGCCGTTAATGCTTTATCTAAAAAATTTAGTTTATCATCCTACAGCCTGTCCGAATGCTATTCTGAAAAATATTAACTTAGAACTGCCATCACAGCAAATGGGGCTGATTGTCGGCCGCAGCGGTTCAGGCAAAAGTACGCTATTAGAAATATTAGCAGGTTTAGCAGAAAAAACTAGCGGCGAAATCCGCTGGCGAGAACAAGAATTAACGCCGGAACACTTACAACAGTTAGGAGGTTTAGTATTTCAGTTTCCAGAAAGGCATTTTTGCGGAGGCACAATTTTAGAAGAATTGCGATTGGGACACCCAGAATTAGGACAAGAACAAATTAACAAGGCAATGACAGAAGTGGGACTGGGACATTTACCACTGGGCGCCTCCCCCCACGCTTTGAGCGGTGGCCAACAGCGACGGGTAGCGCTGGCGGTGCAGTTAATTCGTCAGCCACATTTGCTACTTTTGGACGAACCAACTGCGGGCTTGGATTGGTCGATGCGTCGGCAATTGGTCAGCTTATTGAGTAAGTTGAAAAATCACTGGACTTTGTTGATTGTTACTCACGATGCTAGCGATTTATTGAGTGTTGCCGATCGATTTTGGACTTTAAATCACGGGGATTTGCAGCAAGTCGATCGGGCTAAATTAGAAGTTAAGGAAACGAGCTTTGTTAATCAATAGTCATTGGTCATTGGTCATTAGTCATTAGTCATTAGTCATTGGTTTAGAGTAGGTCAAGAAAGAGTAGGAATAAAAGATGAATCAGATTACAATGTGTGCGTTACCAGAGATGAATGAGTTGTGGCAAGAATCCCTGAATTGGGTTCCGAATGAGTCACAACAGCAACAATTTCAACGACTGTATGAATTGATTGTTGAGGGAAATCGCTCTTTGAATTTAACTCGAATTACTGAGCCGATGGAGTTTTGGGAAAAACATTTGTGGGATTCTCTGCGGGGAATTGCGAGGCTGCTACCAGCTAATGATACTTCAGGAGAAATTCGCGAAGTTCCCGAACCTGCGGTGTTCAAAGCGATTGATATCGGTACTGGTGGAGGTTTTCCGGGGTTGCCTGTGGCGATCGCACTACCGCATTTATCAGTTACTTTACTCGATTCTACTCGCAAGAAAATTGACTTCCTAGAAACAGTTTTGCCGTCATTAACAATAGAAAATGCGGCAACTTTACTGGGTAGATCCGATGAAATTGGGCGACAACCTCATCACAAAGGAGCTTATGATATAGCACTTCTTAGAGCAGTGGGAGCAGCACATCTTTGTGCTAAATATGCCTTGCCTTTCTTGAAAAATGGCGGTTTAGCTGTACTTTATCGCGGCAATTGGACGGTGGAGGAAGAGGCAGAGTTACAAAGTGCGATCGGGCATTTGGGTGGCACAGTTGAGTCAGTCGAAGCATTCACAACACCCGTGAGTCAGGGCGCGCGACACTGTGTTTACTTGCGGAAAGTTGTACAGCAGTTCGAGCGTCCTAATCGCTAGTTATTGTAGGGAAACGGCACTGCCGTTTCCCTACGGGGATACTGATATAGCTTAGGTTGTTGGTTGTCTTTCGATGAGCCCACCACCAAGGAGCACATCCCCGTCATACCAAACAGCCGCTTGTCCGGGGGTAATGCTCAACTGTGGTTCGTCAAAAATCAACTTAACTCTGACACCGCAGGCATTTTCTGCTTGGGACGATTCTAGAGGAATTACTGTCGCAGGAACTGCGTGCGATCGATATCGAATCTGCACTTCGGCCCGAATTGGCGCGGTTGGCTGTGCTACAGAAACCCAATTTACTCTCTGGACATAGCACTCGGATTCTACTGCCAAAAGCCGATCGCCCACAATTACCCGATTCCCAGTAGCATCCAGTTCAATCACGTACAGAGGTTCCGGTGCCGCCACGCCCAACCCCTTCCGTTGCCCGATCGTGTAGTGGTGTACGCCGTCATGTTGTCCGAGCACTCGCCCGTCCTTGTGAACAATATCACCCTTTTTCGGAGCAATGTATTTGTCCAGAAATGCCCGCATCGAACCGTTACTTTCCACCAAACACAGATCCTGACTTTCTGGCTTATCAGCAGTTGTCAAGCCAAACTCAGAGGCAATTTTGCGAGTTTCAGTCTTGGTAATTTCCCCCAAAGGAAACTCAGTACCTGCTAGTAAATCTTGTGTCAAATCGTACAAGAAGTAAGACTGATCTTTGCCGGGGTCGATCGCCCGTCGCAACTGAAAGCGATCGGTATCAGCATCGTAAGTAATCCGAGCATAGTGGCCTGTCGCAATTTTCGCAATGCCGAGTTCTTCGTGAGCATACTTGAGCATCGGGCCGAATTTAACAGTTTTATTGCACTGCGAACAAGGCAAAGGCGTAATTCCAGCACTATAACCATCCACCAAAAAATCCACAATACTTGCCTGAAAAACCTCGCGGCTGTCCACAATGTGGTGGGGAACGCCCAACTGTTCACAAATTTTAGCTGCATCCACCATGCCTTCAGAGCAGCACTGACCTTTGCCTTTCATCAGCCACAGGGTTAAACCCACCACTTCATATCCCTGATGGTGTAAAATTGCGGCGGCTGCGGAACTATCGACCCCGCCGGAGAGGCCTACAACAATTTTGTTCATGGTTCGGAGAAAACTTGCTATTTTACTGGTACTTCGTTCGATCGAGCTAATTTAGTATAGTACATAAATACTACAAGCTGCCACTGCTGCTGTTAAGTGAAATTTTAACACTAATTATGACTATTGAAAAGTTTGTTGTTACCGCCGACCAAATGCGGCAAATAGAAACCAGAATCTTTGCCGCTGGAATGCCCGTAGCAGCTCTAATGGAAAAAGTGGCCGGACTGCTTACCAGACGCATTCAGGCGCTGGTGAAGGCAGAAGGCAGAGGGCAGAAGGAAGAAGTCAACCCCCCCCTACCCTCCCCAAGGAGGGAAAGAATCGGACTCCCTGCGATCGGCGTATTGGTTGGCCCTGGACACAACGGCGGTGACGCTTTGGTTGTTGCTCGCGAATTGCACTTTCAAGGATTCCAAGTATTTGTCTATTGTCCCTTTTCTAAACTGAAAGAGTTAACAGGCTGTCACGCTCAGTATGTACGTTATTTAAATATTCCATTTTTTGACACAATTGAACCGTTGAAAAACTGCGATTTGTTCATAGATGGTTTATTTGGATTTGGCTTAGAACGAGAAATTTGTCATCCTGTCAGCACTGCGATAGATGAAATAAACCAGTTAAATAAACCTGTTTTTAGCATTGACATTCCGTCGGGAATTCATACTGATACGGGAGAAGTTTTGGGGACGGCAATTCGAGCTACTCATACATTGTGTTTGGGCTTGTGGAAGTTGGCATTTTTCCAAGACACAGCATTGGAATATCTCGGTACATCGGAGTTAATTGATTTTGATATTCCCTTAGCAGATATTGTGGCGATATTGGGCGATTTTCCGGCAGTACAACGGATTACCAAAGCATCTGCTAGTCAGAATTTGCCATTACCCCGATCGCCAATTGCTCATAAATACACCAACGGTCATCTACTAATTATCGCAGGTTCTGACAAGTACACCGGAGCCGCAATTTTGGCAGCATTGGGAGCAAGGGCAAGTGGCGTGGGAATGGTGTCAATTGCAGTGCCTGAATCGATTAAACCGATGTTGAGCAGTCAGTTACCAGAGGCTTTAATAATCGGATGTCCAGAAACGCGCAGTGGTGCAATTAAGGATTTGCCAGTAGCAATTGATCTGGGTGTCTATGATGCGATCGCGTGCGGGCCTGGTCTGACCTTGGAAGCGGCGATTGCGGTAGAATCTGTATTGGAGTGCGATCGACCTTTAATTCTAGATGCCGACGGTTTAAATATCCTCGCTCAACTTGGCACTG
>JAYTZD010000540.1:0-5270 GCA_043742065.1 Oscillatoriales bacterium
ACACGACTTAAATTCAAAGCTGCTAACAATTCTGCCAAGTCCTCAGCATAGGTTTCGAGTTCATAGCTGGACTCAGGAGGCTGTTGTGGCAGTGGAGAACGTCCAAAACCTCTCATGTCGTAAAGCAAGCAGTCGAAGTCTTGTGCGATCGCCTGTGCGGTGCTTTCCCAGTAGCGAGCCGAGCCAGCCCAGCCGTGCAGAAATACCATGACTGGTTTGCCGCTGGGTTGGGCGCTCTTATCTGCTGTTATCCACTCGTAATAATGTTCTACACCGCGAATTGAAATCAAAGACATGATATTTATTTTGGATTTTAGATTTTAGATTTTAGATTCTAACTCATAATTGTTAAGGAAGGAAGCAGGTTGAGAAAAACAGTGCCTGCCTTTCCCTTCTTCCTTCTGCTATAACTTTCGCCACCGCGCATCCACGTAAACGGAATATAACCATAGCTGGCATGAATCGTATTCAGCACATTTCGATACCCCGCAATTTCCTGTTCCGAACGATCTTTTGGTGTCGTTCGTTCCGTTACCAACTTGCGAATTCGCGCCAGAGGAACGGTAATTCCTTCAATGCGGTTAGAAGATTCGGTACTTTGAATAATCGCAGTTTGCCGCAAAGTTTCTAGCACTTGTGGCGCTTGTTGCTTATACAACTCCTGTTTGCCTTTGTACTCCCCAATCAAGCGAATCGTCTGGAGTAGTTTTTGGGTAATCGGTTGCTGGTTGAAAAAGGTCTGTTCAAAAGATTGCATAGATTAAAAACACCACTATAATAGCCATTCAGCCGCTTCTGTCTATTATATAAGTATTTTTAATATAGGTACTACACACCGTCAGAGTACCTATTTCAAAGCTATTGTACCTAATTGCATCTGTAGAGGTCTTTGGGTAAGATTCGACGCAGCAGGATTCCCCAACCTAGCGTTACTCCCCACTGGGTAGGCGGGTAATTGACGGGCTTGGTCACAAATCTCGTCCATATATTCGCGACTTTTGCAGCCAACTCCCAGATGTGCCAGTGGAGACAAAACTGGATGTACGGCCGCGTACTTGGCATAGAATTCAATAGTGCGATCGACATTGGAAACCGGAAGTGCTATGTGAGTGAGTCCAATATCAATCATCAGAACTACAAGCAGTTAATTCTAATAGTTGAAATCTGGACAATCCAGAAGGTGCAATTTCTGGCGGCGGAACCTGTCTTTCTGAAGTTTCCAGGTATTGTCCATCGTGGATTGGTGCGACGACTTTCATCGCGTGAGGGCGGGTGTAATAGCGATGGGTTGGTTCCCTCTGTTGCCGTTCTTGGAGGCTGTCGTTGGCAATCTTCTTGCGGAGTTTGACGATCGCATCCATAATCGCTTCTGGCCGCGGCGGACATCCAGGTAAATAAACATCCACCGGAATTAATTTGTCCACACCGCGCACAACAGTCGGAGAATCTGCACTAAACATTCCCCCCGTAATCGTGCAAGCGCCCATTGCAATCACATATTTAGGTTCGGGCATTTGTTCGTAAAGGCGCACCAAAACAGGAGCATACTTCATCGTAATTGTGCCCGCAGTAATCATCAAATCAGCTTGTCTGGGCGACATCCGAGGAAACATTCCAAATCGTTCCAAATCGAAGCGGGAAGCGATCAAAGCGCTAAATTCAATGAAGCAGCAAGCCGTGCCAAACATCAGCGGATACAGACTGGACATTTTTGCCCAGTTGTAAAGGTCATCGACTGTGGTGAGGATAATGTTTTCCGATAGCTGGTGCGTGACTTCGGGAGTGGCGATCGGCAAATCTATTGTAGGAATATCCAGTGTAATTTCAGATGAGTTCATTTTGAGAAACCCCTTAATACATCTAGCGTTTGGTTGTTAGTAATTGCCAGTAGATTTCGGTCTGAACAGTGAAAAATTTCCAGTGAAAATTAGGTGAAGTAGTTTCAAGTATTAATACAGTCTCTGTTTAATTGTCGCAGGGCATTTTGGAGGTCGCCACTAACTTTAATATATCTTCATATACCAGCCTCTTCGATCATTCGGCGGCTGAAACCGCTTATAAACAAACAAAGTCCCAGCAGAGAAGGACTAAGAAATAATCATTTCCGGTTACATCGGAATAATATAGAGGAGACGGCAATGCCGTGTCCCTACAATGTTATTTTGGGTAGGGACACGGCACTGCCGTCTCCTAATTTCAGCTACAATCTTAATTTCGGGTAGTAGGGACACGGCACTGCCGTCTCCTAATTTCAGCTTAAGCTGCCGAAGCGGCCAACCAAAACAAACCATCTACTAACAGCGTACTGAAAACTGCTCCACTGAAAGCGCGCCAGTGCAAAGTCCGATCGCGCAAACTCAACAAACCCACAGTTAAAAGTACGGCAATTAAAACGATCGCACAACCGATACCCCAAGGAGTGTCAATTTGCCCGATCGCGCTTTGAAAAATCGGCATTGCCAATTCCGGTTCCGCGTGCATCACTTGTCGCCAGTAAGGCATCAAACCTGTCAAATAAAAATATACGTCAGTAATAGCGGTTCCCAATAACGAACCCAAATAAAAATATGCTCCCACTTTTCCCCAAGATTTGCCCAAACACCAAATCGCAAAAGGCAAACCAATTGCTTCTATCGGTAAGTGCAAAATTGGTTCCCATCTAAACCAGCCCCAATAGATCGAACCAGCCAGCCAACATCCAGCAAATCCTAATAATAAGTCTCCCCAAAGTTGGGTTTTTGGGCGGAAAATTAAGATTAAACTAAGTACGAACCAGGGAATAGTTGATAGCAAACTAATGGTTGGATACAAACGCACTAACGGTGCTTGCACAAAAACTGGAATTGATACTAAAAACGCTGAAGCACCAAATACCAACCACTGCTGAGTGCTATTTCTTCTGTCTGAAGAAGATACAGGATTTTCTAGGTTGGTAAGGGTAAAAATAGGTGCGATCGCCGATGATAATAAATTAAAGTTAAACAACTGATTGGACTCCGTAATGTTTCAATAAGTGAACTAAAAATGTTGCTGCGGTGGCGGGTTTAGCCGTCTCTGTACCGTCGGCTGTGTGACTGATTTCCCAACCTTTGGTAGTTTGGGGCGATCGCCACAAATCCAAATGTTCAACGGGCGGATCTGCATAAAAACCATCTCCACCGCCACCGAGAATAGCCGAACTCCAGTGCGTAAAGCGATCGTGGCTGATCCGGTGAATCGCAAAAGTGCCCCCCAGGGGTACTCCCCAACCGTCCAAAGCAATGAATGCACCGACTTTGCCACCCATTTGCTGCCACATCCACGCCGCCCCGATCGCCCCAACTACCCCAGCCGAAAAGCTGACAAATACTAGACTTTCTCCTGCCAACTCTTGACTGCACAAAAAGTGAAATATGTCAAGTGCTGAAAAAGGCGGATGTTTATGAGCGGGAAAAATCTTGACATGGGAGACTACTTGCGGATTTTGCCGAGGTTCAACATCTCCCCAAACCTCCGAAAGTCCGTGTAGGAAACAATCGGTTAGTTTTGGGTCGTGAATTCCGGGGCAAATTACCAGTCTCATCGTGCTTCAAGAAAATTAATTAAGAGCTTAACATAACTTTACTTTATTGTACACCATAATTTATTATATGCCATCCGGGGGGATAGGGTGTTAAAGTTATAATAGAGTCAAGTTTGAAGAATATCCCCCCAAAAATAAACGCTGGGAACGCTCCAAACCCCCGGAATCCGAGGCAAGGTGAGAGAGTCTTAAGAAAACATAAAACTTATCCCCCCAGGCCCCATTCCCTGTCAGGCTTAACAAAGCCTGATTCTAGTTCTAGCTGCCCTACGAGTTTCGGGTCGAAATCAAAAAACCGATTTAGGACTGACACTCATCAACCCGGTTTCTAGGATAAATAAGAGGTTTAGCCCGGAAGTATCGGTGCAGAAACCGGGAATCAGCCCAGCGCGCGCAATTCGTGCGATCGCCAACAATCAAAAATCTCAGATCCACTCTTCATCCTGTCTGGATCTCTTAGAATAAATAAAATTGAGGAATACAAAGTGGTTGCTTCTCCCGAAAAAATTGAGTTCAAAACATCTGCCGCACCGGTAAACAGCGATCGCGTAGCTGTCTTGCTGATGGGTTACGGCGAAGTCGAAAGCTACGACGATTTTGCCAATTACAACGAACAAGCTTTAAACTTACTGACGGCAAAGTTTGCGCCAGTACCAACTTGGATTTATCCACCGCTGGCAAAGATTTTGGCAATTTTTGACTTGCACGAATGGAGTCACCAACACGGTCAATTCGTGTCGCCCCACAATGCAATTTTTGAACAGCAACGGGCTGGGATTGAACAGAATTTGCAGGAGAAATGGGGCGACAAAGTAAAAGTGTTCAAAGCTTTTAACTTTTGCGCGCCGTTTTTGCCAGAACAAGTAATCCCGCAAATCAAAGCACAAGGATTTGACAAAATTCTGATTTATCCGCTGTTGGTTGTTGATTCTGTTTTCACTAGCGGGATTGCTGTGGAACAGGTAAACAATGCTTTAGTACAAACCTTTGATGGTAAAGAACATTGGGTAAAAGGACAGCGCTACATTCCTTCTTTTTACGATGAACCGGCTTACATCCAGCTAATGGCGGATTTGGTTGAAGAAGAAATTAAGAACGATTTAGCAGTAGCGCATTTGCCTTCTCAGATTGGGATTGTGCTGATGAATCACGGTTGTCCGCACAAGGCGAAGGGCTTCACTTCCGGTATTGTGGAAAGTCAAGCTTTGTACGATCGCGTGCGGGAACGTTTGATGTATCGCTATCCTTTGATTTCGGTGGGTTGGCTGAATCACGACACGCCGCTGATTGAATGGACACAGCCGGATGCGACGTTGGCTGCGAAGAATTTGATCGATTTGGGTGCAACTGCGATCGTCTTTATGCCGATCGGATTTGCGACAGAAAATCACGAAACTTTGTTAGATGTAGACCACATTATTGAGGGTTTGCAGAAGCAACGTCAAGGAGTTACTTACCGCAAATTGCCTTGCGTAAATGACCATCCTGAGTTCCTGAAAATGGCGGCAGAGTGGGCTAATCCTCAAATTGAAGCCTTGTTTAGTGAGATGGCAGTTGCTGTTAATCCGAATTTGGTTGTCCGCGATCACGTACATTCTCATAGCGATCATGGGCATAATCATGGGGATCATGGGCATTCTCATGACGATCACGGGCATAATCATGGTGGCCACGGACACAATCATTAATTAGGATCTGAGAAACCGGG
>JAYTZD010000541.1:0-1171 GCA_043742065.1 Oscillatoriales bacterium
CGTTTGCTGCTTCAGTAATTATGAATCCCATCGGTTCTAGCAGGTTCGCTAATACCGATCGATTCTCCCATCTGTCATCCACCACCAAAATATGCCGTGGCGCTCCTTCATAGCCGATAATTGTCCTTCCCTTGTTGACGGAATTCTGTTGTACCCAGTCACTAGCACTTGGAAAAGCCACCTCAAAGTAGAAATTGCTACCCACATTAATCTCGCTTTCAACTTTAATTTTTCCGCCCATCAATTCGACAATCCTTTGGCTGATTGCTAAACCTAAACCAGTGCCTTCTGACTGACGTTTTTGTTCGCCTACTTGTTCAAATGCCTGGAATATCTTGTTGATTTCAGCATCGGCGATGCCAACTCCAGTATCCTCGACTTGGAATTTGATCCGGGGAATTGGAATATTTGAATTTGACTCATTAACTTCTACTTTGAGAGTGACGCTACCTGCATCGGTGAATTTAATTGCATTGCCAAGGAGGTTTAGCAATACTTGGCGGAGTCGTTTTTCGTCGGCTTCTATGCCTTGTGGTAAATTGGATTCTGGGTGATAAATAAAGTCGATGCCTTTTTGGTCAGCTCGAATTCTACAGATTTCGACTACGCCTTGCAGGAATGAGGGGAAATGGATCGCTTTTGGCATTATTTCTAGCTTGCGGGCTTCGATTTTGGAGAGGTCTAAAATGTCATTAATTAGTGTTAATAAATGGGAGCCACATTGATAGATAATTTGGACTCCGTGGCGTTCTTTGTCTGGTAATACTTTCGAGCGATCGAGAATTTGAGCATAGCCAAGAATCCCATTGAGTGGCGTGCGGAGTTCGTGGCTCATGTTTGCCAGAAAGTCACTCTTTGCCTGATTCGCAGCATTGGCAGCTTCCTTAGATGCATCAGCAGCTTCTTTAGATTTTTTCAGTTGATTTTGTTCAGATGATTGAACATACCACAGCACTCCAATTAACGTCCCTGCTAGTCCTAAAACTACCATTGCGATTAAATCTAGAGGACGGAGTTGAGATTCGATATTCTCACGGGGGATGGCTAAAGCAACTGACCAATTAGCTTCTTGGAGTGGACTAAAGCTCACGTAATAGTCCTTGCCGTCGATCTTTGCTAAGGTAATCCTCTCATTTCTGTTAACCATCTGTAGAGAGATTGCGGCTAAGTC
>JAYTZD010000542.1:0-10533 GCA_043742065.1 Oscillatoriales bacterium
ATTTCCCTGTCTTCCGATCGCACTGTAAACGGCCGTTGACTCAAATCCACCGAAATTACATCTTCTGTGTATAGTTCAGCACCCCAACGCACTGCTTGAGCTTTCATCCGATCCATCAGTTGCGGCCCGGTGATGCCTTCGGGGAAGCCGGGAAAGTTTTCGACTTCTGTGGTTGTCATCAGTTGACCGCCGGGAATACCTCCCATTTGGTAGCCTTCAAACACTACGGGTTTCAGGTTTGCTCTCCCGGCGTAGATGGCGGCGGTGTAACCTGCTGGCCCTGAGCCGATAATTACTAAATTTTCTATGGTTTGTTTGGTCATAGCTGTTTAATTGAACTCATAACGACTTCGCTTAATTAATTTTAGCAGAAATCAAGGATATTTCTATTTTTGAGGGGTTGAGGGCGATCGGGGCAATTCAAGCTGCTTAGATAAGCAAATACAATATGACAAGTAATTTTGTTTTAAATGTTCAATCAATTGCCGAAAACCCCCAAAAATTACCATCCTCCACTATTGATTCCATTCTCATTTACTTGACGAAAGTGCGCCGTTTGAGCTATTATACAATTCAGAGAATCAAGCGGTGCTATGACTATTTTTTGATTCTTAGCCTGAAAGCCTTTCAGTGTATGGAATTATCAAAATCGTTAAATGCAATAATGACAATTTTTGATGTAAAATACGCATATTGACCAGTTAAGAATTGTAACGAGATTTTGGGCAAATTTGACAAATTACTAATATTGTGATATGTAAGGTGCGATCGGGGGAAGATTGGAGCAAGATTTTTAACCGCAGATGTAGGCGGATTAACGCGGATTAACGCAGATAAGATACGGATTTGTCTGCAAATCCCGGATAATTACCAATATATGGAACCGGAGTTAGTGGAGCTTTTGCAGGCGAAACTCAGCGTCTATATGGAAATGCCAGAGAATGAGATAAATTTTATGCAGCGAGTTTTGGAATCGGAAGTGATGGATTCCTTGGAAGAGGCGATCGAATACGATTCGATGGACTTTACTGAGGTTAATGCTGCTTTTGCTAGGAGTGCGGCTGTCTTGGGGCCGGTTTTTGGAAACGTTTTGGATGCTGGGACGGGTACGGCGAGAATTCCGATCGCACTTTGTCAACTTCGGTCTGCATGGAAATTGACTTGCATCGATTTATCTCCAAATATGCTGAAAGTGGCGGCCGAGAATGTGGAAAGGGCTGGTGTGCGATCGCAAATTAGTCTTGAACTGATCGATGCTAAGGCAATGCCGTATCCTGACAACTATTTTGACATGGTGATTTCTAACAGTATTATCCACCATTTGCCAGATCCTGTGACGTTTTTGCAGGAAGTCGGGCGGGTGTTAAAGCCGAACGGAGCAATATTTTTACGGGATTTACTGAGGCCGGAAACACAGGAAATCAGGGATAATTTGGTCGAGCTTTATACGGGAGATTGTAACTCACATCAGAAGCAGTTATTTAGCGATTCGCTACAAGCGGCTTTTACCCTGGATGAAATTCAGACGATGGTGGAAACTGCTGGGTTGGCAGGATTGAGGATTTATGAATCGTCGGACAGACACTGGACGGCGGAACGTGTTTGGTGCGAGAATTTGTAGAAAGGCGCGATCGACCTTAACCGATGCCCAATCTAAAATCTAAAATCCCAAATCTAAAATTACTCGATCGCGCCCTTGGTCTTTTGCCTGATATAGCGCCCGGTCTGCTGCTGCAATCAAATCTTTCTGAGCAGTATGCGTGTGCGATCGAGGAAAGGTACTCGCTACACCCAAACTCAGCGTCACACAACCAACATGAGATTGCAGATGTTCAACTGCTAAGTTTTTCACCCAGACTCGAACTTGCTCTGCAATATAGACAGCAGTCTCAGATTTAGTATGAGGCAAAACGATCACAAATTCTTCACCTCCATAACGAGCCACCAGAGCCTCCTCCAAAACTTCCCCCGCTGAGTCACTTACAGCTTCCACAATCGTTTTTGCTACCTGTTGCAAACAACCATCTCCAGCTTGATGTCCATAGCTATCATTATATTTCTTAAAAAAATCAATATCGCATAAAATTAAAGATATTTCTGCTTCCTCTTGACCTAGTTGTTCCCACTTTTGCTCTAAGTATTCATTAAAACGGCGACGATTTGCCACTTGAGTTAAACCATCTGAGTTAGCAAGGCGATATAATTCTGAGTTAGCCACTTCTAACTCAGACTTAGTAACAGATAAATTGTAATAAAGTTCGCTAATATACCAAGTCGCTTGTTGGTGAATTTGTGATAAAGCTAACAGCACTTGATGTACATCCAACAGTCGGTAAATTCGAGGCTCTAGCTCAACAACAATCGGCTCGTACAGATGTTCTGGCAAACGCTGTACTGCTCTCTGAGCTGCCATGACAATTAAGGCCACTCCTGGTAAAATCAAAATATCTGTTTGAGCCATCTTATACAGAGCTAGAATCGGTCGGCCAGCAAATGTATCTACTCCGTAAGGGCGACTCATATGCTCCATAAATCGCCGTCGCGATAGCATACCTAAAAATTCTCCTTTTTCGGTCAATATCACTCCCGGAAGCAACGGGTAATCTCGAAACAACCTAGCTACTTCTTTGTTTAAGAAAGAGGATTTAACCTGAAAATCGAATACCGATAGATCCTTAAGGGTAGACTCTAAAGAGAGAGTTGTTGGTAGTTTCTCCGGCGAGATAGGTGAGGCGCTAAATTCAACAGACACAACGCATACCCAAATGAACAATACACTAGCAACAAAGCTAATGTTACATATTAGCTTATTTTAACATTAATCTTTGAAAATCAACTGTATTGTTGATTACATAGCTCTTGAACTAAATAGCTTTGGCGACTGCTACCAGCCCCAAGTTCCCATCCCTCCTTTAAAGGGCCCGATAATATCTTTGGTAATCCAGCCACCATAAAAATCACCTAATTGAGCCTGCACTAATTCCCCGTCCACATAACAGGCATCCATCCGACTCGGATAAACAGCCACATAATCTTTAATAGCCTCAAAAACCTGATGAGGATTGGTATAAAACCAACCCACATTTATCGCTTCTTTGTCTCCCACCGTCACAGTATAATAGCTCGCTTGTCCCTTCCATTCGCACCACGAACTCTGTGAAGTCCTGTGCAAATATTGCATTTGGATGTCATCGGGAGAAATATAGTACGAGGGAGGGTGACTCGTCTCCAACACCCTAAATGCGCGGTGCGTGTCGGCAAGTGTCACACCATTGAAAATTATCTGTACGTGCTTGGTCGATGCTTCGAGACGAGGCGGGCGTGGGTAATCCCAAACCGACTCTTGACCGACACCTGGTTCTATGCGATCGCTATTCACTGCCAAAATCTCCCTGATACAGCCATTTTGTCACTTAACATCATCGTATTTTAGATTTTAGATTTTAGATTGAACCCACAGACTTTTACCTTGGGCCTTCGGAAGGGGTAACAGCCATCTTTGACGGCAAGAGAATTGTCTGATAGAGTTGTAGCCAATATCAACCCTTTTTAACAAAAAGCGAAAATCCAGGGCTGTTTAGAGTCTCCCACGGACGCGGAACACCCGTTATGGATGAAAGAAACTCTTTCTCCCCCTCTCCCCTCTCCCCCTCTCTTGAGAGTTTTTAACTAGGATTTGGGATGAGTTTCTTAGGAGTCTGTACGATCGCGCCAAGTATAGCGCCTGTATTCAAGTCGTCCGCCATCAAAATTTTAAAATTGAGTCGGGCAGCCTGCAACAATCATATCTATGGAAACCCCCTTTAACATCACCCTGTTGATGGTCATGACCGTCACCTGTGGTATCAGCGCTCAAGTTCTGGCCGCTTACTTGAAAGTTCCGGCGATCGTCTTTTTGCTATTGTTTGGCATTTTAGCAGGGCCGGACTGCCTGGGACTGCTGCATCCAAATCTGCTTGGCAGCGGTTTGGAAGTTATGGTTTCCCTTTCAGTAGCCTTAATTTTGTTTGAAGGCGGCCTGAATTTGGAATTACGAGATTTAGGGCGGGTTTCTGGCAGCATCCGCAATTTAGTTACTTTCGGTACTTTAATTACCCTGATCGGTGGCGGAATGGCCGCCCACTGGTTGGGAGAGTTTCCCTGGCCGATCGCATTTTTGTATGCTTCTCTAGTAGTAGTCACAGGCCCAACAGTCATCGGCCCTTTGCTCAAACAGGTTTCCGTTGACAAACAAGTCGCCGCTTTACTAGAAGCCGAAGGAGTTTTAATCGATCCGGTCGGGGCAATTTTGGCAGTATTGGTACTGAATATTATTGTCAATGGTAATGCAGACTTACTGGTTTTGTTCCGAGATTTAATCGTGCGACTAGGAGTCGGTGCATTTGTCGGAGTTGCCGGAGGTTGGCTGCTAGGATTCATTCTCAAGCGATCGCAATTTCTGTCAGAAGACCTCAAAAATTTAGTAGTATTAGCCGGTTTGTGGGGATTGTTCGGATTAGCAGAAGAACTCCGCAGCGAATCGGGATTAATGGCAACGGTACTCTCCGGCATCGTCCTCAGAGCTGCTTCTGTCCCCGAAGAAAGACTACTGAGGAGGTTTAAAGGTCAACTCACAGTCCTTGCTATTTCTGTGCTATTCGTATTGTTAGCAGCAGACTTATCCCTCGCTAGTGTAGTTGCGCTGGGTTGGGGAAGTGTGTTCACAGTTTTAGCACTCATGTGGATAGTGCGACCGATTAACATTTGGCTGTGCACTTGGAATAGCGGCTTAAATTGGCAACAAAAATTATTTGCTTGCTGGGTAGCGCCAAGGGGAATTGTCTCAGCTTCGATCGCATCTTTATTTGCCATTTTGCTCACCCAGCGGGGAATCAACGGTGGCGACTCCATCAAAGCCTTAGTTTTCCTGACAATTATCATGACAGTTTTCGTACAAGGACTAACAGCCGGGCCAGTGGCTCAACTATTAGGAGTCACATCGAAATCCGCCACCGGTGCTGTCATTGTCGGGTCGAATCCTTTAAGTAGATTGATTGCTCGCTTATTTCAAGAACGAGGCGAATCTGTCGCAATTATAGATACTAACCCGGAAGCTTGTCAAGAAGCAGAACAGGAAGGTTTGCGAGTATTTTTGAGTAGTGCTCTCGACCATAGTATTTTGGAAGTAGCCGGACTGGCCTCGATGGGAACTTTTTTGGCAATGACCAACAATGGCGAGGTAAACTTAGTGTTAGCTCAACGCGCCGCAGAAGAGTTTGCACCGCCGAGAGTTTTAGCAATGTTTCCCAAAGATCCACAAGGGAATACCGCTGCAAATAATACTAAAATTAATCAAGCCTTTGTCTCTGATTTGTCACTGAAGGATTGGAACGAATATCTGATTGACAAAGAAGTTAAACTGGGAGAAACTGAGTTAAAAAGTTCCGGCTTAGAGTTTCAGCTAGCTCACTTACAAGCCTTAGTTCAGGGCGGCGAATTACTCCCACTGCTGCTGGAAAGGCAGGGATATTTGCAAGTAGTTTCGGCTACGGAGATTTGGCAAGCAGGCGATAAAATCATCTATTTGCTGCACGATCCGACACCGAAGTTATTAAAAAGATTGTCTGGTTCATTTCAGTCTCGCTTGACTTTAGAAAAGCATCCGGTAGTGGAAGAAGTGCCGATTCCTGCTGCGTTTTTAGAGGAGATTTTGGAGGAAACTATAATCGAGAAGGAACCAGAAATTTTGCTACCACCAGTTTCGCGCTAGGGGGAGAGAGGGAGAGGGGGAGAGAGGGAGAAGGAGAGAGAGGGAAAAGAGGAGAGAGAGGGAGAAGAAGAGAGAGAGAGAGGGAGAGGGGGAGAGAGGGAGAGGGGGAGAGAGGGAGAGAGGGAGAGGGGGAGAGAGGGAGAAGATTTTTGGGCGTTGCTGATTTGGGGGGCAATTCATGAATTGACTTTTTTGTACAGATTCCGACTGTACGCTTTGCTGTGCCACTCTCATCGCGGACTCCCACAAATTTTTATTGCGGACTCTTTCATCTGGGTCGATAATTCCTGCATCTTTCAATACCTCTGTCAGTAATTTCCACAAATGATAAGCGACGTATCGCGCTAAGTAGCATATTTCATAGTTCCGCGCGATCGCATAATTATGCTTGATTTCTTGGTATGTCAAACCATCTAACACTCCTTGAATAATTGCTCGCTGTAAGCCATTCAATGGTTTGCCTCTCTTTTGCTGTACCAGATTATCTAGAATGTTTGTAGCTGATTCTGCATTCATAAAGTTACGCAGTAAGTTGACAGTTTCGGATGTATTGTTGCTTAATTGCCGAGGTTCTGACAGATATTGTTGTAAAGTCATAAAAAAAATCCTCTTAATACTTGACTTAAATCTTAAGCAGCCTAGATGGGAAAGTCATTCGTTCTACCCACAGAGTTGATCAGGTATGAGGTGCAAGATTGATTGCGGGAAGGTGCAAAGTGGCCGAAATTAGGAGACGGCAGTGCCGTGTCCCTACAAAGTTATGTTGGGTAGAAATTAGGAGACGGCAGTGCCGTGTCCCTACAAAGTTATGTTGGGTAGGGACACGGCATTGCCGTCTCCTCTATCATTCCGGTACTTACTCGGCCTCCCCAATCAGAGTAAATGCCGCCCAATTTCGTGGCTGGGGATGAGTTTTCATCGTGGTTAACATTGCCTGCCGCAATGCCTGTGCTTTATTCGGATTATTTTGCAAGTTTTGATAAAATGCCTGCATCAATTCGGATGTCGGCGCATCAGGAACCGCCCACAAAGAAACAATCACACTCGGCACTCCTGCCGAAATCAAAGCGCGCGATAAACCAATAACGCCATCCCCGGTAATTCTGCCTTCTCCAGTGTTGCAGGCACTCAAAACGACTAAGTTTGCTTGCAGTTTCATGTCGAAAATCTCTTCTGCGGTCAATAAGCCGTCATCGGTGCCAGAAGGAGCAAGGGCGATCGCACTTCCCAATCCGCGCACATCATCCAGCAATCCATGCGTGGCGAGGTGAATAATCGATGCTTGGGGCATTTTTTGGACGATCGCAGCTTTTGTTCCTTGTGCGCCTAAGATAGCTTGGGTATTGAGCATCGGGGCGATCGCTCTGGCTTCGGCTTCGGCTCCAGGTAGAGGAGACAATTGCCGTTTGGGTTCTCCCGGATAGGGAGACACGCTCGGCATCGTGGGATTGCCCAAGACTAGAGCATTACCGCTGTTGGCTGGCTTTTGTGCTAGTTTCTGTCGTTGCTGTCGAGTCAAATCCAAGACTTGAATCGAAGGGGCGGTGAGAATCGTGTGTTTTTGGATTAAGTAAGTGCCGTTGGCATCTTGCAGTGCGGGGAAAGGTACTTGGAACAGCGAACCTTGGGGAATGAAGATGACGTGGGCATTGGGATCTTTTGGTAGGAGGCTGGCAATGGGATCGATCAGCAGTTGATGTAGTGTCGGTAAGTCGGGTTGGGGTTGAAGAGCGGGGAAATTGCCACGACTGCGGACAGCTAGGAATTCTTGATTGCCAATAATTAAGCTGGCTAGAGAGGCATTGTTTTTTTGCCAGAGGGCTTTGAGGTCTACCTCGCGGAATGTGATTTCGCCCGTGGGTTGAATTACCCAGATGTAAATCGCTGATTCACGCCCTACTTGTTTGCCCTGAATCTGGAACTCGTCGGAGATGATGGAATACTGCACCAAAGTGGCGTTCTGTGCTTTCGCGATTTGGCGAATTTGCTCCTGATCGGGAGCAGTGGCGATGACCGAACTGGCATCACCAGAGGATAAGCGCTGTGTGAGTAGATCGACAAAGGCACGGGCACGTCCCCGTTCGGAAATTTCTAAAGCGGCGATCGGGTTATTCTGAGCCACTCGGACTTGTTGTAAAGTTCGATAAGTCATAGCTTGTCCTTCAAAGATGGAGACTTTATTCGCGTCGTTGGAGCCGAGCATTTGACGCATTGATTCCCAAACTTGAATTCCATTGACGAGCATTTTTTCAGCTTCTGTTGGGTTGCCACTCTTTAAGAAGGTCAATCCGAGGTTGTGGAGTGCCTGACCCTCCCCAACGCGGTCTTTAATTTCGCGGGCGATAGCTAAACTCTGCTGTGAATACTCAATGGCTTTGGTATAGTTGCCCAGATAGAAGTAAGCGAGTCCCAAATTCCCCAGTGCCGCACCTTCCCCAAGGCGGTTTTTAATTTTGCGGGCGATGACTAAACTCTGCTGTGAATACTCAATGGCTTTGGCATAGTTGTCCAGATTGATGTAAGCAGCTCCCAAATTGCCCAGCGCCTGACCCTCCCCTTCGCGGTTTTTAATTTCGCGGGCGATGGCTAAACTCTGCTCCATATACTCAATGGCTTTGGCATAGTTGCCCAGAGAAATGTAAGCGAATCCCAAATTGCCCAGTGTTATACCTTCATTTTTGCGGTTTTTAATTTTGCGGGCGATGACTAAACTTTGCTGTGTATACTCAATGGCTTTGGCATAGTTGCCCAGAGAGTTGTAAGCGATTCCCAAATTGCCTAGTGCCGAAGCCTCCCCTTGGCGGTCTTGAATTTGGCGGGCGATCATTAAATGTTGCTGCCCATAATCAATGGCTTTGGCATAGTTGCCCAGATAGTCGTAAGCACGTCCCAAATTGCCCAGTGCCACACCCTCCTTTTGGCGGTCTTTAACTTCGCGTGCGATGGCTAAGTGTTGCTGTGAATACTCAATGGCTTTGGCATAGTCGCCCAGAGAAATGTAAGCGCTTCCTAAATTCCCCAGTGCATTCCCTTCCCATTGGCGGTTTTTTATTTCGCGGGCGATGACTAAACTCTGCTGTGCATACTCAATGCCTTTGGCATAGTTGCCCAGAGAGTTGTAAGCACCTCCCAAATTCCCCAGTGCTGCACTTTCAATGTAGCGGTCTTTAATTTCGCGGGCGATGGCTAAACTCTGCTGTGCATACTCAATGCTTTTGGCATAGTTGTCCAGAGACAGGTAAGCGGCTCCCAAATTCGCCAGTGCATTTCCTTCCCGTTGCCGATTTTTAATTTCGCGGGCGATGGCTAAAGTCTGCTGTGCATACTCAATGGCTTTGGCCGAGTTGCCCAGATCGATGTAAGCGTTTCCCAAATTCGCCAGTGCATTTCCTTCCCCAAAGCGGTCTTTAATTTCGCGGGCGATGGCTAAACTCTGCTGCCCATATTCAATGGCTTTGACATAGTTCCCCAGAGAGTGGTAAGCGATTCCCAAATTTCCCAGTGCATTAGCCTCCCCTAGGCGGTTTTTGAGCGCGCGATAAATTTCTAGTGCCTGTTCCCAGGAATTCAGCGCTGCTCTTAATTGGCTAGTCTGAATCTGTTGAAGCCCCTGCTGAAACAGCCGATCGCCCTCTGCTTGACGAGCATCCATAGTTTGAGCAACAACCGGGAGTGAGAAATGGGGAGGAATGTAAAAGGCAACAGACAACAGGCAAAAGGCGAGGGGAAACAGGAAGCCCGATCGCACTTTACGATTACTGGATTTAAACAGTGTTAGCGAGAAAGGCTGCATGGGATTTTAGGGTTTGGGTTGCGGGAGTTGGCGTTGTTGTTCGATCGCCCTAATTTGTCGCAATCGATCGCTCCAATCTTTCAAAGGTTCCGCTTCCGAACCGGCGAGAGCATCTAACAATTCCAGCACGGGCGTTTGGTTTTGAGAAGTCCCAGAGGCTTTGCGCGCTTCCGCGATCGCGTCATACCACAGCCCAGCCTGGGCATACAAGTCGATCCGCTGTTGGGGAGTTGGCGCGGCCGCAAGTTGAGCCTGCAACGACTGCGCAGCCTCGACCACTTGGATTTCTGCCGTCGCCACCACATTCCGCGAAGGAACATTCCGATCGCACACCAAGACCACTTGCCACTGATAGGATTGCCCGATCAACAGTTGGGGCAGATTTGGAGGCAAAGCAACCGACATGATTCCTGGCTGACTCTCCATCTCGGTTTTGTAGAGCAGTTGTCCGGTGCGAGTAAACAGCCTCAATTGCAGCGGACGAGAAGTGCGATCGGGTACAAACCAGGTAAAAGTCGGATGCCCAGAAATCGTCTCTCCCACATGACTAAACGGCACCAAGGCAGTCAATCTCGCCACTGAATTAGCTTCGCAACTGCCGCCGCGAGTCGTATTCGTCCCCGTTTCTTTCGGCGCAGAAGGCTTTTTAGGAGGAGTGTATTTTGCCAGCGCTACAGGAGGAATCCAGAAGGAAACACTCAGGATTAAACTCGCAATGCCGACAGAGTAAATGGTTCGACGTTTCAATCCGTGAGTCATCGTCTGAATCCTCCTGTAACTATCTTTTACTTTAATTAACAATAGAAAAACATAATAGAGGACTGCCCGCAAACAAAGCTTGCGGGAAGGTGCAAAGATATGGGGAATGGGGAATGGGGAATGGGGAATTGGGAATTGGGCATCGGGCATTGGGAATTGGTAAGGTTTTACTGAATCTGCAATATAGAGGAGACGGCAGTGCCGTGTCCCTACGCCATATTTGTAGGGACAC
>JAYTZD010000543.1:0-1169 GCA_043742065.1 Oscillatoriales bacterium
ATTCCCAAAATGCGGTAGACATTAACTTTTTGTTCCCTACCTTTCAATGGTAAAGCTCCCCAAGATTCTACTTCAAATTTGTCTGCCAGATGCAGTAAGGTTTCTTCTGCAATCAAGATTCGACAAGTGTCTTCTTGCCGATCTTTTTCGCAACTTTCCAGCCGAGAGGCAATATTTACGCTGTCGCCGATCACTCCATATTCTAAACGGGTTGTACCTCCCAAACTACCTACCATAACAGGCCCTGTAAAGATGCCTACTCGCATTCTGGCAGCAGGTAAACCCCGATCGCGCCAATTTTGATTCATTTGTGGTAAACGGGCACTGATGGCTAGAGCGCAAGATACGGCGAGGCGAGCATCTTCGGCAATTTCTGCTGGAGTTGCGCGGGGAATGGGTACGCCAAATACTGCCAACATTCCATCTCCAGTAAATTTATTAATCACGCCTTGATGTGCTTGGACTTCTTCAGCCATTGCGGATAAATACTCATTCAACCAACTCATTACTACTTCTGGTGGTAGTTTTTCAGAGATGGTACTAAAACCCTGCAAGTCGGTGAGGATGATGGTAGCAGTAAGTTTTTTTCCCGGTAATAATCCAGATTCGAGCAGATGCACACGCTCTTTCCATAGGGCATTTGCGATCGCAGGTGAAGTTTGCTGTCCTAATAATTTCATCACAATCTGTTGCTGTTGTCTCGACTCCTGGTACTTATAGGTGACTATGACTCCTGGCGTGATTAAAAGTGCCAGAGTAGGGGGAATTAAAGGTATCCATCCCTGTTGAGTGAATAGGAAAAAGGTGCATCCCAATAATGAACCGAAAGCTGCGATCGCACTTCCGATCAAACTCACCGAATTTTCTAGCCGCCAAGCTAAACAACCGCCTACTGAACTCCAAACAGCAATCCAGAGGATTTCTTGCCATTCATCCCAATACCAAAATAGCCCTTTGCCATCTAAAACTGCGCTGAGAATTTGGCTAGTAGCAGTTGCATGAATGAATACCCCCGCCATCGGACGGTTTCCGCTTGCAGTAGCGGTGTAAGGGGTGGAAAAGAAATCTTTGACACTTAGGGCTGTAACGCCGATTAACACGATTTTACCTTTCACCAATTTGGGGTCAACTTTTCCCTCCAAAACTTGAGTTAGAGTCACGCTCTTTGC
>JAYTZD010000544.1:0-2638 GCA_043742065.1 Oscillatoriales bacterium
TCAGTCTTGGGGTTGATAAACTGCATGGCAAATATTGATTAATAATTTTATCTCCATTATAATCGATTCATAAACGAAGTTAACGCTCACAATTTAAAACTTTTTTGTAAACGCGATCGCACCTTTGCGTCTCAACACCAGTTGTCGGTTGATATCCGCTATTTTCGTACATCCTCACCGCTTCCTTGAGCACGCTAGCCGTTTCTATCCAGATTTCATCAAAGCCACGGCTGGCAATTTTACTTTCCAATTCTTGGAGTAAAAATTTTCCTAAACCTTGTTTTCTTGCCTTTGGCAAAATATACATTTTGCGGATTTCCACAGCATTGTTCCCGCGTTCGATGGGACAGTAAGCCGCCGTACCCACTATTTCTCCTTCCTGTTCCACTACCCAAAATTCTCCATCTTTGGCATGGTAATATATTTCTACATCATAAACATCTCGATCGGCACCAAAAGGCTCAGACTTTAAACCGTACTCTAATAAAACATCCCGAATTACATGAAAGGCATCAGCCCGATCGCGTGTTTCCCAGGAACGAATTAAAAAGTCGTGATATTGGGTTCTCATTGGTTGTTATAGATCATATTTTCGGATCATCTTACCACTAACTGTTTTCTATTCTACACAGTTTTTCAAACACCGCGTACATATCTCCAGCAAACTTTTTCGGGTTCCACAGCGGCGACAAATTTCCGGGTTTTTTAGAATCAACTAACTGTGCTTTAACCTCGTTTCGCAATTCACTATCTTTACCCAATTTTACACCAAATTCCACATATTCTTCCCAAGACCAAGCCAAACCCGTTGTAATTCCCAAAGTCTGCAAAAGCGAATAACCCATTCTCGACAAAAATTGCTCTCCAATTCTCGTCACCACAGGCAAATCAAACCACAAAGCCTCTAAGGTATGAGTGCCACCATTATAAGGATAAGAATCCAACAAAACATCGGCCAACAAATACACAGTTCTGTGTTCTTCCTCGGTAGCAACCCGTGGCAAAAACTTAATCCGGTGCCTGCTAACTCCCTCAGCTTCGCAAACCTGGTGATAAGCAGCTTGAAACACCACAGCATCGCCTAAAGCTTTGTGAATTAACACACTATTTGGCACTTGCTTGAGAATAGCTACCTGTGCTTTGACCAAATCATAGTTGAATTTTCTACCGGGTGCAACACACAGGTAAACTATCTGATCTAAACCAATCCGATTCGACTTTCTCAAAGCAACTGGATCGACTCCATACCTCTGAAAACCTGACACTGCTACGAATGAATCAGGCATCCTAATTAATTGCTCATCATAATATTTTTCCCTACCTGCGGGGTGGGAGTGCCAATCTGAAAGAAAGTAATTTTCTGGGGATATGTAAGCAGCGTCAAAGCCCAACCACGAAACACAAACTCGCGCGGGTTTACAGTAGAGAATGTCAGCATGAACTGGTACACTGAGAGAATCCAAATCAACTAAAACGTCTAATTCATCGCTTTGAATTTGAGCGATGATTTCAGGGGAGTTTGGCAGTCCGTTCGGAAAGGTTTTGGGTAAGTTTAGTTTGCCAAAAGTTGCAAATTTCTGAGTGAGATCATCGTTGGCAATTCTTTCAGAGGCGTATAAGTGCAAATTCGGTGCGATCGCAGATAATTCGCGAATGATGTCAGCACTGCACCAACCTACAGAGTGGCGGCTGAAATGATTGGACAAAAAGCCGATTCTCAATTTGCCTGCTGTGGCTGTTGGTTTTAAACTGTAATGAGCGACTTGGGGGAAATTAGGTTTGATACATTGGTCGATATATTTCTGAGAAATTGTTCTATACAGTTGAGAGTTTGCAGTTAAGTCATCTCGCAAATATGGTGTACTAAATAAAAAGTTTGCATAAAGCGATCTAATTTCAACGGATTGAACTGTGTCTAAGTTTTTCTGTAAGTAAGATTCTAGTTCTAAAAATCTATCTTTAGCAATTTGATTCAATCCTGACACTTGATAGGTGCTGATGAAGTAAATTGCGGTCATAATTGGATCGGTTTCGCTGCACATTTGGCTATATTTGTGAACAGCTTGCCGGGCGAGAGCTAAATCGCTGGTATCTCTGAGAATGGCGCACAAATGTTGGTGGGCGGGAATAAAATCTGGTTTAATTTCGAGGGCTTTTTCCAGGTGGGGAATTGCTTGTTTAAACTTGCCTTGATAGCGCAAAACTATGCCTATTTGACAATGGGCTTCTGGTAAATCTGGCTTGAGGTCGATCGCCCGTTGCCAAGCAATCACAGCCTCATCTAGCTTACCCAGACGTGCTAATTTGTCTCCCAAATCTAGGTTAAAATCGACCTCAGCCAGATGGGGATTGAGTTCGAGAGCTTTTTGCTCATAGGAGACGGCGGCTTCAAATTGCCCTTGCTGCTTCAGTGCTAGGGCCAAATTCCAGTAAGCTGCGGCCAAATCGGGTTTAAGGACGATCGCCTTTTCGTAATTGACAATCGCCTCCACCAACAGCCCTTGTTTGTAGAGCATACTGCCCAAATTAGCATAAGCCTCAGCAAAGTCGGGATTCAGGGCGATCGCCTCAGAATACAGCCGCATCGCCTCATCAAGTTGCCCATTTGCTTGGTGCACGTTGCCCATTGTCACGTAAG
>JAYTZD010000545.1:0-1166 GCA_043742065.1 Oscillatoriales bacterium
AGTGCTAGCGCAGGCTTGTTGCTGCTAGCGGGTTTGGCGGCAAATACAGTGGGACTTGGACAAAAAGCGATCGCGCAACAAACTCCCCAGGGCGATCCTCTTCGAGGGCTTCGCCAACAAGATTTGAGAGCACAAGCTCCCATAAATCGCATTAGAATTGTGTTTGCCAATCGCAGAGATGCTACAGATTTGCAAAATAAAGCTAATCAAGTAGCTGCCATACTCTCAAAAGCAATGGGAATGCCCGTAGAAGCAGTCATCGGCGACGAAACCGCAGCCGTCACAGCTTTGGTAGCCGACAAGGCAGATGTCGCATTTGTAGCAGGGCGAGCGGCATTAAAAGCTGAACAATTAGCCAAAGCACGGATGTATTTAGCCGAAGTTCGTAGTGATTATTCCGGCGGAAATACCTATGATTCTGTGTTTGTAGTGCGTCAAGACAGCCCCCTGCGTCCGAAGGGTTCCTCAAAGCAAACTCTCGAACAATTGAAAGGCAAAAAAATGGCTTTCACATCTCGAACTTCCGGTTCGGGATTTATTTTTCCAGTCGGAGAATTGGTGGGTCAAGGATTAGTTTCAGGGCCAGATAGATTAGAAACTTTCTTCGGAAATGTCACCTATGGCGATGGTTATGGTAGTGCTTTGCAAGCAGTATTAAAAGGTCAAGCAGAAGTTGCAACTGTATCAGAATACGCTTTGCTGCCGCCTTGGATTACAGCAGCAGAAGGTAAGCAATTACGAGTGTTGCAAAAAGTGCCGGGAGTTCCAGCCCACGGAATTGTAATTGACGATCGCGTTCCTGCACCGATGCGAGAAAAGCTGATTAATGCTTTCATGACAATGAATGAACCTGCGAACAATCAATTGTTCCGCAGTTTATACAATTCCCAAAAATTAGTAAAAGTCGAACATACTAGCCATTTAGCAACATTGCGTCAAGCTTTGAAAAGCGCCAAATTAGAACCCTAATTTTATTAGGTCTATTCTTGTAGGGTGCGTCGCTGCGAGATTTTCGAGTTGATTTGTAAATTGTTGATAGCGACGCACCCTACGGTATATACGTTTTTTACTGCATCTATATTTTTCACTGTATCTGTACCTAATTTCTTAATAAGTATTATCCATGACTATCGAATGTTGTAATTTAAAAACAGCTTATTCCAAAT
>JAYTZD010000546.1:0-23868 GCA_043742065.1 Oscillatoriales bacterium
ATTTTTTGCCCTTATTTGCCAGCAGCCAGTCTACTGCTGGTTCGATTTGCTGGTTCGGCGCGGCCCCGGTATAAAAGATGTTTTTTGAACACTCTTGACCCTCGTATTGTACGGGATACCAAAGCATATGATTTCTTTCTTCAAATACTGGCAATACTGCTTTGCGGCTGGCGGATGTCCAGCAGCCGAAGACTGTGACTACTTTATCTTGATCGATCAATTTTTTGGCTTTTTCGGCAAAAGTTGGCCAGTCAGAGTTGCCGTCTTCGACGATTGCTTCTATCTGTTTTCCTAATACGCCGCCTGCTTTATTGATTTCTTCTATCGCTAATTGTTCAGCATCTACAACGCTTTTTTCGCTAATTGACATTGTGCCGCTCAATGAGTGCAAAATGCCTACTTTGATTGTTTTTCCGCTGCTGCTGGCTGCTGGTGTGGTTCCTGTTGGTTTGACGGTAGATTCTGGAGTTGCTGTTTGAGTCGGAGTTCTGCAAGCTTTCAGAAATAAGCTTGATGTAATGGTAGCAGAACTGTACAAAAGAAATTTACGCCGATCAAATCGCTTTGCCATTGTATTTTTTTCACTCCTCAATCAATAATTCTGATGTCTGAGAATAGTAACATACAGGACTGAATCTTAAGACTCCTCTCAGCAGATAGTTGTCTGTTTAGATACAAAACTTATCATTAACCAAACAGACTTTGATCGCACTATGCTTTGAATGCGATGGAAATCTGTTTGGTTAAGAATTTTGACTTATGGAAAATAGCGGGCTCGAACCGCTGGCCTCTGCGGTGCGATCGCAGCGCTCTACCAACTGAGCTAATTCCCCGGATTGATTTTAAATCTAGGATTCGAGATGTGGGATTACTTATCTAAAAACCTGATTTTTGCATACTGTTACATAGATTAACACGTAAGTGTCCATAATGTAAAGTCTATTCTGCTGTCGGTTCATGTGGCCCGATCGCACAAATTTCTGCCACCCTGTCCAATTCCAAATCAGCAAAATAGTCCACCGTCCAGTTAGCTTGACGCTGAATCATGTGAAACGGGTAAGTGTGAGTCACACCCAATACCTGAATCCCGGCTTTTTTCGCCGCTTCAATCCCAGCAAAAGTATCTTCCACCGCCAAACATTCCCCCGGTGCCAAATTCCAGCCGGGATATTGCCGATTCATTAATTCCACAGCCAACAGATAGCCGTCGGGTGCTGGCTTGCTCACCGTCGTATCGTCCCCTGTGACGATTAATTCAAAGTTTTCTGCCAAACCTGCCAGATTCAAAACTAATTCTACATCCGATCGCGTCGCCCCGCTAACTACCGCCATTTTCAATCCCGCAGCCCGAATTCTCGCCATAAAATCTGCTAAACCCGGATAAATCGGCAGGGTTTCCAGACTATCTATTTTAGCCTGATAAGCTTGTGACTTGCGGAGTAGTAGGCGATCGAGGTAAACTTCTGTCATAAAGCGTCCCCTGCGTTTGAGTAGTTCAACAAGACAAGCGCGATCGCTTTTTCCCAAACAAACTTCTCGAAACTCCCCACGTTTGAGCTGAAGATTTTCATCAAGCATCAATCGATCAACTATTCGCTCGTGAATCGCCTCGTCATTAATAATAACGCTATTAAAATTAAATAAAACTGCTTTAAGAGTCATTAGTTATTGGTTATTGGTTATTGGTTATTGGTTATTAGTTATTAGTTATTAGTTATTTGTGGGTGCATCCCATTTTGTAGGGGAGAAGCATTCGCGCCCATATCCTATCGATTATATAAGATATTTTAAACGCGAATGCTTCGCCCCTCCTGATTCTCCTGATTCGCTAATAACTCATAATCAATAAACAATAACATTAGTTAACAGTCAACAGTCAACAGTTGATACATCAAGCAGGAGCCGGAAAGCCTTGTAAATCGTCATCAAAATCAGGAGTGCGTGAAGCGTCGCTATCCCGTAGGGAATCGACCAAATTCCATCCCCTCGCCGCCCGCACCTGCTCCAAATCTTCACCCGGAAGAGGTTTCACACCTTGCGTCACCTGATGCACCCACCAGTGCTCCTGAGTTTGCACTTTACCAAATCCAGCCGCCCCCATCCAAGCATCGATGCTACCCGTCGCATAAGACTTAATATAAGGCTCCTCAAAGAGATCAGTCAGCCACTCAGTTTGCCGCAAAGTTTTCTGATTCCCATCCAAAATTGCCACCTGTCCCCCAACCCGCAACAATCGGAAACATTCTCGCAAAATTGCCCGCGATACAGCAGTCGGAGTCTCGTGAAACAGCAAGGAAGCAGCAACTAAATCGAAGCTACCATCTGGAAAACCCACACTTTCGGCATTACCATGTCGCCATTCGATGTTCAATCCAGCTTTTTGCGCTTTAATTTCGGCTACTACCAACATATAGGGCGATAAGTCAAGACCCACAACTTCCGCTTCTGGGAAGGCTTGTTTGAGCATGAGCGTGGTCGAACCAGTGCCGCATCCCAAATCGATGATTCGGCGTGGCTTTACCCGTACAGCGTCAATTAAGCCTTGTCTGACGACTGTTTCCTGGGGAGGCAAAACATATTGGGTAATTGGATCGTAGGAAACCGCAGCAGTGGGGTTGAGGTAGCCACCTTTAATCCCGTGGAAGTTTTGACTGCTATAATATTCAGGATAAACTAAGTCTAGTTGTCGGTGGCGATCGCCTGCTTGTTCCCAGTCAATACTTTTATAGAATCGTTCCATTGCTGCTTCGTCTATCCCCAACCGAATCAAGGGCGATAAAAAGCGTTCAAAAATTGTATCCTTGCCAACAGCCATAAAACTCCTTGTACTGCGTTAACACCTGTGTTCATGATAGCAAACCTGGTTTTTTTGACAAGGAATGCCTTCAGGACTTTTAGCTTTAAACAAAGCTGTTTTTTTGTTCTTCCTTCTTCCTTCTTCTTTCTTCCCTTTATGAACAGGAATTTGCACAGAAAACTCCGTACCGCCGCCCGGAGGTTTAGCAATACTGATCGTGCCGCCATGTCCATCAACTACAATTTTGTAGCTAATCGCTAACCCCAAACCAGTACCTTTACCAACTGGTTTGGTCGTAAAAAACGGGTTAAAAATTTGGTCTTTAATATGATCGGGAATACCAGATCCATTATCTGCGATCGCCACTTTGAGAAATCTGGCACTATTTTCTCGAAAAAATGTCGTAGAAATAGTAATGATTTTATCTGGGCGCTCACTCTCGATCACAGCATCAATCGCATTGCTCAACAAATTCATAAATACCTGATTTAGCTGTGAAGGATAGCACTCAACACAGGGTAAATCTCCATAGTGTTTGACGATATAAATGCCATTTTTGATGCGATTGGATAGCAGCAACAAAGTATTGTCAATACCTTCGTGAATATCCGCCTGTTTTTTCTCAGATTCATCAAGTCTAGAAAAGTTCCGTAAGGAAAGAACTATATTCCGAATCCGTTCAGTTCCCATTTTCATAGAATTCAACATCTGGGGCAAATCTTCTTCGATAAAATCCAACTCGATTTCCGCTGCAAAATCTTCAATTTCCGGCGGAGTTTTCGGAAAAGCTTGTTTGTATAAACTCACCAATGCCAATAAATCTTTAGTATATTTAGTGGTATAGGGCAAATTAGCAAAAATGAAGTTAACAGGGTTATTGATTTCGTGCGCTATCCCGGCAACCATTTGACCTAGGGATGACATTTTTTCACTTTGTACTAGATGAGTTTGAGTTGTTTTGAGTTCCGTTAATGTGCTATTTAGAAGTTTTACTTGACCTTGAGTTTGGCTATAAAGATGAGATTGATTAATCGCGATCGCGAGTTGATCTGCCACAGCTTTTAACAGTTGAACTTCACCTTTACTCCAAAACCATTGACTAGCGTGACTGCAAATTAGATAACCATGTGATTGGCTTTGAGTCAAAACTGGTACAGCTAAATAACTGTTATCTTTTAATTGTAAAGGTTGATTCTCTTCCTCTACCCAAGAGTCGCTAGCCAGAATAATTGGCTTGCCGCCTTCGACGCGCAGTGACAAATTCCTGATGCAGTAAGGAGAAAAATGTTTTACTGGTTTTGGATCTTCTGATTTGCCACATTCCCACATGATTTTTAACATTTGCTCTTTTGGTTCATACCAACCAAAAGCTGCCTGTTCTAGATGTAGTAAACTGACTATTTCTTCCACTGTACTTTGCACAATTTGATCTAATTCCAGGGAAGTCCGAATGCGTCCACCAATCCGGTTAAGCATAGCTTCTCGTTGCGCCTGAGTGCGATTCCTTTCGGAGCAATAAATTACCCAAATTGCTGCTAACATCGTCGGAAAAAGCAGTCCACCAGCGACGAATGTCAACAAATTCAATGCTTGTAGTTGTGATTCAATATTGTCGCTGGGAATTACTAAAGCCATCGCCCAGTTAACTTCCTTGAGGGGTGTGTAGGCGACATAAACCCATTTTTGATCTATTTTTACCAGTTCAATGTTGGTCTGACCCTTGGTCATTTTGCGGGCGATTGCTGCTAGTGCGGGGTCTTGTGAGTTTACAAAACTTGGTGCTGGCCGATCGATAGTCCCGATTACATTATTGTTGGGGTGTACAATCGGGACTCCTTCTGAATTAAGCGTAAAAGCATAACTATCTGAACCGTAGTGCAGGCTTTTTGCCACATTTATTACTCGGTCTAATTTAATACTGCCTGAGAGGACTCCAATTACTTGATTGGAAGTGGGAGGCAATGCCAAAATTGGAGCTGCAATTACGATCGAGGGGCTTTTTGTGGTCTGGCCGATCAGGGGGTCGGAAACATTAATATTTCCATCAATTGCCTTTTGAAAGTATTTGCGATCTTTGGTATTAGTGGTAGTGCCTAAAGTGTTCTGTACTGAGCCATCGGCTTGAAATAATGACAGGACAAAATATTCTTTTAGCCTGTATGTTTCTCCTTGCAAAATTGGTTCAACTAATGTCCAATTGAGAGTACGAACAGTAGAAGAATAAGCAATAGTTTCTATTTCTGCTTTACGGCTGCTGAGCCAATTATCGATTTCGTCGCTGCCTTTTTCTAGTTTTAATAGGGCTATTTGTTTTAAATTGTCAAGAATTAGTCCACGCACCACAAAATAGCTAATACAAGCTGTAGAGCTACTAATTAAAGCGATGCTGCCTAGCATTAATAGTGTCAGAAGGTGGCGGCGATGTCGCCTATGTTCCCAAAGGCTGTGCAGTTGCTGCCAACGCGATCGAGCACTGATACCGATGTTTTGCCACTCTTGGCGCAGCTTTTTTCTTTGCTTTGGCGGCTGTGTAGACATACCGCAGGCTTGATTTGCTGAGTTTTGCATCGTCAATTTTTCTCTCTTAAGTCAGTCGATTTTAGATTTTGGATTTTGGATTTTGGATTTTGGATTTTAGAATTGATTGTTGCTTGATCAGATATTTAAGATCTATCTCGTTTGTATAACAAAAAAAATTTAAATGACACAGAAAAATTACGGAGTTTTCTAAATTAGAATACATTTATAATTACGAGAAAATACGGATTGACAAAAATAATAACTTGTGCATAACCTTTAAGCAGAAATTTTTTCCTCTAAAGCTTTTTTGGCAAAACGGGTCACGTAAACTGTGAGGGCGATTGTTGCTACCAAGCCAATGCCGTAAAGAGTCCACTCAGCAGTTGTGCGCGATCGCCCTTGGGAACCCAGTGCAGCCAAACTCCCAGCCAAGGAGCCTATATAAACATACATTACAGTTCCGGGGATCATACCGATCCAAGATGCGAAAAAATAGTCTCTTAGAGATACCTGCGTGACCCCAAAAGCATAGTTGAGCAAATTAAATGGGAAAATAGGAGACAGCCTAGTGAGTAAGACTATTTTCCATCCTTCTGAGGCTACTGCTGCATCGATGGCTTGAAACTTTGCATTACCTTGTATCTGCTGGGAAACCCAGTCGCGAGTCAAATATCGCCCGACTAAAAAAGCGCAAGTTGCACCCAAAACCGAGCCGATGGAAACGTAAATTGAACCACCAACTACTCCGAATAAAACACCGGAACCCAGAGTTAGCAAGGAACCGGGAATCAACACAACTGTTGCCACAATATAGATCAGAATAAAAGCTGCTGGGCCCCAAGGACCAAGATGGGCGATCGACTCCAGGGCATTTTTCAAAATTCCTTGAAAATTAAAAAACTTGGCCCCCACAATCAAAGCCACAACTAAAACTAGCACTAAAATCAGCTTCCACTTATTTGATGGTGGCGGATTTTCATCGATTTGCGATCGGGAATCACTCATAGCTTCAAATCTCTACTCTAAATAACATGGGCATCGGACAATTTTAGATTTTAGATTTTAGATTTTAGATTTTGGATTTTGGATTTTGGATTGACTTGTAATTTTAACAAGACATCCGTTACATCCGTTACAAAATCCGTTGCCGAACTTCCTTCTTCTCAAATCAAAGTACCACCGCAACTAGAACCTGAACCAGCCGTACAGCCGTAACAATAAGCAGCAGTTTGCACCTCTCGAATCAAATCTAAACTACCAAATTCTAGCAATTTAGCAACAGTAATGGTTTCACCAGTGGGAGTTTTAGCCGGGAGATTTTCCATCTGGTTAAAATCGCAGTCGTAGACATTGCCTAAATAGTCGATCGACAATTCATTGCGACACATCAAATGTTCAATAGTAGCAGGATTAAAATTATCCTCCAAGAACCCAAGATAAGGCCTATGGAGTTTTTTGTGTTCCAAATGAAACTTTGTCCGTCCCACCGGCAAATTAGTAATCGTGAATAAATGATTAAAACAAATACCAAAATGTTCAGCTAAATAAACCTGATAATCTCGCTGTAACTTGCCCTGTTCTGCTGTCAGAGAAAACTTTTCTGTAGTTGGTACTTGTGGATTATACACCAAATCCAGAACTAGATTGGCATCTTTGCCATATCCTAGCTGATTTAGCTTTTGCAGCGCCCGAATCGAACTATCAAAAACACCATTGCCACGCATTTTGTCAACATTATCAGCTTCGTAACAGGGAAGAGATGCCACAATTCTGAGTTGATGTTTCGCACAATATTCGGGGATATCTTCAAACCCTTTTTCAAAATAAATCGTCAAGTTTGATCGCACAATCACCTCTTTTCCTGTCGCCCTTGCAGCTTCCGCCAGCCGTTTAAACCCATAAAGCATTTCGGGAGCACCGCCAGTGAGATCAACAGTTTGAATCTGGGGAAATTTGTGAATTATTTCAATTAATTGGTCGCAAATTTCTGGTGAAAGTTCCTCAGTTCGTGTTGGGCTAGCCTCTACGTGACAGTGAGTGCAAGCAAGGTTGCAGCGTTTGCCTAGATTAATTTGTAAGACTGTAATTTGCTTTTTAGTTAAAGCGGAGTTGAGTTTATTTTTGAAAGGCGTGAGTGCTGTCTGAATCATGTGCTAGTTTAGTTGGTCTTTTTTCGCAACGGATTTAGAGGCGTCCTGGTAGAACGCCTCTGTTGAAATACTCACCGACCGTCGCGGACGGTGATTCTTGACACTTCATCGGGTCTTGCTGGCAAGCCAGTCTTACAGTCCCTCTGTGTCCGTTTAGAGTCGTGGCGATTCCCCATCCCGACTTGATCTATATTCTTGGCAGCGTTCTCGTCTCTATCGTGAGTTTTACCGCAATTTAAGCAGGTAATAGTTCTAACTTTCAGCTCTAATCTGCCCCATCTAAAACCACAATCCGAGCAAATCTGACTTGTAGGCTCCCATCTACTAACGGTACCAAAAGTTCTGCCAAATTTCTCGGATTTTGCCTCACATAATAGCCTAAATTCACGCCAACCTTGCATACTAATCGCTCTAGATAGTTTGCGATTTTTAACCAGGCCTGAAACGTTTAAGTCTTCCAAAGTAATTGCTTGGTTTTCGCTCACTACTTTGGTTGAAACTTTGTGTAGAAAGTCTTTTCTGGTATCAGCTATTTGATTGTGTAATTTGGCAATCTTTAGTCTTGTTTTATATCTTCGATTAGAACCTTCTTTTTGACGTGCTAATTTGCGCTGAAGTTTCCTAATTTTTCGGTCACATCTGGAATAGTCTGGACTTTTGAATTTTTCACCTGTACTCAGAACAGCAAAAGTCTTTAATCCCAGGTCAATGCCCACAGACTGATTGATAGGCTCTATCATTTTCGGCTCAATTTCAACAACAAAACTCAGGAAGTATCTGTTGCTACAGTCTTTGATCGCAGTTACGGAACTAGGTGCTGAGGGCAATTTTCTAGACCAAACCGGCTTGATATCACCTATCTTTGCTAAGTAGACATACTCACCGGAAACCGAAAAAGCGGCCTTAGTAAATTCGGCGGTTTGATTGTTTGTCTTTTTCTTGAATTTAGGTAAACCAGATTTTTTGCATTTGTGCTTGCCGTTACGGGAATTGAAAAAGTTTCGATAGGCTACGTCCAAGTGTCGCAAAGATTGTTGCAACGGAACAGAAGAAACATCTTTCAACCACTGCCTTTGTTCTGTTTTTTTTGATTGAGTAAGTAAGGCCGAAAGTTTGTTGTATCGTGGTAACTTTTCAGCAGAACGACAAAAAGCCAGTGCATCATTCCAGACAACTCGAATGCAGCCAAACAACTGAGCCAAGCTCTGTCGTTGTTGGTCTGTTGGGTAAAATCTGTACTGATACCTGGCTTTCATGTGTCATGCTAGAATCGGTTTGTCATTTAATTCTATATTGGTCTACAAAAGATGTCAACCCATTCCAGAACCAAGAAAAGCCGTCCTAAAAGCACGGGGTTTTAAACCCATTTTTCTGATAAGTCGGAGAGGTCTTATTTTAAAGTGTCAACCAATTTCTCAACTCGTGCTTTGATTTCATCTCGCACGCGGTGAAAGGTTTCGATTGGTTGTCCATCGGGATCATCGAGTTGCCAATCTTCAAACACTTCTCGCAATACCCACGCTTCGGGTAAATTCACGCCGCAGCCGCACAGAGAAATTACCGCGTCGTAGTCTTCTGGATTGAATTCGCTTAAAGCATTGGATGTTTGATCGGTGATATCAATGCCGATTTCGGACATGACTTGAATTGCTGTCGGATGAACTCTGCTTAATTCTAACCCGGAACTGGTGACTTCTATCTTGCCGTTTCCGATGGTTTTAGCGAATCCTTCTGCCATTTGCGATCGGCAGGAGTTTCTTTTGCAGACAAACATTACTTTCTTCATGGTGTTTTTTGGGTTGTTGTAAGTTGTTAATTTTTAGCCCCGGCGGTTAGAAACCGCGGCTACACAAGCGAAGTCTGCCTCCGCAGACTGAAGAAAAATCCTTGATTCTTCAACCCGCGAAGGCGGGTTTTGTCTGTGTAGCCGCGATTTCAATCGCCGGGTGTTTCAAGAGCACGATTTGCGATCGCGATCGCCTCCTTGGCCGCTGTTTCCTTGCGTTCGCTGTGGCGATCGGTCAAATGATCAACTTCCTCCCGCAACAGCAGAGTAAACTTGTACAATTCCTCCATTACATCGATCGCGCGATCGCGATAAGCCGAATCCTTCATCGTTCCATCATCATTAAACTCCTGATAAGCCTTAGCAACAGAAGACTGATTCGGAATCGTAAACATCCGCATCCAGCGGCCCAAAATTCTCAAAGTATTCACAGCATTAAAAGACTGGGAACCGCCGCTAACTTGCATCACCGCCAAAGTCCTGCCTTGAGTCGGTCTGACAGCCCCAATACTTAAAGGAATCCAGTCAATTTGGTTTTTCATAATGCCCGTAATATTGCCGTGCATTTCTGGACTAGACCACACTTGACCCTCCGACCACAGACTCAACTCCCGCAATTCCTGAACCTTCGGATGAGTATCAGGAACACTACCATAAATCGGCAATTCCAGAGGATTAAAAAACCGAACTTCTGCACCCAATTTTTCAATAATTCTCCCAGATTCTTCTGCCAACAAACGGCTATAGGAACGCTCCCTTAAAGAACCATATAAAAACAGAATTCTCGGTTTGTGCGTAAAACTTTTCATGCTGCTTTCAATTAAAATCCCGAAATCCGTTAGATAGTTCCCGATAAACTGCGACTGCTAATTGTGCCCCCCAAATTGGAGCCACCCAATAAACCCAATGATGTTCCCAAATACCGCTAATTAAAGCAGGGCCGAGAGAGCGTGCCGGATTCATACTTGCCCCAGTAATCGGCCCCATAAATGCGGCTTCCAGTGCTACAGTCAAGCCAATTGCTATTCCTGCAAAACCGATATGAGCACGTCTGTCAAGTCCTGAACCGAGGATAACAAACATGAGGATAAAAGTCAATACTGTTTCTAGGATTAGAGACTGTAACCAGTTACCATTGAGAGGAATAGTTGCACCAAGATTTGCAACTTCTCCTAAAGTAATTAGTAGTAGTTGAGAAGCTGCGATCGCCCCCGCACACTGCGCTAAGATATAAGGTAAAACACGTTGTTTTGGGAAAAATCCGCTCGTCCAAAAAGCTAATGTGACAGCCGGATTCAGGTGAGCACTGCTAATGTGGCCAGTAGCATAAATCATCGCGGTGACAACGGCTCCAAAGACAAAACTAATGCCCAAATGAGTGATCGCACCCTGGCTAATTTTGTTAACCATTACCGCGCCCGTGCCTGCAAATACTAGAATAAACGTACCGAGGAATTCGGCGATTGCTTCTCTTCTGCACTCCGGTGAGAACAAGCTGCTTGCCGTCTTAGAAACTGACTTGAACATTGAGTCGATCCGTGATAAATTTACCTCTCTTGTTAGATTTTAGTTACCAATCAAGATTAACAGCTAACAAGCTAAAACATTTGACAGATGACCACCGATACCTAAAAAGTTGCCTGCTGTCGCAATAACTCTCCAATTGTCGAGTCAAGCTGAGCCTTTCCACCAAAAACCGTGCCCACCTTGCCATTGTAGAAGTGCTGATAAATTAGTTGATAGCCTTCTTTTGGTAAAGGAATATAACCCACAGAACTAACTAAGGTCGGAGCTTTCTTCATGTAGAACTCTACAAAGTTGCGTAGTTCTACTTTCTTTTGAGCCGAGTTGTAGCTGACATAGATAAATAGAGGTCGTGCCAGGGGCTGATACTGAGCTTTTTCTACAGTTTCGCGGGAAGGCAAAACTGCTCCTTTGCCTCTGTCAATACCTACAGCTTTTAATCTACTTTGGTTGTCTTCGTAATAGGCAAATCCAAAGTAACCTAAAGCATTTTCGTCTTTAATAACTCCTTGCACTAAAACTGTATCATCTTCACTAGCTGTATAGTCGGTGCGACTGGATTTAGCAGTACCTACTGTTGCCTCTGTGAAGTAGTCAAATGTACCAGAATCTTTGCCTGCACCGTAGAGGGTTATCGGTCGGTTTGGCCAATTAGGTCGAATCTGATTCCATTTGGTAATTTTACCTTGGGCGGCGGGTTCCCAAATCTTTTTCAATTCCTCTACAGTAATGTCTTTTGCCCAGTCATTTTTGGGATTGACTACTACTGTGAGGGCATCAAATGCGATCGGTAATTCGTAGTAGCGGATGCCAGCTTTATTGCAAGCTTCCATTTCCTCTGGGCGGATGGGTCGCGAGGCGTTGCTGATGTCTGTTTCGCCAGCACAAAACTTTTTAAATCCACCGCCAGTGCCGGAAAATTCAACAGTAATTGATGCTTTTTTGGGATTCGTGTTTTGATATTCTTTTGCGATCGCATCCGTAATTGGATACACAGTGCTGGAACCGTCTATTTTAATGCTTTGTGACTCTTGCGACTGGACTTGTCCGCAGGAGTTGAGGAGCGCGATCGCACCAATTGTCAAAGCAATTATACTTAGTCCGAAAACCTTCGACTTTGCTGCTGGGTTCATTGACTTCACCCAATGCCATAACTAAGGGGTACATTTGCATCATATCAACAAAATTTGATATGTCAAGTATAGTAGAAGAGAATTAGGCAATGAACACATTAAGAAATATTGATGGGTTAATCTGCATCAGAACAGGGGCGCGCCGGCAAGATCTGGCTAAAACGGCGGTAGTCCGACAGGTACTGTTCCAGGGCGAGAAACTGAACTAGATTGAGGCTGTAGTAGATCCAGCGGCCTTCTTGGCGGCTGCGGACTAAAGCTGCTTCCTTCAAGGTTTTGAGGTGGAAAGAGAGTTTAGGTTGAGGAACCAAAAGCCGATCGCACAAATCGCAAACGCACAATTCCTGTTCCCGCAGCAACTCCAAAATCTGAATCCGCAGGGGGTCAGAAAGAGCGTGAAAGCCCGCAGCAATCTGTTTTGCCGAAATTGGCGACTGCGCTACCAAATCCGGCGCAATTGTAGATTTTTTAAGCATTAATTATTTAGAATTCTCTACCCTGGCTGGAACAGTAGTCAGTCCGGCTTTTTGCATCAGCGAGAGCACACCTATAGATACAATTCCCCCAATAATTGCACCGACAACTATCAGGATAATAAAGAATTTTTGCAGGGTTTTTTTAGTTGCTGGATGGTAGCGTTTCGGCAATTCTCCACCTTCGTCATCAAGTTGATCGGGATCTTGATTTAAGGGGTCTAGGGGATTGGATGGATTTGAGTTAAACGGATTCGGTAGTTGATTCATGGTTGGGTTTGGTAAAATGAAGGATATCAACAACTATCTTAGCTTGCGATTTGCCATCGCAGCTTAAATAATACAGCGTATTACAGGTTTATGAAGTAGGGACACGGCAATGCCGTGTCCCTACCGGGATTGAGGTTTCACTCAAGACTCTATAAAATTTATTAAGATACCGAGTATTTTACCAACATTATTGATAAAATACTCATTGGTATCCATCTCGATCGCAATTCCTTCTAACTTAAAAAATTTCCAGATACTCCCAGTTGTGACAACTCCATAAATTGTCTGAATGTCATTTTCTTGACGCTGGTTAAATATTTGTGCTGCGATCGTTTCTGCCATGCACTGTCCTAAGCCGGATTGAATGTTGTCATTTTTGGCTTCAACCAAGGCGATAACAGGGGATTCAATGACTAGCTGTTCCGGCGATCGGCTAATTAGAAAATCGCAACAACCGCTCAAACCCCTAGCAGCATCTACATTGAATTCTCGACCTGAAAATAAACTAATCCGTTCCGGTAGCAGCTTTTTGATCGCAACTAATATTGGCGCGACAATTAGCTCGGAGCGAGCTTTCTCAGAGTTAATCTCTAGTGCTAAAGGCAGATTGAATTGCAAAGTTTCTTTCAAAAAACTGCTGGGTTCTATTTCAGGGATGTCGGCAAATAAGTCAACCGTTCTCGTCAAGGTTATGCCAAAATTTGTCTTAATCTGTTCGACACTAAACTGACTATAGGGCATTTAACTTCGTCTCCCGAAAAATTAAGAAATCAGGATACGGCAATGCCGTCTCCCTACGCCAGATTAATTGTAGGGACAGGGCAATGCCGTGTCCTGGGTTGCTTTTGAAAAAAGTATCGGTATCTATTATTGCTCTGTTTTCGACAAACGATCGAGAGAAAATGTTGCAGCCTCAGATACTTGAGAATTGCTATCTTTTTCTAAGTATTTTAAAGCTGAGATACTTTTGGAACTAGGCAAATTTCCCAAAGCTTCGGCTAGCCGCTGACGGATTAGCCAATCTTCTGACTGAGCAAAATTCAAAATGCGATCGATCGCCTCAATCGCCTTAATTTCTCCCAAAGCCGAAATCGCCGCCTGCTGAATCACCACTTGTTCGCTTTCGAGAGCTTTCAGCAACACATCACGAGCTCGCGGATCTTTGAGATTTCCCAGAGAAACCGCCGCACTGAAGCGCACCAGCCATTCCGTATCCTCATAAAAAGCGTGCACCAAAGCGTCAAAAGCTCTGATATCTTCCAGATAGCCCAGAGCACCAGCAGCATCAGCGCGAATCCCGTAATCCGGGTCAGTTTCTAGCAATTTGACTAGAATGGGATAGCACTCTTCAGTCGGTTTGACCCCAAGAGCAAACACAGCCATCGATCGCACCTGCAAACTTTTGTCATTCAACACCTTTTTAATCAAAGGCACCGCCTCTGTTGCCGGCACATTCCGCAAGTTGGCCAAAGCTACCATGCGATCGGCTGAATTTTCGCTTTCTAACTTAGCTGCAATTTCCGTTAAGCTTAAAATGGTCATTAGGGATGAATTTTTAGTAAAACTTTACATTTCTCTTGTTTTGATTATATAGCATTTCTTCGTTGAGTGAAGTACACAATACGGTAGAGACACGGTAATGCCATGTCCCTAGAGCCGCAGGGCTGTATTTCATCCGATTGAAAACTCCTATAGGCGATCGTCGATCAGTAGTCAAAAACCTGTCTATAATTTTCTGTAGCTTCTCTATTTAAACGAATTATAATTATTTATAAATGACCATCGGCTGTCTGTTTTTTCAATAATTATAGGCTTACCGATCTACCATTATGGCGTTTTACCACCAGCCCTTTTACTCCTCAGCATTAGAACAAGCGATCGACCGCTACCCCCTAACTGCTGGGCCGGACACTTCCTTAGTAGTAGCGATCGCGCTGATGAGTCAGTTGCAAAACAGTTGTCCCCTAGTCAAGACAACTTTACCCTCAGACCGCGGAGTCACGCACGAATTACTCCCAGCGGACAAAATGCGCGCCCGGTGCGTGCTGGTGGTGCATAACCAGCAGATGATTGGCGTGGGAAATTTATCAGAAAACCCCAGCCGAGGGCTATTGATGGGAATATTAACTCCCGCCGACCTAGTTCGGCTGATTGCTTCTAGAAAAATAGGCACTCAGAAAAAAGTAGCCCTACACAAAATACCGATTTCCGAAGTCATGTCCCCAGTATCAGTATCCCTGACAGAATCCGACGACCAAGACGTGTTCGCCGCCTTATCCTTATTTCGCCAGCACGGAATTCGCTATTTGCCCATAGTCAATCAATTTCGCCACTTGGTAGGAGTCCTGACTAGGGAAAGAATTCGTCAAGTTTTGCAACCCTCAAACATTCTCAAATTGCGGCGAGTCGCAGAATTGATGACTACGCCAATTACAGCGCCCCACACCTCCTCGCTGTTCACAATAGCGGAACTGATTTCACAACATCAAGTCAGTTCCGTAGTGATTACAAGAAACAAAGAAGTCACAATGGAGAAACCCAAAAATGATCATACCTCCATTTTTCACTATTCTTTTCAGCAACCCCTAGGCATAATCACCGAATACGACATTGTACAAGCGCAGTTTCTCGAACTAGATTTCGAGAAAACCTTGGCTTCCCAAGTCATGGTCACTCCCCTGAAACTAATCAAACCAGCCGATTCGCTGTGGCAGGCCCACAAACAAATGCAGCAGGAACAAGTGCAGCGATTAGTCGTGTGCGGGGGACGAGGAGAACTGTTGGGAATTATTACTCAAACCAGCTTGCTGAGAGTCCTCGACCCGACAGAAATGTACAGAGTTGTCAAACAGTTGCAGCACTCAGTTTATCAACTCCAAGCCGAAAAAGTGGAACTACTACAAAGTCGGAATACCAAGCTAGAACTACAGGTGCGGGAACGAACGGCAAAACTGCACGAACAAGTACAGCGCGATCGGCTTTTGACTCAGATTGCCTTGCGGATTCACCAATCCCTAAACCTCGAAGAAATTCTCCACGCCAGCGTCGATGAAGTCCGCCAAGTTTTGCAAGCAGACCGAGTAGCAATCCTGCATTTAGAGTCGAACAATTCCGGCATTGTCGTGGCAGAATCCGTTGCCGAAAATTGGTCTTCTATTTTGGGAGAAATCTTTCCAGATACTATGTGGAAAGAAGGTGAATCGGTGGTAGAAGAGCAAATTTATGCCGTTCCCCACATTGACCAAGCTAATTTGAGTCCCGAAAAATATGCGCGCTTCCAGAAAGCGGAAATCAAAGCATATTTAATTGTCCCAATTTTGCAAGACAGTAATTTATGGGGGATGATGTGCGTCCACCAATGTTCTGAATCCCGACAGTGGCAGCCTTCAGAAATCGATTTGCTACTGCAACTGGCAACTCAGGTTGCGATCGCCATTCAGCAAGCACAACTCTATCAGCAGGTGCAGAACCTCAACACCGACCTCGAACGCCAAGTTCAAGAACGCACCGCCGAATTGCAGCAAAAAGTTCATGAACTCCAGCAATTAAACGTGATCAAAGATGAATTTCTTAGCACAGTTTCCCACGAATTGCGGACACCTTTAGCTAATATGAAAATGGCGATTCATATGCTGAAAGTTTCTCCGACGATCAACCGCCGTCAAGTTTATTTAGAAATATTAGAAGCAGAATGTACTAGAGAAACCGATCTAATTAATGCTTTGCTCGATTTGCAACGACTTGAAGCAGGAGCTTGTGCGATCGACCTCGAACCAGTAAACTTACAAATCTGGCTACCTAACATTATTGAACCATTCTACACCCGCGCCCAAAACCGCAACCAGCATTTGCGAGTCGATTTCATTTCCAAACTCCCCACTATCTATTCCAACCGCGCTAGTTTGGGGCGAATCTTAGCAGAATTGCTAAACAATGCGTGCAAATATACTGCCGATGACGGTGAGATTGCTCTCAGGGTGGAGTGTACAGGTGCAAAGAAGGGACAAGAAAGACCAGCAAAAGGAAATATTTTAAACTCAGAAATCCAATTTACACTCAGCAATGAATCAGAAATTCCGAGTTCGGAATTGCCTCGGATTTTTGAGAAATTTTATCGTGTTCCTAATGCCGATCCCTGGAAACAAGGTGGCACAGGTTTGGGTTTAGCTTTAGCCCAAAAACTTGTCGAACAATTGGAAGGGAAAATTGAAGTTGCAAGCGGGAATGGCAAAACTACTTTTACTGTAACATTTCCGATTGGGCAGGATCAGGAATTGGTAAATTGATTTACAGCAGATTACAGTTTTATGAGGTTCCCCGTAGGGACACGGCAGTGCCGTGTCCCGGCTGTTAGTAATGTTATATCAAATCCGTTAGCATCGGAATTATATAAACGGAGGACACGGCACTGCCGTGTCCTCTATATGATTCCGATGCCACCGGATTTGATGTTAATTCCCTGCTTTTTTTTCTCTGAGTTTCAACAATATTTCGGCATGAACTTCGCGGGTAATCGGATAAAAATATGTGAGAATCATGCCAGCAATTAAAGCAATTGTGGGCAAAGGCCCGATCGCAACTCGAATCGCAAACAGTGCAGAATCAGGCTGTACAGGTGGTGCTTGTCCCTGAACCGTGGCAAGGAATCCAGCTCTTTCTAATGCTTGTCCTACAAACCACAAACCCAGCGCCAACCCCATTTTTTGCAGCAGTACCATAAACGAATAGAACACCCCTTCCCGTCTTTTTCCAGTTTGCAGTTCGTCGAGCTCGATCACATCGGGTATCATCGACCAAGGTACTAAATAAGCAGTCGAAACTCCGACACCAGCCATGACTGCTAACAGGTACATCTGCAATACTTGTCCTGGTTGCAAGAAAAACAGTCCAGCTTGGGCGATAATCCACAAACTCATGCCCATAAAATATACGGCTTTTTTGCCGTATCTTTCACTAACTCTACTCCAAACAAACAACATAGCGAGTGCAGTACCTTGAACCGCGATCGCAGTTTGGGTAAAAGCTTCCTGCGGTAGTTTCATCCAATCGATCACAAAGTAAGGCAAAATAGAAGCAGTTAATTGGACTCCCAACCAAGAACAGAGATAAATGCCAATTACATACAAAAAAGGGCGATTATTAAAAGCAATCCGCAACTGTTCTTTGAGTGGCAAGGATGTGGAATTATCTTCTACTGGATTTTCTTTTAATTGAGATAAAACGTGTTTGCGAGTTCCCAAAAAACACCAATACAAAGGTAATACTGAAATGACTGTACAGACAGCACCTAATATGATGTATTTTTGAGTATTGTCTTTAACTAAAGCGAAGATAATTTGTGCTAAAATTAGTGACAGAATACTGCCACCAATCGAGAATGCAAACCGAAAACTATTCAGGCTAGTGCGTTCGTTGTAGTCTTGGGTTAATTCTGGGGTAAGTGCAGTGTAGGGAAGATTGACAGCCGTGTAAGCGGTGTTGAATAAAATAGAGATAATCACATAGTACCAAAACAGTATGGTTGGATTTTCGCTAGGAACAATCCACTGCAAAAAGAAGAAGATGCCAAAGGGAATTGCGCCGTATACCATCCAAGGATATCGGCGGCCCCAGGGGTGAGATGTGCGATCGCTCAAAACCCCCACAATGGGATCATTTATAGCATCCCAAATCTTACCAATCAGCAGAATATTGCTAGCAGTACCAGGAGACAAACCGGCGACACTGGTAAAAAATAATAGTAGGAAAAATACCAGGACATTCGCAGTGATGGCTGGGCCGAGGTCTCCCGCACCGTAGGCTAATTTTGTCGAGAAACTGAGTTTTTTTGATTCGGGGTTGTTGGTGGCTGCGATCGGAGGGGAAGTGTTGCTCATAAACTTTGATTTCCGGGTTGTTTGATAGGTGAGGACTTTGTACTAGGAGTATAGCTTGCTATTCGTCTTATGACTAAGTTTACTATGGCGATCGGGATTATTCTGAAAATTTAGTCATTGGCAATTGGAAATTGAGCATTGCGAATTGATAGATTTGTAGGGGCGGGTTCACCAACAATAATCGCCCCAAAACAAACAATCTCAAAAACCCGCCCTACCCAATAAACTAGCCAAATGTACGTTCAGATTTGCGGTTGGTAGGGGCGGGTTCACAACAATAATCGCCACAAAACAAACAATCTCATAAACCCGCCCGAACCCAATAAACCAGCCAAATGTACGTTCAGATTTGTGGTGGGGTTGGGGCGGGTTTATCTGAATTTTTGGTCATTGTTCTGTATGGTTTGCGAACCCGCCCCTACAACGTTTTGATGATTCGTTTAATATCAATAAACCCGCCCCCACAAACTTAAGGAAATAGTCGTGAAATCTGAACTTCTATTTCTGGAAATGCCAGCATTGACAAAACATCATCTTCATTAAATATTGTTTCTAGTTGATAGTTTCCCTCACGCGGTTCGCGAAAGACATAAACTTGCCACTTGTTAACATCAAGTATCCAATAATCAGCAATTCCCGCCCTAGCATAAGCTGGCGCTTTCCGCTTGCGGTCTGTTTCTAAAGTCGTGTCAGCTATTTCTATTAACAAGAAAATGTTAGCCGGTGCGGGGTGAAAATCTTGGTAGAGTCGGGAGTCAATTTGTACTACAGCAATATCCGGTTCTGGTTGTGAATTTGTACTTAGGGCGATCGGATCTTGGATGCGAATTAAAGCAAGTCCCGTTAATAGATTTCTGAGATAGTCCGCCGCACAGAGATTAGTTGCTGCGTGGGGAGGATTTTTGGCACTCATTGAAATAATTTGCCCATCAATTAATTCGACTCGTTCATCGGGATTGAGAATGCCAGTTTCGCTCATGCGATGGTATTCGGTTACAGTCCATAAACGTACATCTGCTATAGTCATGGCATAATTTCCTTTTGCGATATTACCTAGAGTCCTAGAGGCAGAAACCGGGTTTTTATTAAAATACTGCATTTGAGACTTTAACACTGGTAAAAAACCCGGTTTCTTTGATATAGTCCCGATCGCACTTTAAATCCAAAATCCAAAATTGCTATATCAGCAATCTAGATTTAGCTGTAATTGCTCCAACACACCACAAAATAGCATTGACAATTTCAGAACGCTGAATATCTTCTTCATTTAAAAAACTCGCAAACTCTTGGTCAAAAGTCAAGTGATCTGCAAAAGCATAAAGCACGCGCTTATATTCCGTTGGCATTGGCATTAATGTCGCCTTAACTAAATCAAACAACGTGTTCAAACAATTGACGATAGTATCTGACTCGTCAATATCTTCTGCATCCAGCAAATATAGAGTTTCTGCTATGTCACAGATAGCATCTATTTCTGTTGGTGGCATTCCCAATGTGGTGACATCAATATCGCACAATTGGAGAGCATTAATCGCTAACTCAGGACGGCTAAAAAAAACCAGTTGACCGCCGGCTACTAAAGGCGGTTCCTGTTCTCCATAAACAATTAGGGTATATAAATTCGGTGCTTCGGTTTCCGGGTCGATGCGGAAACCGAACAGCCAAAGCAATTTTTCTTGACTTGGGTTAGCTGGTGGCAATGTTTTTGCGAAAAAGTTGTGTTCTAACATAACTTTTGGATTTTTAGAAGCTTTTTTTGACTACAATTTTTGCTGAATAATATCACAACATTCATCTACTGTTGCTCTTTCTGCCATTGCTGCTACCAGAGATTCATAGGCTAATTTATGGGTTTCAATTAAATTCTTGGCTTGGAGAGAACCCCAGTTTTGTTTGAATTGAATTTCGGAACTTGGCCGCCGCAGTTGTGTGAAAATTGCATTGATTTTTGTGCGGTCTTCTGCTCCTCCTTCGGCATTACCATAGACAAAGTTTTCAGCGACGATTCCGGCCATCCAAATAGTGCAGTATCGGTCTAAAAGTTGGGCGGAAAGTGTGCCTTTTTGCAGTTCAACTGCTAATTGTTCGTCTTCAAATCTGACACCGCCTTGGGCTGATTGCCCTTGTTTAAAGGCTTCCCAAGCGTTGAGGGCGTAGCCGGTGACGGGAATTCCTAATAGGTGCGCGACTAGGAAGTGTCCGGCTTCGTGATGGAGGATGCGATCGCGCCTTTGTTTAGAACTTCCTGCTAGCAAGTCTACTAAAATTGTGCCACCTTGACCTTGCCACTGGAAACTGTCGAGGGTGGCTAGCCCCAAAAGACAAAAAGTGGCGATCGCAGGTACGGCCTCTGGTATATTGAATAAAGGCCCCAATAAGATTGAAACGGTGATGGCGAAAATAGAAATAGCGATAATATTCAAAGAAGTTTCTTTCATAAATTAAGAATTGGGAATTGGGAATTGGGAATTGGGAATTGGGAATTGGGAATTGGGAATTGGGAATTGGGCATCGGGAATTCCTTTGCTGAACTTCCTTCTTCCGACTCTCATCGGACTGACATCCGTTACATCCGCTACATAATCCGCTGCCGAACTTCCTTCTGCTATCAGTCCAGTTTGACCGAAAATTGTTGATCGCAAGTCATCTATCTTCAAAAGACATTAAAATAAATCAAAGTCAACTAAAAGTATAATTGGAATCCTTCATGTCAGTTTTGGCAGCGATCGCAGTTTTAGGTATCCTCATTGTCGTTCACGAACTCGGCCACTTCCTAGCGGCGAGACTCCAACACATCCACGTCAACCGCTTTTCCATTGGTTTCGGCCCCATCCTCTGGAAATACCAAGGTCCAGAAACCGAATATGCTCTCAGAGCCTTTCCCCTGGGAGGTTTCGTGGGTTTTCCCGATGATGATCCAGAAAGCAGTATCCCTCCAAATGACCCGAATTTGCTCAAAAATCGGCCTGTGCTCGATCGCGCGATCGTGATTAGTGCAGGAGTTATTGCCAACTTAATCTTTGCTTACTTCCTGCTAGTCGTGCAATTTGGCACAGTCGGCGCAGCCGAATTGAACTATCAACCAGGAGTTAAAGTGCCCGAAGTCGCGATCGAAGTCAGTTCCGCAGCGGCCAAAGCCGGCATCAAAGCAGGAGACATCGTACTGTCCGTTGACGGTAGGGAATTAGGGGCTTCCAGCGAAGCAATCAAATCTTTGGTCGCGGAAATCCAAAATCATCCCAACCAAGCCCTAGCCTTAGAAATTCTGCGTCAAGAACAGAAATTTGTGGTAACAGTAACTCCCGAATTGACCCCCGACGGAAAAGGTCGCATTGGGGTACAGCTAACTTCCAATGGTACTGTGGTGCGGCAGCGAGTCGGCATTGTCGAGGCGTTTACCAAGGCCACGGCTGAATTTGAGCGGATTGTCGTGCTGACATTTCAAGGTTTCGGGCAGTTATTTAGTAATTTTGGTCAAACTGCTCAGAAGTTGTCTGGGCCAGTGGCGATTGTGGCGATTGGTGCAGGGATTGCGCGATCGGATGCAGCAAGTTTGTTTCAGTATGCTGTGCTAATTAGCATCAATTTGGCTGTGATTAATATCTTGCCTTTACCTGCTTTGGATGGTGGCCAACTAGCTTTTCTCTTAATCGAAGGAGTGCGCGGTAAACCTTTGCCAAACCAGATTCAGGAAAATGTGATGCAGAGTGGTTTGATGCTGTTGCTGGGTTTGGGAATTTTCTTGATTATTAAGGATACAGCTAATTTGGCTGGGATAGATTGGATGCGAAATCTGTTGCAATAGTAGTCATTAGTCAGTAGTCAGTAGTCATTAGTCATTACAACATTTATGACTGATGACTACTATAGCTCGACCAGCCAATTAGGGGGAAATAGCAATGGTTACACAACAACTACAATCTCCCGACAAATCAAAGATTATCTACCCAGATGACAACGGAGAATCAATGTCAGAAAATACCGAACAGTGCCGAACAGGCAGAAGCTTTGCTGGAAAAAGAACGATCGCGATCGCAAGCTTTAGAAGCTCGACTCCGCGAAATGGGAATTGACCTCAATCTGTTGTAAATAACTAATGACTAATGACTAATGACTAATGACTAATGACTAATGACTAATGACTAATGACTAAAAAGTTAAGTTTAAAAAAGCGATCGCACGAAATCTTAATTCGCCTCAAACGCCTGTATCCAGAAGCTCCTTGCACTCTCGATTACGAAACTCCGGTGCAGTTGCTGGTGGCGACAATTCTCTCGGCTCAATGCACCGATGCGCGAGTTAATCTGGTGACACCCGCTTTATTTGAGCGTTTTCCCGATGCGGTGACTCTGGGTAATGCGGATTTGGACGAATTGGAGAGTTTAGTGCGATCGACTGGTTTCTATCGGAATAAGTCTAAAAATATTAAAGGTGCTTGTTGGGCGATCGCCAATAAATTCAATAATCAAGTTCCGCAGACAATGGAATTACTATTAGAATTGCCGGGAGTTGCGCGCAAAACGGCTAATGTCGTACTCGCCCACGCTTTTGGGATTCATATGGGCGTGACAGTCGATACTCATGTCAAACGATTAAGTCAGCGCTTGGGATTGACTAAACATCCAGATCCAATTCGGATTGAGCAAGATTTAATGCTATTGTTGCCGCAGCCAGATTGGGAAAACTGGTCAATTCGATTAGTCTATCATGGTCGGGCAGTTTGTAATGCCAGAAATCCGACTTGTGATGTTTGCGAACTTGCAGATTTGTGCCCTTCTGTTGAGACGAAGAGTTTATGAATAAACTTTTTTAGGCGATCGCATTTTCAGTTTGCTATAGCAATCCTAAATCAGTACAAATATGTAGGGGTAGTGCCCCCGTGCCTACCCCAGCCGTCATCGGGACAACCACGGGGGGTTTGCCCCTACAAGAATATTGCTATATAATTATTGTCAACAGCTTAATGCTAAGGAAGCAAATTTATGAGTATTGCGATTTCCCTCAGTCCAGAAATAGAAGCACTACTGCGTGAAAAAGCCGATCGCCAAGGAGAAGACATTAGCCTTGTGGCTGCCCAATTACTAACTCGGATATTAGAATGGGAAGCGCGGGACTCTGAAGAAGCTATTGAGGGTATTCAGCAGGGGTTAAATGATTTTGAGTTAGGACGGTTCCGTTCTTTTGATGAATTTGCTCAATCACAGCGTACCAAGTACAACCTTCCAGCAAATAGAGGAGACGGCAGTGCCGTGTCCCTACCGAAAATAATATTGTAGGGACACGGCACTGCCGTCTCCTAATTAAAGTTCGAGTCTAATGAAAATCACAAGTGTTTTGTT
>JAYTZD010000547.1:0-5231 GCA_043742065.1 Oscillatoriales bacterium
ATTTAATCTTCTACATTTTGAATTTTTGAGCAACAGCTTGCCTATCTTCAAAGGCAGCTACTTTTAGATGCGATCGTTTTTTAGTCTAAACTCCAGTCACTGGATGACGCCCCCGACACTCAACTGGTCGCAAAATGGGTTGTAAATTTTCTTGAGCAATGAAACAAAAAATCTTAAATGGGAGAGGGGGTACATTGAGTCAAGCACAGCCTAAGTCTCTGGTTTCAATGGGTTATTTTTGGGCATTAGTTGCCACTGTCATTTGGGCTGGCAACTTTATCATTGCCAGAGCTTTTATTGAGGATATCCTACCAGTGGGTCTAGCTTTCTGGCGATGGACGATTGCCGTTGTGACATTGACACCATTTGCCGTGCGGGTGACAGTCGAAGACTGGAAACAGGTTCAAAAACATCTCCCCTACTTGGCCGTATCGGCGTTGTCAGGCGTGACTGTTTTTAACACCTTGATCTACATTGCGGGTCACACAACGCAGGCAATGAACCTATCTTTAATCGCCACTTCTTCTCCTATTTTTGTGGTACTTATGTCTCGTCTTTTTTATGGCGAACCGATCTCTTTAACTCGTGTCATGGGGATTGTGGTGGTGGTGATCGGTGTCGTATTGTTGATCGCGGGAGGCTCGTTAGAGAAGCTGTTGAGTATTTCTTTCTTCGCAATTGGCGATCTGTATATGCTGTTAGCAGCCATAATTTTCGCTGGCTACACCATGCTAGTAAAGCGCAAGCCAGCCACCATGAGAATGAAAACTTTCGCCTTATGTACTTTTAGCTTAGGGCTATTGTTCTTAACGCCTTTCTATGTGCTGGAATGTTGGATTTATCACCCTGTTGTTTTCAATCCTTCGATCTTGCTTGCCTTACTCTACGTTGGAATTTTTTCCTCAGTAGTGGCGTTTCTTGCATGGAATCAGGCGATTATCCTAATCGGTCCTTCCCGCACAGCCTTGATCTATTACCTGGTTCCGGTCTTCAGTGGAATTGCTGCGTGGCTTTTTTTAGGTGAACCGATCAGATTAGTGCATATCTTCAGTATGTTGCTCATCGTCTGCGGTATTTTTATGACTAACCGCACGGAACTTGGCGTTGCAAAAAGAAGAGCCAGAAAGAAAAAATAAATTAGTTAGGGAGATCGGATCGCAAATGCTTTCTATAATAAAAAATTTAGTAATTTTGAATACAATTCCCGACTCAACAGTCGATCGCACTCCTCAATTTTATGTAACGGATCTAAAGTTACCCTAAAGTTCCATGCCCGATCGCAAAACCATCCCTAAGATAGAAGTTGCAGGAATATCGGTCTCATCGCCGATTCAGCAACACCTGAAAAATCCCAAACGAGGGAGCCACAAGACAGGGAGGACATCAAAATCATGGTACACGCGCCCATAGGGGAAACCCGCCTTGGCCCGATCGATCAGGTGCAATCCTTAGACCGCGATTGCACTACTCTATCCCGTCATGTACTCCAGCAACTGCAAAGCTTTTCAGCAGATGCTCAGGATCTCAGCGCCCTGATGAGTCGCATCGGGCTAGCGGCCAAGCTGATCGCAAGGCGACTCAGCAGAGCCGGGCTAATGGAAGATGCTTTAGGGTTTACAGGGGCTGTCAACGTGCAGGGAGAATCCGTCAAAAAGATGGATATCTATGCTAATGAAGTGTTTATCTCGGTATTCCAACAAAGTGGACTTGTTTGTCGCTTGGCTTCCGAGGAAATGGAAAAACCCTATTATATTCCCGAAAATTGTCCGATCGGGCGTTACAGTCTGCTCTACGATCCCATAGACGGTTCTTCCAATCTTGACATCAATCTGAATGTCGGTTCCATATTCAGCATCCGCAAGCAAGAAGGGGACGATGCAGACGGTTCTGCTTCAGATTTGCTGCAACACGGGCACAAGCAAATCGCCGCCGGCTATGTGCTCTACGGCCCTAGTACCATGCTCGTTTATTCGATCGGGCAAGGCGTTCATTCCTTTACCCTCGATCCCAGTTTGGGCGAATTTATTCTATCAACCGAAAACATCAAGATTCCAGACAGTGGCCCGATTTACAGTGTCAATGAAGGTAGCTTTTGGCAGTGGGACGAACCTTTTCGGGATTACATTCGCTATGTACACCGCAGCGAAGGTTATACCGCCCGGTACGGCGGGGCTTTGGTGGGAGATTTCCACCGGATTTTATTTCAGGGAGGCGTGTTTTTGTACCCAGGAACAGTGAAAAACCCCGATGGCAAATTGCGCTTACTCTATGAGTCGGCTCCTTTGGCGTTTTTGATGGAACAAGCTGGCGGGCGCGCTAGTACGGGTATTCAAGACATCTTGGACGTGGTGCCAACGAAGATTCACGAGCGCACGCCTTTGATTATTGGCAGCAAAGAAAATGTAGCGCTGGTTGAGTCTTTTATTAAAGCATCGATCGCGCAATCCTAGAACAATTGAAGAGTGAAGGAAGTTCGGCAACGGATTGTGTAACGGATGTAACGGATGTAATGGAGGTTAGGAAGTTCGGCAACGGATTGTGTAACGGATGTAACGGATGTAATGGAGGTTAGGAAGCAAGAATGTTTTAATTCCCAATTGCCAATTCTCAATTCCCAATTATCCAATATCAAATTGTAGGAGTTACAGATCATGACAGAAGCGACGAAGAATCACCTGTTAGAAATCAAAGAAATTGGCCAGAGCATCTGGATGGACAATTTGACTCGGGATCTGATCGAGTCGGGCGAACTCAAAAAGATGATTGAAAGTCGCGGGCTACGAGGGATTACATCGAACCCGGCTATTTTTGAGAAGGCGATCGCGGGCAATGTGATTTACGATGCTGATATCGAAGCTGGCATCCGGGCGGGTAAATCTGTACTCGAAATTTACGAATCTCTAGTTTTTGAAGATATCCGCAATGCTTGCGACATCTTCGCCCCGGTTTACGCAGAGTCGAAGGGTTTGGATGGTTACATCAGCATTGAAGTGCCACCGACGATCGCCAATGATACAGAAAGTACGATTAGTGAAGCATTGCGTTATTATCAGGCGATCGGCAAACCAAATGTGATGATCAAGATTCCGGGAACTGCCCAAGGATTGCCCGCAGTGGAACGAGTCATCAGCGAAGGGATTAACGTTAACGTGACTTTGCTGTTCTCTGTTGACAGCTACGTTGAAACCTTCTGGGCTTATATTCGTGGCTTGGAAGTGCGGGCCGCTAAAGGTTTGGATGTGAGCAATATTGCTTCAGTTGCCAGTTTCTTCTTGAGCCGGATTGACATCAACATCGATGGTCAGATTGACGCGAAACTCCAAGGAGTCACTGATGTTGCTACGAAAGCCAAACTGGAAGCGGTGAAGGGAAAAATTGCGATCGCCAATGCCAAAGTAGCTTACCAGAAATATAAAGAGATCGTGGCGAGCGATCGGTGGCAAGCATTAGCAGCAAAGGGAGCCGAAGTGCAGCGGCTGTTGTGGGCGAGTACCAGCACCAAAAACCCCAACTACAGCGATGTGATGTACGTTGATGAATTAATCGGCCCCGACACGGTGAATACTTTGCCGCCGAACACCGTTGAAGCTTGTTTCGATCACTGCGATGTCGCACCCCGGATTGAGAACAACGTGGCAGAAGCTTACGCGCTGATCGAAAGTCTTAAAGATCCAGATATCGACATCAACTTGGATCAAGTGATGGGAGACTTGCTCTTGGAGGGGATTGAGAAATTCGTCAGCCCATTCCAATCCCTGATGGATTCCTTGGCAGAGAAAGTGCAGAAGCTCGCACCTGTTGGCTAAAAGGATATCTGTATCCTTTAAGGCAGAAGCATTTAGGAGTCTAAATAGATAATTGTTTTGGTTCCTAAATGCTGAGTTTTGAATCCTAAACTGAAAAAATGACACCAATTGGTGACAAAAGTCCTAGAGAGTAAAATCAACTGTGATTTTTGGTTCCTAAATGCTGAGTTTTGAATCCTAAACTGGAAAAATGACACCAATTGGTGACAAAAATCCTAGAGAGTAAAATAGATTTCCCCTCCAAGAGGAATCCGGCCAGAAGCTTTAACTCGAATCCTCCATCTCCTACCAATGAGGAATTGCTATGCAGACTACCAATACTTTACTAAAGAGCGAGTATGCTATTGCGGAACTTGATGTTACTGAACGGGCCAGGTTTCAAGAACTAGAATCGATTGTGGAACATGGACTTCAGACATTTTACGAAGTTGGAAAAGCCCTAGATGAGATTCGCGAACAGAAACTGTACCGGGAATCTCATAAAAGTTTTGAGACTTATTGTCGCGACAAATGGGGGATAGCAAGGCAGACGGCTCATCGATTTATTGCAGCAGCGCAGGTTATCGAAAATTTGACACCAATTGGTGTCAAAATTCCTACAAAGGAAAATCAAGTGCGTCCTCTAGCAGGATTATCACCAGAACTGCAACTCGAAATCTGGCAAGAGGCTCTGAAGTTATCGCCGAATGGTATGCCCACTGGTGCAGCAGTTCAGCGCTTGGTGGATGATCGATTTCCATCCCTAGGAAGCGGTCGATCGCCTAAAGATACTGATTCTGAATTGGAGAAATTGCGATCAGACAATAAGCGACTTAGAGAGGAAATCCGACAGCAAAACAGGAACAGGGATCGGCGTGCTGCTGCTGTGGCGTTGGAAATGGAGCAACTTCGAGCCGAAAATAGACAGTTGAAAGCTGAACTCCTACAACGCGATCGAGATTGGGAAGTCCGTCTGGCGGTTGAGAGAAGAAAAATTCGAGAGGAAGTTAGGGCGGAACTCAAGGCAGAATATGAAGGGCAGATCAACTCCCTCACCCAGCAACTGGCAGAAATGACGGCAAACTATCAATCTGTATTGGCAAGACTCACAGCATTAGAAGGGGCAAAATAAGAAATGGTCACAATACTTGAAAACCCGCTGCGGGTAGGTTTGCGAAAAGAACGAGTGCCAGAACCACAAATTCTGGTCATTTTCGGAGCTTCCGGGGATCTCACCCAGCGCAAACTCGTACCAGCAATTTATCAGATGAAGCGCGATCGACGTTTACCACCGGAAACTACCGTGGTGGGAGTCGCGCGTCGCCCTTGGAGTCACGATTACTTCCGGGAGCAAATGCGCGAAGGCATCGAAGAATTTGGTGGCGGGATTGGGAATGAGGAATTTTGGGAAGACTTTGCTCAGAGTTTGTTCTACTGTCCGGGCGA
>JAYTZD010000548.1:0-5226 GCA_043742065.1 Oscillatoriales bacterium
CATTGCCCTTCAGTCTTTCCCTATTGCTAGATCAGTCCCGGTTTCAACTCAAAGTGAGTATATATCGCTGCAATCTTAGGTGGGTGTTTCAACCAATTGGATTATAGCATAAAGCCGTCCTAAAAGGCGATGTACTGAGCGAAGCCGAAGTGACGGGGCTTGTATCCCAGTTTTTTGGTCACGCTGTAACTATACCACTTTGTATTAAGCTGTGGCATATTTTTTAGGCGACGGTCGTCGCTGCCGCTTTCCTCCCCATGTCTAAAGCCAGGGACTTCCCGCTCGTTTTTCGGTGAAAGGTGGCGCAGATGATCCACCTTTAATTTATTGTATGTTGAATAGATGGTTGCAGGAAAAAGTTTTCTCTGGTGTACTACACTTAATTCATAAGCCCCCTTTGGTTTCGGGGTCAAAACATTATGTTTGCTCAATTTCGCGCTATTTATCCCACTGGACAGTTAATCTGTGAATTGCTGACTGTTCATCACGGTAAGTTTGTGGTTCGCTCTCTGGTTCAGGTTGACGGCAAAACTATCGCTACGGGTATGTCGGCTGCTGAGTCGATCGAGGAGGCTGAAGACCGCGCCCGGTTGCGTGCGATCGCCGTTCTTGAACTTGATGCTGCTGCTCAACCTGCGATCGTCGCCCCTGTTTCTCCTGCTCCCGTGGCTGTTGTTCCCGTGGCTGCTCACGTTGCGCCTGTTTCAGTAGTGACTGCTCCGGCTCCCGTTGCTGTGGTTCCAGTTCCGCCACCCGTGGCTGTTCCGGCTCCCGTGGCTGTTCCTGTGTTAGAACTGCCTCTGACCACAGACAATTTTGCATTATCACATCAGAGCAGTTTTGTCAAGACTCAATCGCCATTAATCGAAGAGCCGATCGCCCCAGCCCCAATATCAGATCCTTTGCCACCAATAGTCGATCGAACTGTGGCAGGATCTAGACAGGAATTTGACTCTGACGCTTGGCTTTCTTCCAATTACGGCGAACCGCTTCAGGAATCTTCCATACCAACGGCTAGCCAAACTGAATTTTTACAAGGGGCTGCCGAAGTCAGGGAGTTGGAACCAATATCTGTGGGAATTCCCAGTGATGCGATCGAGGATATTTCTGAGACGATCGCCCATATAGAGGCAATCCTCAAGCGATTGAAATGGACTAAAAAACAAGAAAGTGACTGTCTACAACACAATTACGGCAAGATGTCCCAGGGACTTCTGTCTGCGGGAGAGTTGCTGGACTTCCTAGATTATCTCCAAATTTACAGCAAAACTACTGATGAAATCAAGCGTTTGAGCTGGAGTCCCAGTCAAGGAAAGGATTATCTCAAACAAGGTTACGGTAAGGAAGCGCGGCATTTTTTAAGTAAAGAAGAATTGCTCGATTTTCTGCAATATCTGGAATCTTTGCCATCTGATAACTAAGTGCGATCGGATGTAACCATCGACAACAGGGAAAAGGAGGAGACGGCAATGCCGTTTCCCTACACCAAATAATCGATCGGCTTCTAATGAGGAGACGGCAATGCCGTCTCCCTACACCAAAATAAATGAGGAGACGGCAATGCCGTCTCCCTACACCAAAATAATTGAGGAGACGGCATTGCCGTGTCCCTACACCAAAATAATCGATCGGCTTCTAGGATGTAACCATCGCGGGATTAATCGTAGGGACACGGCACTGCCGTGTCCTGACTACTGGTAATTTACGCGACAGCAGCGATCGGGCGAATTGCAGAAGGACGGCGATCGATCACTTGATCCACTAAACCGTAGTCCTTTGCTTCTTGCGCCGACATGAAGAAATCCCGTTCGGTATCTTCTTCAATGCGGGAAAGCGGCTGGCCAGTATGATCTGCCAAAAACCCGTTCAGACGGCGTTTGTGATACAAAATCTCCTTGGCCTGAATTTCAATATCCGTTGCTTGTCCCTGAGCTCCACCCAGAGGTTGGTGGATCATGATCCGGGTGTGAGGCAAACTCATACGCTTGCCTTTTGCGCCAGCACTCAGCAGAAAAGCGCCCATGCTGGCGGCCAAACCGAGACAAATAGTGCAAACATCGGGGCGGATGTGATTCATGGTGTCAAAAATGCCCATACCTGCTGACACCGAACCCCCAGGGGAGTTGATATAGAGGTAAATATCTTTCTCTGGGTCTTCGGCGTCTAAAAATAGCAATTGGGCAACAATCAGGTTAGCTAAGTCTGAGTCTACCTGTTGGCCCAAGAAGACGATGCGATCGCGCAGAAGTCGCGAGTAGATATCAAAGGCGCGTTCGCCACGACCGGATTGTTCTATAACTGTTGGGATCATTGGACAGGGCCTGCCTATTTACGTCTCTATTTTTTAATTTTAGCGGGTGGGGCTTATTTGTAGTTAGCGATTCGTGGCGGGCGATCGGCTTTTAGGGGCAAAATCCTTAATTTGGCGTGGCTTCAGGCATTTGGGCAGTCATAATTTCTCAATTCGATCGCTGAAATCGCTTGTTCACGTCTGACACTGGGGAAATGGTCTAGAAACTCATCCACGGAATCACCTGCTTCGAGATAGTCAAATAGGGTCTTGATGGGGATGCGAGTACCAATAAAGACAGGAGTTCCACTTAAAATGTCGGGGTCGCGATGAAAGATAGTAGCTGCATATTGCAAAGAAAAGGTGGTTACATCAAGGCAATCTTCTTCACTCCAGGTATCACTTTGCTCGAATTGTCTGTTAGTTTCCATCGCTAAATCTCCACTGGATTTTTATAGATTAAATCTTTGCTAGGGTTACTGGTAGCGTGATTTCTTTGATTTAATCACCTCAATTACATTGTCGTGTCTTTGCCCTTCAATAATATCCTTGAGATGAATTTGTCCATTGACGTACTGAACGTGGATGCGCCAGCCTGAGACTTTATCAATATCAGCACGATAAACTGCCTGCTTCACGCCCTTAACTTTATGCAGTCTCGTTTTTGGGAATTGTCTGATTCTATGACATTCCTTGTCTTCAAGTTCTGCTAAAGCTTCAAGAAAACTAATCTTTAGCTCGTCGTTTGGCAAAATTTTCATGGCTTCGTAAATAATGCCATATTCATCACAGAGAATAAGGTTTTGTGCCATAACTTAAGCTGATTATATTTATGCAGTTTCTCGATCGCGGTGAAGTAGGTCTGGATACAAAGACTCTGCTACACCCTTATACGCTAGATCGAGGTCGTCGTGTTTGACTGCTCGAAAAAGAGTAAAGATAACTTGCCCAAAAATAGGATCTTCATCAACGGCCAAAACCATGCTTAGTTTTTGATGAACCCGTAGCGTGTAAAGTGAAGAATCATAACCATTCAGCGCTGACGGTAAAGGGAGACGACGCAGCTTACGGTAGACATTAGCTTTGTGAGTTGGAAAAATGCTGGCACAATAATTAATTTTTTGAATGACTGCGACTTTCTCATCTTCATTTAGCATGGCAATATCTTTCTCAAATTCCCTAGTTGATTCAATTAAAATATCCACGTTAAAAACCCTAAATAATATGAATCTATTATACTATAAACAGATTTTTAGTGTCAAGTCGCATTCTTTATTACTTACGAACCAGCCGACTTATCAAACAATCCGTCCTTTAAATTTTAATCTCCCAACCACGGCGATACATTCCATACAAAATCAACCACCAAAATAATACCGCAGTCACGGCAAATGCCAGAGAACCATTGAGCGGCCCAGCCCACGGCAAAAACCAGTTTTCGTAAATCCAAGTGTAGGTACTTGGAGCAGTTTTGCCACTGCCGATATGAGTTTTTAACAGAATTCTGGCGACAATCCCGGAAGCCACAAACAGGAAAATAGCATTCAATCCCATGATTTCAAATGGCCGCCCCCATTTCCAGCCTCGCACTTCGATTGTTTCGTAGCAAACTGCTAGTAATAGCAACGCCCAACCTGCGGTAAAAACTACATAGGAACTTGTCCAAAGTTGTTTGTTGATTGGGAAATAAAATCCCCACAAACTGCCGATGACGACGCAACAGAGGCCGCAGATTGCTAAGTTGATACTGGTGCGAGTTTTGATTTGCTGTACTCGCAGCCATTCTCCGGTAAAGTAGCCGGCGAGGACTGTGACAACTGCGGGTAAGGTGCTGAATAATCCTTCGGGATCGAAGGGGCCACCTTTATACAGATGTTGGCTACCTAGAATTATGCGATCGACATATCCTCCAAAATTGCCCTCTGGTGTAAGTGCGCTTGTGCTGTACCCCCCTACAGCAAATACGGTTAAGGCGCTCCAGTAGCCGATAAGCAGGACTATGGCAAGGAGTTTTTGGTTGCGGGGGGAGAGGTTGAGGATGGCGATCGCACTAATCAAGTAAGCTAAGCCAATTCGCTGCAATACTCCCATAATCCGGATTTTACTGAAGTTTTCAATGGGGGCACTGTTGAGAAGTACGTCAAGGGCGATCGAGGATGTATTGAGAAGTAAGCCTAATATAAACAGAATGGCGGCGCGACGTGCAATTCGCCAGTAGATATTTGTTTCTATTTTTGTAGTAGTTTCGGTATATTTTGATAGGGAGAAGGACATCGCACAGCCAACGATGAACAGGAAAAATGGGAAAACTAAATCTGTTGGGGTGCAGCCGTGCCATGCTGCGTGTTCTAGTGGCGGATAAATGTGTTTCCAACTGCCGGGGTTGTTGACTAGGATCATTGAGGCGATCGCAATTCCACGAAAAACATCAAGGGATTTTAAGCGCATAAAATAAGTTGTTTGTTATTAATTTGATTAATTTGGATTTTTTAACCACAGAGGGCGCAGAGAGCGCAGAGAAAGAGGGGGGAAGAAAGAAGAAGATAAGTTTGACCAGTTGTTTAGGAGATTAAACCCATTTTTTGATAAATTGGTCGAATCAAGTGTTGTAATGCTGGCAATTGTTTGGTGAAAAATGCCGATCCTAAAATACAAATTATACCACCAATAATCACTGTATTGGGAGCGCCGATATAATTAGCTAATCCGCCTGCTACTAAGTTGCCAAAGGGTGTGACTCCAAAAAATGCCATCGTGTATATGCTCATGACTCTGCCGCGTTTTTCGTCTTCAACAATTGTTTGCAAAAATGTGTTTCCTGCTGCAAATTGCAAAATGAAACCAACTCCCACAAATAACATCATGATTAATGACAACCAGAGAACTTTTGACAGGGCAAAACCGATCAGTCCAAATCCCATAACTGCTGGTGAAAT
>JAYTZD010000549.1:0-1157 GCA_043742065.1 Oscillatoriales bacterium
AGAAAGACAGAAAGAACACGGGGACTGAAGTCCCACGAGTCGCTTCCCTCTCAGGACTAAAGTCTCTGAGTTTCCCGCATCCCGTATTGTTTTTATGAATTTTTACGTTTTTATTTCTGTTTATTCGAGCAATTCTACGGTACCGAGATAGCCATCTACTCGCACTTTTTGACCATCTCGCAGGCGAGTTGTGGCTTCAGCAATATTCATGACTGCGGGGATTTTGTATTCGCGGGCGACGATCGCACCGTGAGACAATTGGCCGCCAACTTCAGATATAATTGCTGTTGCTCCTAAGAGTAGCGGTGCCCAACCTGCATCGGTGTAGGGGACTACCACGATCGCATTTTCGCCTAAATCTGTGCTCGCTGTCCGACAAATTTTGACAAAGCCTTCGACACAGCCGATACTTGCGGGAATTCCCTGGATGATGTTAGTTGCGGATGTTGTGGGTGCGATCGCACTTTTTTGAGAATTGGGCAACAGATTGCCGTAGACTACAGGTGGAATAGTGCGATCGCGATCGGCTGTTAACTGTTCGCGTCTTTCTCTAATGATATCCTTAAACGAAACACTCGCACCTGAGCGTATCCACTGCTGAATTTCCGCAAATTCCAAATAAAAGATATCCCCCGTTTCCTCAAATATCTCCAGTGCTAATCCAGCAGCTTCTATCCCCAAAAAAGTCCAGCGTAAATGAGCCAACAACCGCGCGTAGATTTCGCTAATCTCATTTTTGACTGTAGCTCGCTCCTGACATTTATCTAACCGCCACTTCTGCACAAATGTCAAGCCTAATTCACACTTTGAGTCTAAATTAGTGACAGCCGATTTGACCGCCATAGTTACGATCAACTTTTGGTAAAATTCTGGTTGTTCGCGCCAAGTAGCAACAGCAATATCCGTCCCGACTTCGCTCAAATATCCGTAACTATCAAGCCACTCTGCAAACTCTGCTTGCAAAACAGAACTTTCAGCAAACACCTGTGTTAGTTGTGCGGTTGAAATAGTTTCATCAGATTGGGAAATTGCAGCTTGTCGCAACTTTTGGGATAACTGCTGCAAAGCTCGTACCGATGCAATTTCCGGTGCGCTATCATTGTCCAGCCATTCATCGGAAACGCGAAAAATTGATTTGCGGATTGCCAGCCCGATCG
>JAYTZD010000550.1:0-23679 GCA_043742065.1 Oscillatoriales bacterium
CGTACTCAGAGGTAGTGACTTCAGCAGAACTTACCAGCCCGGAATCCCTGGTCAGTCATGAATTCAACACATTAGCTGAAGCATCCGGCATTAAGTTGCACGAGAATGAAAACTTCTCGCAGGAGTCAGAAACAAAGTCAAGCCCAAGGATTGCCGAGGCTCAACCTGTGGTGGCTGAACCTAAAACAGCAAGCGCTACTGCCAGATATAGCAGCCTACAATTGATCAATGCTGCTAAAATTTTGAGTTCTGTAGAAACATTTGGCATTCAAGAAGTGCGATCGAACCCAGTCCCATCTAGGGCACTCGGAGAACCCCAGTGGTTGACTTCGATTATTAGTCCACTGCGGGCTGCTAGCAAGCGTCGATCGCTCGCCGAGATTGAATTGCCAAGTTTTCGGTAGTTAACTCATATTGCTAGTTACAGCACTTTTCAGGTTTATGAGGTACTATCAATATCCCCGTAGGGACACGGCACTGCCGTGTCCCTACTATCAATATCCCCGTAGGGACACGGCACTGCCGTGTCCCTACTATGTACCTGCATACCTGAAAAGTAACGTGGAATTTGCTGTAGAGTCGGAGTAAATAGCCAAATACTCTGCTAAAGTTGTCTAAGCCGATCTTCAAAAACAAGTTTATTAAGTTTTACGAAGCAGTTTATTTTTGTACCGAAATCTGCCATCGAAGATTGTGGTGTTTAATGTATTTGTGAGTAAATTTTAGCTAAAAGTATCGGAACATCTACTTCTATGGCTCGCGAGCCGATTTCTACCTGGTATTTTACCCTAGTTGTCGTTCACTTAGAAAACCGTTTTCTATTGGTACAAGAACGCAAGTACGATCAGCAGTGGTATCTCCCAGCAGGGAGAGTGGAAAAAGGAGAGACTTTGCTGGAAGCGGCGGTGCGGAACACGGTTGAGGAAGGGGGAATTTCCGTCATTATTGAGGGGATTCTGAGGGTAGAGCATACAGTCATGCCCAGAGGAAACGTGCGTCTGAGGGTGATTTTTGTAGCTCGTCCAGAAGATAAAACCCCCCCCAAAAGCAAGCCGGACGAGCATACTTTGTGCGCTGGCTGGTACTCTCTGAAGGAATTAGACCAGTTGTCCCTACGGGGAGAGGAGGTTCGGGAAATTTTTGACTATATGGCCAGTGGTGCTCCAATTTATCCGATCGACTTGCTCAGTATGGAGGGAGCGCCTTTTAAGATGCACCGATATCGGTGGTAAGTCAATCGATTTTGGATTTTGGATTTTGGATTTTGGATTTTGGATTACGCCGTGCGATCAATTTATTTTGAGTGCGATCGTGCTAAGCTTATACCTTTGGATTGAAAAAACCTTACTTTTTACCTCATCCCAATAACTAATAACCAATAACCAATAACCAATAACCAATAACCAATTCTCAGTTGTCATGAATGACTCTCCCTCCCTAGCCAACACCCTTTCCGAACCACTGCGCCAGCCCTTTTGGTGGGCAGCTTTAGCTTCTGTCAGCCTTCACGGAGCGCTCGGAGTTAATGCGCCTAAAATCTCAAATCTAATTTATGGTGGCAATTCATCAAACAAGCTACCCGGTTCAGTTGGGTTAGTAGAGCTAACTCCGACAGAAATGGGACGACTGCCACAAGCTATACCCGCTGTAGGAAAGAATGGTCAGTTACCAGGGTCGATCGCACCAGTACCCCTACCCCTACCACGCAATCTCACCCCACCCTTGCCACCAGCCCCTTCACAACTCAACTTACCAGCCCTCCCACCGGGAATGCCACCTCCAGGATTCTTTTCTCCTCTCCCCCCTTCTCCTCTCCCCTCCTTAACTGCCCCGGCACCTCCGACAACTCCTCCACCTCCAACTCTCAAACCCCCAACTTTCAAAATACCGATAACCATCCCGCTACAGCCGTCAAAAAATCAACTTTTTCCGCCATTACCCGGTAATTTCGACCCGATTATTCCACCGCCACCACCATCGCCTGGAGCCGCACTCCAGCCTGGAAACCAGATGGATGAAGGGGAATCTCTGGAAAGGCTACGAAACTCTCAAGGTAGACTACCACTCTTTCCAGATGGAGCTGTAGTCTATAAGCCTGAATTCCCAATTAGAGAGGCAATTCCTGAGCCTGGAAACTCACCAAACCTGACTCAACCAGATCCGAATAACCGGAATCAAAGCACAGAAACTCCTGAAGAAATAGCCAGAAGGCAGCAATTTGATCAGGAACGCCAAAAGGTAGAACAGCCCGGAAATCCAGGCTCAAGCTTATCCAGAAATTTAGACAGAAGTATCGATGCTGTCAGTACACATAATGCCTTGTCCGAGAGATTCAGAAAGGCTTATCCTGACTTGGAAACGATTGGGAAGACTCTGGTAACTGTGGCTTATCCCAAGGCAGCTTGCTCGCAAAAACTCGAAGGAACCGCAGTATTTTCGGCAGTTTTCAGCCCTCAAGGGTTGCTTAGGGCTGAACCTCAAGCGATCGCGATGACAGGTTCCGGTATTCTTGACGATGCAGCTAAAATTGCGATTATTAACCCTAATTTTATACTTCCAGCAACCAGTAAGCACAGGTCTTATCAATTGACAGTGCCGTTTAAATATGACGAAAAAGTTTGCAGTGGCATTCCTGTAATCCCATCGACAGCCCCAACGCCTAGCCCATCTGTTCAGCAGTCACCATCTAAGAACCCTACAGAAGTGAAACCGCAGTTTGAGAAGCAGCCACCTGACTCAAACAAACCGCAGCCAGGTGTCAAACAATCACCACTTCCTCAACCGAAACCAGGTGTCAAACAATCGCCATCTCCTCAGCCGCAGCCAGGAGCGAAGCAATCGCCATCTCCTGAAACGAAACCAGGAGCTAGAGATTTAATGTTACCTGAATCGCAGCCAGCAGCCGAAGAGTCTCCGATTCCTCAAGCGCAACCAGCAGCCGAAGAGTCGCCGATTCCTCAGCCTGCTGTTTCTCCGACTACGGAACCGTCACCGTCGCCATCTCCATCTCCTACGGCTTCTCCTGTGGCTGCACCATCACCGTCGGTAACGGAACCATCTCCATCTGCTTCTCCATCTGCTTCTCCTGCTCCTTAATTGCGGGATTGATCTAGAGTCCAAGGCAGTGCCGTTTCCCTACCCTGATTAATTGTAGGGACACGGCACTGCCGTCTCCTGATTTCTAATAAAAATTCAATTGTATTGAACTTTATACATTTGAAATAAATCGCCGCTTTGTTTTTTCACCACTTTTGCACCGGCAGTTTTAATCAGTTTTTCCCAATCTTCTATTTCTTCTAAAAACACCTCGCCTGTTCGGTAAGTTTCCAGAATTGCCCAATCTTCTGCTAAGGGAGCTTTGGGGTTGAGGACATCAAAAACAAAGTGACCGCCCGGTTTTAATACTCGCTTAACTTCTCCCATGACAATAGCCCAATAATCTATGGGAAAATAGCAGCTAAAACCTGTAGCAATGCACAAATCAAATTGGTCTTCTTCGTACTTTAAGCGATGAGCGGGGGCTAATTCTACACCTTTAAATAGCTTGGAATTGAGTTGAGGGCCACGAGCGTTTAAGGCATCCCGCGCGGCGCTGCTGATTTCTTGCCCGTAAAAAAAGGCTTCCCAATCTCGCCAAGGGTAGATCAGAAAGCTGACTCCGCAGCCAATGTCTAAACAGCGCTGATTTTTTTGGGGTTTGGCAATTTGCCAGAAGGGGGAAACTGTTTTGGCTTGGAGGGTGCCGGCGACAGATTCCAGAAAGATTGGCATTGCTTCGACTTCTTCGGGTAGGGCGAAGGACTCTCCTCGGTATTCGCGATCGAACCGAGCAGCAACTGGGGAGAGTAAAAGTGGCCAGCTATCTGATTTGTCGTTGGCGAACCAAGTTTGCTCTGGACTAGAAGCTAGGCGATCGGATTTTTTAGACACTGTTGATTTACCTTCTAGAGGCTTTGAGGGCTTTTGTAAAGTTTTGGCGATAAGGCTTATTAAAAATTAATGCCGGCCACAGCAGGGCTAGCTTCAGCCGATTGGGAAAGCTTCTGTCGAAGTTAGTGCGATCGAAACCAGTCCAAAATTTCCAAATACCTGCACCGTAAGCGATCAGCAATGCCAAGCTAATTAACTCACTCATAAAAATAACTCCTAAGCAATTGATCGGATTTTGGATCAGTTCGTCAAACTGCTATTTCTAATGTATCATTTCTGCGGCGCTAAGGACAATTTGGACACTGGTTTTTTGTAGCGCCTGCTACCAGGGCAGAAACTTACTTCCCAAAGTTTGTGAGACACAGAGATAATTAATTAAGACCTGATAGCTGATTACTAATACCAATTTTAGATTTGAGCTTTTCGAGTTAAAAATAATCAGGAGTGCTTTTTTAAGCAAGGAGGATGCTATGCGTGCAGTGCTGATGGCTGGGGGGTCTGGAACGAGGCTGAGACCTTTGACGTGCGATTTACCAAAACCGATGGTGCCTATTCTAAATCGCCCGATCGCACAACACATTATCAATTTGCTAAAAAGGCATCATATTACGGAAATTATTGCCACGCTACACTATCTTCCTGATGTGATGCGCGAATACTTTGGTGACGGCAGTGAATTTGGGGTGCAAATGACTTACGCTGTGGAGGAAGACCAACCGCTCGGTACCGCAGGTTGTGTCAAAAATATTTCTGAATTGCTCGATCGCACTTTTGTGGTAATCAGTGGCGATAGCATCACAGATTTCGACTTGACTGCTGCTATACAATTTCACCGCAGCCAGCAATCCAAAGCCACGTTAATTTTAACTCGTGTTCCCAATCCAATGGAATTTGGAGTGGTGATTACTGGTGAAAATCACCGAATCACTCGCTTTTTGGAAAAGCCCTCCAGCAGCGAAATTTTTTCCGACACTATCAATACTGGCATCTACATTTTAGAACCAGAAGTCTTGGACTATCTGCCCGTCGATCAGGAATGTGACTTCTCGAAAGACTTGTTTCCGCTGTTGCTGGAAAAAGGCGAGCCGATGTATGGCTACATCGCCGAGGGTTACTGGTGCGATGTCGGCCAGCTAGATGTCTACCGGGAAGCTCAGTATGATGCGCTGCGGGGGAAAGTTAAACTGGATTTGGACTACTACGACCAAGTGCGATCGGGATTATGGGTAGGTCAGAATACTTTTATTGACGATAGCGCGATCATAGAAGCGCCCGTCATGATCGGCAACAATTGTCGCATCGGAGCCAGAGTCAAAATTCAGGCGGGTTCAGTAATTGGAGATAACGTAACCATCGGGGCCGACGCCAAGGTCAAACGTCCCATCGTCTGGAACGGCGCAATTATCGGCGAAGATGCTCATCTCAGGGCCTGCGTGATTTGCCGCAGCACTCGCGTAGACAGGCGCGCTCATGTATTGGAAGGTGCTGTTGTTGGTTCAATGTCCATTGTCGGAGAAGAAGCGCAAGTCGGGCCGAGCGTGCGCGTCTGGCCAAGCAAAAATATTGAATCCGGCGCCTTGTTAAATAGCAATTTAATTTGGGGAGAACAAGCTAAACGAAATTTATTCGGTCAACGGGGAGTTCAAGGACTAGCAAATGTGGACATTACGCCGGAATTTGCGGTAAAATTGGGCGCTGCTTACGGTTCTACTTTGAAACCAGGTTCTTCGGTATCGGTTTCTAGGGATCAGCGGAGCATTTCGCGCATGGTTTCGAGGTCTTTGATTGCTGGTTTAATGTCCGTGGGAATTAGTGTGGTCAATTTGGAATCGACGGCAATTCCGATCGCGCGCACGGTTTCATCTACTCTGTCAGTGGCTGGTGGGATTCATGTTCGCATTTCGCCCGATCGCTCCGACCACATTTTAATTGAATTTTTCGATACCAAAGGCATCAATATTACTAAAGCGGCCGAGAAGAAAATCGAGGGCGCTTACTTTAAGGAAGATTTGCGACGGGCGCTAATTCCGGAAATTGGAGAGATGTCATACTTTAACCAATCTCTTGACGTTTACTCCCAAACCTTTGAGCGGCAAATGAATGTTGAAGCAATTCGCTACAGCAATTCTAAGGTGGTAATCGATTACGTTTACGCAGTTTCCGGGGCATTTCTGCCACAAATACTAGCTAAGTTCGGCTGCGATGCGGTGGTACTCAATGCCAGTCTCAAACAAACTTCTCTGAGCAACGGGGAGCGGGAATATTTGCTCGATCAACTCGGCCGAGTAGTAAAAGCACTCAGCGCTAATTTTGGGGTACAGGTGTCGGCGAACGGCGAACAGTTAATTTTGGTAGATGAGTCTGGGATCGCGATTCGAGGCGAAATGCTGACGGCGCTGATGGTAAATTTGATGCTGACTTCTCATCCGAAAGGTACAGTGGTAGTACCGGTTAATGCTTCTTCTGCGGTAGAGGCGATCGCCCGTCGCTATCAAAGCAAAGTAATCCGCACCAAAGCAAATCCCACTGCTTTGATGGAAGCTGCTAACAGAAATCCGAATGTAGTTTTGGGCGGTAGTGGCAATATGGGTTTTATTTTCCCACAATTGCATCCCGGATTTGACGGAATGTTCTGTATTGCTAAAGTGATAGAAATGATGACGATTCAGGAGCGATCGCTTGGACAGATCAAGGCGGAACTTCCCCGCGTCACTCACCGTAGTTACAGCGTCCGTTGTCCTTGGACTGTCAAGGGTTCACTAATGCGATATTTAGTAGAAACTCATTCACCAGATAGTTTAGAATTAATAGATGGAGTGAAAATATTTAGCTCTACCGATGACAATTGGGTATTGGTTTTGCCCGATGCTAGTGAACCGACAGTCCATATCTTTGCCAACAGCGAGGATCGAGATTGGGTATCTGAAACTCTGAAGGAGTACCGCACCCTCGTTCACGATTTCGTTAGCCACACTGAGGCTGCTGTTCGCCAAGATAAATTCGGGAATGGGTAATTGGTAATTGGGAATGGGGAATTGGTAATTAGTAATTGGTAATTAGAACTAACAACTAATAACTAACAACTAACCAATGCCCTATACTTCGGCTACGCGAGTGTACAGATGCCCAATGCCCCATGCCCAATTCCCCATGCCCAATTCCCAATTCCCCATGCCCAATGCCCCATGCCCAATTCCCAATCATTTAATTTATGAATAGCTGCATTTTGATGGCGGAAATAATTCAACAACCGCAACTCCGTTTTACCGCTGAAAGTCAACTTCAAATTGCTGAAATGTTGGTACAGTTTCCAGGCCCTAAACCCGAAGATCCACCCGAACATTTGAAGGTGATCGGATGGGGAAATTTAGCCGTGGAAATTCACGAAAAATATCACGAGGGCGATCGCGTAATTATTGAAGGCAGACTCAACATGAATACCATCGAAAGAGATGGTATTAAAGAAAAGCGGGCTGAAATGACAGTTCAAAAAATCTACAGTCTCGGTGCTAATGCCATGAACTCAGCCCCTGCCAGCAGAACAACCTCAGAACCAGCTCAAATTCGCAGCAGTGCGCCTTCAAATGTACCGAGTAATGTGGTACCCATGAGTTCCCGAAATCGCAGTTCTAGCAACGCTCCCGGAGGCTCTAGTAACACTTCCAGCTCTGATTGGAACTCGCAGCAGTCTTCAAGCTCTGACTCTGATCGCCCGTCAAGTTCCTCTAACGAGTCTGACAATCCAGATTACGACCCGATTCCGTTTTAAGAAATAAGGTGCGTCACTCGATCGGCCGTTCGATCGATCGAGTGACGTATTTTAATTTAAGGGCGATCAAACTTCAGGAAAAAAAAGGGTTCTCAGACGGTGAGAGTGCGCTAGGAAAACGGATATCCCTTAATGCAGACCTAGAGAGCATACTGGTAGATATACAATTTTTACAGCTTGATCGTCACAATTTTTTTCTTGCTTTTTTCGTCGCGCAGCACGACTGTATTGTAGGGTGATGTATCCGTTCCCAGCGGAATTGGCAGCTTAAAGCCGCTGCTTTTATGCTTAAGCTCGCCTAAATCAATGCTTTTCGCTATATTGCCATCTGTTGCCAGATAAGCGGTAAGTTCGCCTTTATAATCTTCAATCAAAAAGTCTCTGAAGAAAACGACTTCCCCACCCTGGTCGGAATCGATAGCAAGGATCACCGTACCGCTAAATTTTGCGCCTTTTTGTTCTTCATCAACCGTCGCCATTTTAATTTCCGAGGGGTCTTGACCGGACATATCTGCCATAAATTTTTTCTCCTGAGCGGAACGCAATTAATTAACAAGAATCTTACCTAACGCCCTTGGGCGATCGCAAGACTCTTAGGACGTATTTCTGCATGGATCTTGCTTCTCTCTCAGGTTAGAGAAGCCCGCGATCCCGTACTGTACCACCAATTCTCTCAATTCTTCAGTCAGTAAGTACAGACCGTTAAAATTATCTCGCATTATACCCCCAAGTCTCGCAAACACCGCCGCGTTAATTCGATTCGATATTTAGCATCCTTAGTCTGGAGTTTTTAAGTGATTGGGTGGAGAATTAAGCCTGATGTTTTTGATAATTTAAGAGCGATCGCAGGGGAATCGAGTTATTCTATTGAAAAATTGGCTGCGACACACCATACAAGTTCGATCGCACCATTTCCACCCCAAACACTTCTGCAAACTCAGCCACAACGATCGCTCTAACGCGATCGACATCAATCCCCGGAATAAACTGCTCCAAACTACCAACAGGCTTATCAGGAATCCCGCAAGGCACAATTTGCCCAAAACCTGCAAGATTCGGGCACACATTTAAGGCAAAACCGTGCATCGTAATCCAGCGGCTGACTTTGATACCGATCGCACCCACCTTGCGCCCATCCACCCAAACCCCAGTCATCCCCGGCACCCGCACCCCCTGCAAACCCAAAACATCCAACACCCTCAGCAGCACCTCCTCCAACTGTCGCAAATACCAGTGCAAATCCTGCTGATGACGGCGCAAATTTAAAATCGGATAGCCCACCAACTGGCCTGGACAATGGTAAGTCACCTCACCACCCCGCTCAACTCGGTGCAACTCCGGCTGAGTTTCGCCATCAAATTTCAGAAATTCCAACTTCGCGCCCTGTCCCAAAGTGTACACAGGCGGATGTTCCAGCAAAATCAGCACATCCGGCAAATCTGGGTTTTCCCGGCGCTCTTGCACCAGTTTTTGCTGGATTTCCCAAGCTTCTGAGTAGGGCACTTGTTCCCAATCGAGGAGCCAGCAGGATTGAGAATTCAGATATTGAGAAAAAGAAGGTAAAAGCATGAAAAAATCAAGAGTGTTTGTACTGAATATTGACGCAGTTAAAATTAAGAATTGTCAACACTTAAAAAAGATTTTGAAAATATGTGTTTTCTAGAATACATAGTGCTATTGTATGAACTATACCCACGTTACAGAAGGGAGGGAGCTCTATGAAGCTTGTTATCCAGGGTAAAAATATAGAAATCACGGATGCGATGCGTGAGTACGTCAATCAAAAGGTGGAAAAGGCAGTTAGCCATTTTCAAGCTTTGACTACTCAAGTCGATATACATCTGTCGGTGGCTCGTAACCCAAGGATCAATCCTAAGCAGACTGCTGAGGTGACTATCTATGCTAATGGCAGCGTAATTCGGGCTGAAGAAAGCACGGAAAACCTTTATGCCAGCATCGATTTAGTTGCCGACAAGATTGCTCGTCAATTGCGGAAATTCAAGGAAAAACGTCACGACAACAAAATCAATAGCAATGCTAAAATGGTTGCTGTGGTGGAAGAACTTCCTGTGGTGGACGATTTGATAGGCGATCGAACTCCCGAACTTCCAGCCGAGGTAGTACGGACTAAGTATTTTGCCATGCCTCCGATGACTGTGCAAGAAGCTTTGGAACAATTGGAGATTATTGATCACGATTTCTATATGTTTCAGAATGCGGAAACAGGCGAAATCAACGTACTTTACCAACGCAAGAGTCATGGTGGCTATGGAGTTATCCAACCTCGTAATGCCAACGGCAATGGCAATAGTAAGAATGGCAAAACTGCCCACAACGCTGCACATGAAAAATCAGGCGCTGCGAAGGGTTAGATAACTGTGAATTGCTAATTGCGATCGCACAATCAAGACACGGCACTGCCATGTCCCTACAATTGATCGCGGTAGGGACACGGCACTGCCGTCTCCTCTATATTATTCCGATGCAACCGGAAGCGATATGATATCGAATGGGCTGCTATCGGAACTATTCATCTCTCTTCTATTTCTCTGTGTTCTCTGCGCTCTCTGTGGTTAAATCATTCTGATCTAATCATAAACGATATGACCCTTTAAAAATGAAAAAACCAATCTAATTTCTAATACTTTCCAAAGTTTTGAGCGCTTCTGAAACGTGTCCCTTAAAATCCAACATCGAGTCAAAAATATGCTTGACAACACCCTGTTTGTTGATCGCATAAGTTACTCTACCAGGCATAATCCATAGTGTAGCAGGAACACCATATAATTGGCGAACTTTATTGCCTGTATCACTCAAAAGTGTAAAAGGTAACTGATATTTGGTAGCGAATTTCTGGTGAGACTGCTGCGAATCATCGCTAATCCCAATTACTTCTGCACCTGCATCTTTGAAAACTTCATAACTATCACGAAAAGCGCAAGCTTCTGCTGTGCATCCGGGTGTGTCATCTTTCGGATAGAAGTAGACGATGACGTTTTTTTTACCTCGAAAGTCCTTGAGGCTGACGGATGAACCTGTTTGAGATGATAAAGTGAAATCCGGTGCGGTGTCTCCTACTTTGACAGTCATATTTTTTTGAAGTGAATTTTGTTGCTTTTTGATTATTATACAGTCTCAGTTACGCTCAATGCTTCTCTTACCTTATTCAAAAAAGCCAGCGAGTTAAAATCCGCACCCCCGCCCCCATGACTAAATATAGATAGAGCACCAACAGAATTATCGCCAATAATGCGATCGAACGGATCTAGCTTGAGACTGATTTTATGGCGAGCTTTGTACCTAGAGAAGTGAAAAATTGTGAGATAATGTAGCAAAGTATCCTTGATTATACCATCATAAATCAAACCTTCACGAATATTTTGGTCATCGAGAATTCCCTCATAAATATTCAATAGCGTCGAATAAGAAATCACTCCATTGTAAAAGTTCTTCTCACCTTGCTCTACTTTAATCCCGTTAAACAAATTGAAAAATACAGCCGCTTGCTTACTTGTATCTGCAAACAAGCTGGTAAGCTGTGCCGTATCTTGAATATAAAAAGATTCTCCTCTATGCTGTTTGGGACTGTGGACGTAGTATTTATCAAAAAATACCGGGTAAATCCTAATATCTTCCCGTTCTCCTTTCAAAATTCGGATGATATCTTTTGACATAAAAAACAATTTATCATCTTCATCATTTTGAGTAATATGCAGGGTACTCATATAAGGTGCTTGCGAGATATATAGAAAATTTCGATAGCCTCGATTGTACAACTGCGTGACAATATCTGCGAGAATTGACGGCTGAGTATAAAGACGCTGAAGACTGTAGTTTTCGGAAAAAGTTTTCAGAATTCCCACCTGAATACTATCATCCTCTTGACGCCTGATTCCGGTGACTTCGCCCATCAAACAGGCTTTTCTGTCAGCACGATTTCCCTTACCCTTTTTGACATCGCTATCCCTGGTAGATACCGTAATAATCGCTAAATTATCCAACTCAGGAGATAACTGCACATTGTTGAATCGAAACTTTTTAGGCAGTATTGAATACAGTGAACTCAAACCGTTTCGGATTGTCAAACCACTCGGAGTTCCGATGATGCGGAATCCTTTGGAGTTCGATCGGTGTTTTTCGCTCAAAATATGACATAATGTCTTAGAGAAATGTCCCATAAACTTTTCTGAAGGCGAAGGATTCTCGTGGTAGCCTTCATGAAGTCTTATCATCGGGACAAATAAATTATTTGGTAATTTATCTAACAAAATTTGCAGGCAAATATACGACATCAGCGCCACGGCAAACTTATAAACAAAAGCTGCTTGTGGTTTCAAGCCTTTCTGGTTATCTAAGCGTCGGTTGTCGTAGGGAAATACAACGGATTTATTCGGAAAATTTTTATAAAAAACCCCTTTAGAGCGATCGGTTTTAGGAACCCAAACTACTGGTAAAGCCTGCATACCTTTGATATTGTATTCCATGCTGAAACTTTGGAATTCATCAGTTGGAAAATAGCGGACATCTTCAATCTTAATATTGACCGGCAATTGACAAATTGCTCTTGTGCTGACATTTGGCTTTCCCACCGAAATATACTGAAGTGTTTCCTTGGGATTGCGCCCCACAACCTCCTTGAAAAATCTTCCGGTTGTCAAAGTACGATCGATATTTTCAAGTAGACCTTTTTTAATCAGAATCTGCCGCGATTCTGTGCGAGGTGGTAAAATAGTTTGATCTAAGATACATTTTTGCAGCAATTGCTTGAGACAGTTGATTTTATGAGCGATATTAAACTTCTCAAATCCTTGGATAAAATTGCGAAAAAGTTCTTTTTTAGCATCTTCATCAGAACCCTGCAATATAGAAACTACATTTTTATCAAATCCTGCGATCGGATTATAATTAAGTTCAGAGTCAGTGTCGTAATTTGGTGCTAGTGGATTGCTGCGAGAGGCAAACACGAAATAATACAAAAATGCTATTTTTAATGCCTTGCGGAAGAAAGTTTCATGATTAGCTGGTTCCTCCAAGGCGGCGAGATGTTCCTCGCTGTCGGGATTTAACAAATTAAGATAGTAGTCAAATACGCGATCGCCTCCCCGCGATTGAACAGGATTGCCAAACTTGAGTTTGAGCCCAAAAATAAATTGGCGATCGCCCCCAGCATCATCCGTAGTCTCTCCCAGACTACCTGCTATCATCGGAACGATCGGCAAATAATCGAAAGCTTCCGATCGCGAAAACATATCTCTGTAATTAACCTGAGTTCCCTGGTAGCTAACCAAGTAATCGCCGTCAGGTTTATTAATATCGCCGATATATGCTTCTATTAACCTCAGACGGCGAATCAAATCTTGCAAATAAATTAAACCGCGCACATTTTCGGTAGTTGAATCGATATTTTCTAAAAGATACTCCAAGTAAGTAATTGTCGCTTCTTTTTTCAATTGTCCCAAAGTTTCCCGATCCACAACTCGCACCAAACGGTGAAAATCCGAATTTTCATTTTCCACCATTTCATCAAGCAGGGAATTAAGTTCTTCCCGATCGTCTTTATTATCAGTATTTTCAGCAATATAATTCTTTAAACCTGCTTTAAACTCTTCTTGAAAAATATCTGCATTGCGGACGACAATAGTTACTTTATGAAACTTTAATAGTGAATCAACACCAGAATCCAAGCATTCCAAACTCAGCTTCTGTTTCTGCAAACCATCATAGCATTTGCCAAAATCATACTTGAAACCCAACTCACTTCCCTTACCTGTAAAAGACTCTAGGGGACTGGTTAAACTAGCTGCAAACTTTTCAATTGTCATACTATTTCCCACAGTAGATGCTAATTTCTGGCGCAAACAAGATTGAATATCCCTAACTTGTCTGCGAAAATGCACTTCAACTTCCGGCAGAAAATTCACCGTAGCAGAATCCGCTTGAGTTTCACCATAACCCAAAGGATTCTGCACTTCTTTGCAACTTGCTACTCCATCAGCTATCGCGTCAATATCTATTAGTAAACGTTTGCGATCGCCCGAAACGCTAAACGGGTTTTCCCCTTGCAAAACTTCTAAAATTTTATCCAGCAAATCGCCATAATCTACAGTTACTAAATCGCTATTATCCAATCTTAAACTGTTCACCATGTCAACCCCCGATTTCACATTTGTTCAGACAAAATTAAATTTAGTATATTCAACTCATTAGAACTCAAAAGATACTTATCCGTAAATATCTTTTCCCTCACCTGCTCTAAACTATAACTCCTAAACACAACAAATGGGAAATCTTGATACTTATCTCCAATAGGCAGAACATTACCAACAGGATACAGCGCCCGGATATATTGAGTCAAGATATCTCGAAAATGTTGGTATTTCGGTTCTTCCGGGTTGCTAGCAAAATATTCGCTGAATACTTCACCAGCAATAAACGCAAACAATGGCAAGGCATAATATTGGTCATCTTGCTTACTGCTTTGCTCAAATCTCTGTGTTTTGTCAACAGAATTTGTCAGTTTTTCAACTAACTCCATCGCATCTTTAATGGCAAATTGTAAAGTGTCCGAATAGGAACTACTACGGCTAATTGTTTGCATATTCTGCCAAAGTTCACTATTGGCAGTTTTGGCTATTTTTACCAGAGGCATCATGTAGGTTTCCTCCAAAGTTTTCGATGCGATCGGCACAACTAACAAACCACCACTCATGTAGCCAAGTTCAAGGTTGTTAAGGCTTAATAGATTATCGAAACCTTCACTTACTAACTGGGAAAATTGATTATTGAAAAACTCACGTTGCGCCAGATATGAAGTCTGGGATTTACCACTAGACTCAACATTCTCTCTCAAGGCAAAATCAGCTTGACCGAGTAAATCTTCGAGACTACTAGATACTTGTGGTAAGCGCCGATCGCTCCTATTCTTCCTCTGTTCGCTTTTCAACAGGTTGATTAGATTTTTCATTTGGGATGAGAATGTTTCACCAGCAGCCAATACAGACTTGCCGCCGATCGGTATAATAACAAACTTATCTGAACCAATTTGCCCGCAGCCATAAATTCGCGTCATTATAGATGCTTTCAAAATCAACAAAATATTTAAAAGGCTCAGTTTACTTTCCTGTATCGATATCTCTTTGTTATCTTCAAAATATACTGCCCGATCGCCTAAATAGAAAATTAGTTCTTTATCTTGATTATCAATCTCATCCTTTCCGCGCCCCCGATAAATCACCTGAATCAATTCCATCAGGTTTTTCTCTATTTCAAACCTCGGAATTTCAACCAGAATGTGTTTAGCCCTGGGAAAAGATAGCCCACGACTACCTGAAGCAGTCATAAACACTACTTTCACATTCTCTTTGCATTTTTGCACTAACTCTTTTTCTTCCTCACCAATATTAGCGTGTATTTCTATATAATCCGTTCCTTTTTGAAACTCACCTCGATGCTCTGTAATCTTGTTTATCAAATCACCCAATCTTTGCTTGTCCTGAATATAAACTATCAGTTGTTCAACATCAGAGCGTTTTAAGAGAGCTTCTATATCCTGTAAGATTTCCCCTTGTATTTCCTTGGTTAAATCAGTCTCTTTCTCTAGCAAAGCATCTTCATTAAATTTACAAGATTCAATAAAAACTTTGTATGTAATGCTTAAACTTTTGGCAGGATAGGAGTTAGTATTAATAACTGTCGAGTCAGTACCTTGAAACTTAAAATGCTCCACTGACAGAGGTAAACCTGGATTTTTAGCTTTGCGAAAATAGATTTTATCCGGTTCAACAGACGTATCGCTTAAGTGTTGATTAATTACAGCCTTGTCAACGATCGAAGCATCTGCAACAATCACCTTCATGTTAAACCCGTGAGAATTATCCTTCAATCCATACCTGCCTAGAATCTCGTTGATGCCATTTAAGAATTCGACACCTCCTTCATCCCCTGTAATCTCATCGATCATGATAAACAAATGCTTGATGCGACTGGAGATATCTTTCATGCGATCGGGAATGACTAATTTTTCCCTTTCGATGTAAGCATTCCTAAAAATCTTTTCAAAATGTTTTAACGTGTTCCCTGCATCAGTATTCTTTAAAGCTTGGATGGAAACAGTAGCGACAATATTGTTAGAATGTTGAGTATCAATCAGGGTAGAAATTGCTTCACAAATGCTATTGAGTACGCCCTTAGTATTCCGTCCACCATCTTCAATCACATTTTCTGTTTGTCTGTGAAGTCGGTCCGATCGCCTATTTTGACGCTTAGTCTGTCTGCTATCTTGAAACCGAACAGCCTGCAATGAAAACTCTCCCTGCTGCTGATTCGAGAGATACTGCACAGTACATTTATGGCCACTATCTTTAATTAGGTCGCTATAAGTGTTAATTGCTAATATTTTGTCATTGCATAAATCGTCACTACCTTCTTTTTTAAACTTGTCGATAATATCCAGATTTACTTGTTTCCTTGGACTGACATAAAAGAATAGAAATCCATCGTTTACATGGGCTGTGAGAAAATTGGCGATCGCAGTCGTCTTCCCAATACCCGGATTTCCAGTCAAAAAGATATAAGTAGCAGCAGATTCTAGAGCTTTTTCAATCATTTGAGCGTGAGCATTCCGCAAACTCACAGTTCCGCTCAATCCTAACTGCTGCATCAATTCATCCGGCACAATTCCCGCTGAGTTGACAAAACCCTCAAGTCGCTCTGTGTGGGGCACCATATTGATTTTGTCTGCCGACATTGCCAATATATCGTCAACAAGCTCTTTTCCGCGATCGAAGCTGTGGTAAGCACTCCGCTTGATTTTATTCAAAACTAGCTTGCGAGCATCCGCGATTTCTTGAGGACTAGAATCATGCTTATAAATCAAGTGACAAGTTTTCAAAACATCTATATTTTCTGGACGGATAGACATAGCGCTAATTCCGCGATCGCTATATCCCACCGCATTAAATATTAGTGACGAATCATCAGCTAGTATCCCAGATTCTCGAAGAAATTCATAAAAACTATAAGCGTAACCGCCAGCTTGAATTAACTTAGCACTCTCCTTATCGTCATACTTAAAAGCAGTAAAATAACTCTTCAAACCTTCCGAAAAATGGACATCACAACTTTCAGTATCTATGCGAAGTTTAGAAAACACACTTTTCGATCGCAAATAGTTCATATCTCGTCTCAAAGAACGTCTGATAATCTCTAAATAGTTTAGATCCGTAACATCATCAGATGTCCTAATCGAAAACACCGACAAATCTACACACAGAATCCTAACTTGCCTACCATATCGTAGCAATATTAGAGTATCAGCTCTCAGAAACTCGCCTTTCTCTTTGTAACGTTCAATATATTGAGCAATATTTTCAATCTGGTCAAATTGAGATAAGACTTCTCCACACCACTGTTCCTCACCTTTAGCGTAAGTGCCAATGCTGCTCTCATCGCAAAAACAGGATTGGTAATACAAAATTTCTAGATGTCGCAGTTTATTTGTCTCATTCCAACCTGTAGATTGTAGGTATTCTCGAAAAAAGTTTAAACCTGATAAAAAGCCTTTTTGTAGGAAAAATACGCTCCACTTTTCAGCCATCTTCCTTTCTAGGGGACTGGTTATTTTATCGGTAATTTTTCTCAGCATCTTCGGAAACTCTAGCTGCTGTAATTCCTGAATGTACAAGTTTCCAAAGTTATGCTTAATTTGCTTCTCTTTAATACCAGCAAGCATCCCAATATTAAATCCAACTTCAAACAAACGCCCCAAATCTTCTGCTATTTTAGATTTCATGACTGCGTGGCTCCTTCCGGTGCATTTAAGACTTCCTTAACTTTGGTTAAAAATGCCAAAGCATTAAACTCCGCAATTCCTCCCATATGCTTGTACAAAGATAGCTTACCTACGGATTGATCTCCTATTAGATTTTCGTAAGGATCTAATTTAAAACTAATTTTAGCATTTTTACCGCTTTCTTTTTCGTAGCGAGAAAAGTGGAACAAAGTCAAATATTGCAAAATATCATTTTTTAATTGAGTATCGTCAATCAATCCTTGATAAATATGTCGATCGTCCAGTATATCTTTATAGATATTCAACAAAGTAGCATAGGAAATCACCCCCCGATAATTGCGTTCTGCCTCTGCGCCTACCACCAGTCCATTAAACAGGTTGAAAAATACAATGGAGCGCTTGCTTGGGTCTTTTACTAAAGCTGTCAACTCCAGCGTATCTTGAATGTATAAAGAATTTACCACCAATTTTTCTGATAATTTGACTGCATAGTATTTATCAAAAAACATCGGGTAAATCTTGATATCGTCGTAGTTTTCTTTGAAATATGCAATCACATCTTTCGACATGAAAAATAAAGCATCCTCTTTTTGTGTCATGTGCAAGGTGCTAGAATATGGAGCTTTGGCAATGTAGAGAAAGTGCCTGAATCCCAATTTGTAAACTTTCCCTATTTCATCCCGCACCACAGTAGGTTCTTTAAACATCTGTTCGTGTTCGTAGGTTTCCGAGAAGGTTTTGAGCAATTGTAGCCGGACAGAACCATCTTTTTGACGAATTGCTCCGACAATTTCTCCCTGCAAATTCGACAGTTTTTGCTCGCTATTCCACCTAGCATCGCTCTCACGACTGGAAACTATAACTATAGCGAGTTTGTCCAGTTCCTTTGGAGCATCCGACGGGTTGGTAAAAGTAAACTTTTTAGGCAACACAGAATACAGAGAACTCATCACATTAGGAGCTTTGTATTCTATATTCCTGATATCAATACCTTGAGAATTAGAGCGATGTTCTTCATTGAGTAAATGCGATAACCTTTTAGATAAAGAACGCATGAACTCTTCTACTGGTGAATCTGACTGTTGATTGCTCAGTTGCAGGCGCAGTATGGGAATGAATAATCTACTCTGTTTTCCCAACAACAACTTAAGGCAAGTATAGGCAAGTAAATCGAACGTAAATCGATATACAAAACTTTTTTTTGCATCCCATTTATTGCTAGCTAGACTATAGATGAATTCGACTAGCTTGCGCTGTTGATAAAACCGATTGTATACTGCCGTACACTGCTGCTCATTTGGCCTTAGCAGCACTGGTAGAGCTTTCACACCTGTGACATCATACTCCATACTGAAGCTTTGTAGGTCGTCAGTAGCCAAATAATGAACATCACTAATTTCGATTTTAGCTGTCAGAGTACATAGGGAATTTTCAGTAGCCTTTGCTTGACCAATAGCTATATATTTTAATATTTCTTTGGGCTTGGTTCGTAGTTCAGGCTTAAAGAATGTAGAGTTTGTAGAAATAGTTTTCATACTATCTTCTAAAATGCTTTTTCTGACCGAAATGTGAAGTGGAAATTCTTGCAGTAGATGCTTGTGTTTCAGGATTTTTTGCAGGAGATTCTTGAGACTGTCTATTTTAGAGGCAATATTATATTGTTCAAAACCTTTTTTGATCCCTCGCAATAGTTTTTGCTTTGCTGTTTCATCAGATCCGTTGAAGGTTTTTAATACTTTTTCTTCAAATCCTGGGATTGGATCGTATTCTAAATCTGAGTTAACTGTATAATCTTTTGCTGATGCGTCTTTTCCGGCAAAAACGATGTAGTATAAAAATACTAACTTTAATAGCTTTCTCGCAAAAATTTCTTTTCTAGTAGGGTCAGCAAGTTCGGCTTTGTGTTCCTCACTTTCCGGGTCAAGCAGATTGAGATAATACTCAAAGACTGTTTTGCCACCATAGGCTTGCACTTGGTTATTAAACTTGAGCTTGAGTCCAAAAACAAACTGGATATCTCCTTTGTTTTCGTCTTTTGTTTCTCCTAAATATCCTTCTATTTTGGGAATAATCGGTAGCATATCGAAGGATTCAGCACGAGCAAAAGCATCTCGGTAGTTCAAGTCAGTGTCGGCATAGTTAACCGAGTAATGACCGTCGCCGTTTTCGAGATTGCCGACATATTCATCAATCATCTTGAGACGGCGGATCAGGACTTTCAAATAAATTAGACCGTCAGCATTTGATGGGTTATTGCTTATACTAATGTTATCTTGCAGAAATTCTAAATAACATATTTGTGCCTGTTTTTTGAGTTTGCCGATTGTTTCTGTATCTACAATTTCTTTGAGTTTGTAGAAGTCTGATTTGGGATCTTCTTCTAAATCTTGAAGAATGAAATCTAAGTCTTCCCGCTGGCTGTCACTAGCGCTAGCAAACTGAGATTTGATATAATTTTCTAAGCCTTGTTTGAGTTCGGTATTAAATGTGCTGGTTTTACCAACGGTGATAGTTAGTTTATGAAATTTTAGCAGTTCTTTGCTGCTAGGATTTTTTGTGATACTTAAGCGCTGCTTTTGCAACCCTGAATAGTTACCAAAGGGATAGCTAAAGTCTAATTTGGCAGAATTACTTTTAAAATGTTGCAAATCTGTAATTAAGTTAGCAACAAACTGTTCGATATTAAGCTGTTGATTTTGTTGCTGAATTGCTGACTCTAGCCGAGCTTTTAAACTATTTTTAATTTTGGTAATTTGACCTGGAAAGCGTTCTCTGAAACCGGGAGTAAAGTTGACTGTGGCGGTACGAGCACCGCGTTCGGAAGCACCTAAAGGATTTTCTACTCCCAAACCTGCGACTGCTTCGGCTATGCTGTCAATGTCGATGAGCAGCCGATCGCCATTACCATGTATCTTGAAAGGATTCGGAATCTGTGGCTTCTCTAAAACTTGTAGAATCTTGTCTAATAAGTCACTACAGTCAACCGCAACTAAATCCCCGTCTGCCGTTTTTAGGGTATTCACTCTGCAACTTCCTCGCACCGCTTCACAATTTATGCAATTGGGCTATGATAGCCGATATTGATTTATTAGTCAAGTAAATTTATTTTTGTACCGACTTGCGAAATCATTCCTAAATTCCATAGAGGTTCAAAAAGCTTGAATCCACTCTTTCACATCATACTCAGTCCAAACCCCATTTACCCAATAAGGATCGGCTTCAACCAATTCTCGCACAGCCGCCTCATCTTCTGCTTCGTAGATTGCAAAAACTTTTGTTAAATCTGTCGTTGGTCCGATCGTACTTAATATACCCGATTCCTTCTGCTTAGCCAATCCAGCCAAATGAGCGTCTCGAAATGGTGCGCGTTTTTCGAGAACATCTTCGCAGTAAGTTCCCCACATCACATATTTAGTCATATTTGTCAACCTATTTATTAATCTAAATTTCCGGCTGTTTATCTAAAATCAACCCGATCGCCATTTTCATAATATCATCTCGGTTCACCATCTTGGCAATTTCTTCGACATCATAAATTCCTTCAAAAGCTTCTAAAGCCGCCGACTTCAACCCAGATTCATAGGCATCCTCCAAAGTCTCGACTAATTCCTCCTCTGTGAGATAAGTGCCTTTAGCTTTGTGTCGCTTGTTGGTGCGTTGGATTTGCTTAACTGAATTGAAAATCGAAGTTTCCCAAGACTTAGTAGTGCGGTTTTCAGCAACTTTTTTGATCAGATGTAATAGCAGAATGATACCATAACTGAAAATTTTGTTAAGTTTATCGGACTTACTCATTTCCTCTAATTCTGCCACTAATACTAGAGCTTCTGCAACCTTGCCTTGGTGTAGCAACTCCTTTAATTCCATTAATTCTTCCATAAAATTTCATGTTGTTATCATTTAATATATTATACTAAAGTCCGGCGGTTGGAAACCGCGCCTACACAAACAAAACCCACCTCCGTGGGTTATAATATTGTTAAATTCATAGAGGAGAAAGCTATGACTTTATTAGACATTCGGCTGTTGACGGTTCAAGAATATCACCTAATGGCAGAAATTGGGATTCTTGATGAAGATGAACGAGTAGAGTTACTGGGAGGACAGATAGTTAAAATGGCCGCAAAAGGAACAGCACATGGTGCAGGAGTGAAACGGACTGTAGAGCTATTGCAGAACCTTTTAGGGAGGTTAGTATTAATAAGTGTACAAGATCCTGTTCGGTTAAATGATAACTCGGAACCGGAACCTGATATTGCTCTGGTTGTACCAGATCCACTTTACTATGAAGACCATCATCCAACTCCTTCTGAAGTTTATCTGATTATCGAGGTTGCCGATAGAACACTGAGAAAAGATTTGGGGATAAAAGCGACAACTTATGCTCTGTCAGGAATAGCAGATTATTGGGTTTTAGATGTTAATAATCGCCAACTTCACGTATTTCGAGAACCTAATCAGGATGGCTATCAAAGTATAGCAGTTCTTGGGGACGATGCGAGTATTTCTCCTTTGCAATTTCCTGATATTTCTTTTGCTGTGCGAGATATGTTGCGGCCATTGCAATTTTAGATTTTAGATTTTAGATTTTTTGCGTACTTACCATGTTCTGACGTTATCAGGGGATTTAGGGTATGTCGCAGTCGCCTACAAAGAATTAGGTGACTCCATATACCCTAAATTTCCTAATTTGCCAGTATTCGTAGGGTGCGTCGCCCTGAAAAATCCCTAACTAAATATGGAAAATCTGATAGCGACGCACCTTGAACAATGTTTAAAAAACCTTGTTACCAAATAATTGTTGGGTTTGTTGGCTGAATTCGCGATGGTACAGGTGCGTCGCTATGGTATTGCCGATTTTTCTCAGGGATTTTCGAGAGCGACGCACCCTACGGTTAGCTTCTTAAACTAACGCCGAATTTCTCAACTAAAACATCGCGCACTTTTTGTTGTGCTGGTTCGACATCGGTTTCGCTTAATGTTCGATCGCCCGATCGATAAACCAACCGAAATGCTAAACTACGTTGTCCCGCCGGCACGTTGTCGCCACGGTATTCGTCGAACAATTCCACCGAATCTAGCAAGCTACCAGCAGCCTTTTTCATCGCGCCAGCTATTTCAGCAACCGCAACTTCAACGGGTGCAAAAAATGCAATGTCTCTGTCGGAAGCGGGGAAACTGGAATAAGCTGCAAATTTGCGAGTCGAATTGGTAGATTGCCCTAATTCAGCCAACAGCACTGCTAAGTCTAATTGAAACACGTAAACCTGCTCAGGTAAATCTTTTTCTTGCTGCAATTGGGGGTGCAATTGTCCAAAGACTCCCAAAGGTTTCCCGTTTAAGGATAGCGCAGCAGTGCGGCCTGGATGCAAGCGGGAATTAGATGAATCACTGGCATATTCCACCGACAAACCCAACTGTTGAAACACGCTTTCCAAAATCCCTTTGGCCTCAAACCAAGTCAAAGGTCGATCGCGCCCCGATTGCTGCCATTTCCACACAGTCGGGTCGCCGCCAATAATCCCCGCAACTGCATCTGCTTCGTGCATTGTATCCCCTTCTTTCCAGAAAATGCGGCCGACTTCAAAACCGTTGAGCGCGCCGTTTCCCTGTTCCAAATTGTAGCCGAAAGCATCGATTAAACCCGACAGCATTTCCGTCCGCAAAGCTGAATACTCGACAAACAGCGGATTCGCCAATACAACTTGATTGTCGCCTTCGGTTTTCACCAAGGAATAGTGCATCAGTTCAGTCAAACCGGCGGCCCGAAAAGCCGATCGCACATTCCGAATTGCTGCATATTCTGGTGACAAATAACCGGGTTCCGTTTTGCTAGGCAAAGTCTCGCAGAAATTGTCATAACCGTGAAGTCGCGCTACTTCTTCGATCAAGTCGATTTCTCTTTCTAAATCGCGGTAGCGGTAAGGCGGAATAGTTATTGCAAAAACCCGTTCTTTCTCAGCAGGAACAACTTCGCAGCCCAACGCTGTGAGAATGTTTTTGACTTCTTCCGGTTCCAGATAGGAATTGCCGCCTGTTTCGCCTCTTTTCAATTTGCCCAAAACCAGATTTACGCGGTCTAAACGCAATTCGAGCGATCGCGGAAAACTCAAATCATCCGCACCAGAACTCGCCGTTTTCTGCACCGTCGCAGCGCCTCCAGCCAACTCCACAATCAGGGCTACAGCAC
>JAYTZD010000551.1:0-2615 GCA_043742065.1 Oscillatoriales bacterium
GTTGTATCGGCCGTAAATGATTTTATTCAAGATTGGCTGAGGTTATTTCCTAATAGCAAAATAGCAGTCACAGGAGGCGATCGCACTTTGTTACTAAAATATCTCGCATCAACCTTTCCCGATACATCCTCCGCAGTAATTGAAACCCCAGAAGCAATATTTTGGGGAATGAGTCAATCGATTTTAGATTTTAGATTTTAGATTTTAGATTTCAGATTTCAGATTGAAGAATTGAAGAATTGAAGAATTGATATCAATTCCGGTAACACCGAAATGATATAGAGGAGACGGCAGTGCCGTTTCCCTACAATTAATCACGGTAGGGACACGGCACTGCCGTCTCCTAATTTGGGCTACTAATAATTCGGGTGTAACCGGAATTGATATGAATTAGGAAAAGGCGAATTAATTCTCGATGCCCAATGCCCAATGCCCGATGCCCAATTCCCATTTACTTAGCAAATTCCCGAATATATTTAGCCACAAGATCCGGCGATTCCAATAGTAAATTGTTGCCTCCAGAATTGATAAATTGGATCTCAGCATTAGCAGCCAGAGCGGCATAAGACTGACACAGAGACGACGAAGCATCAGCCTGATTTTGAGAGTCCTGCAACAACAATAAAGGAGTTTTCAACCCAGACAACTTATCATCAACCAACTCCGCCTTAATTTCTGCTTGTCGTCGCCCAAACAGCAATTTCATCGCAACTTGGGAATCGATCAACTGCTTTCTGAACATCAGCAATTCGTCGATCTTTGTTTGCTTACCAAACCACTTAGCGATTGGATAAATCGATCGCAAAAACCAGTAAGCTACAGGAAGTTGAGCCGTCAGCCACTGAGCCATCTTCCAGCGTCCCCGTAGGCTCGTATTCACCCCTTCTGGGGCTAACAATACCAAACCCTGCACGCGATCGGGATATTTGAGCGCATAGCTAGTGGCCACCCAGCCGCCCAAAGAATGACCAATTAAATAAACCTGTCGCAGATTCAACGTATCGAGATATTGGGCGAGACATTCTACTTCGACGTCGATCGAATAATTCATCTGAGGGCGTTCCGAATCGCCAAATCCCAGTAAATCCGGTGCAAAACAGTGGTAGTCGGGACATAAACATTCGATCGTCCTCAGCCATTGATTGCTATTATTCCAAGAACCGTGCAAAAACACCAAGTTTGGGCCTAGGCCGACTTCGTGCCAGAATATGTGTCCTAAAGAAAGTTTGACGCGAGAATTTCGTAGCTGTGAGTACATCCGGTTAATTGTTTTTCTTATAGAAAGAGCGGTTTTAAATTAGATAGGAAGCATTAAAAATTTATTCAAAATTTGACTAAAATCTAGCTGCACCTCGTTTCAATTGACAATTGTGAGACCTTGAAAATAGTCCTGCAAATGTTTGTCGCTATCATGGCTGAACTGACCCTCTGGTAGCGATGTCGGCAAAAAAGCCTCTACTTCGCTGATTTCGAGTGTATCCTGAATTTGCATCGTTCCCTGCACATCTGCTGCCACCACGATACAAATCGAGTGAAGTCGAGGATCGCGATCGGGTTCAGAGTATACTCCCACCAAACGGCGGATTTTTACCAGCTCTAATCCTGTTTCTTCAGCCAATTCCCGTCGGACTGTTGTAGTGATATTTTCGCCCCAATCTACCATACCCCCCGGCAGTGCCCAACAACCGTTGTCCCGGCGACGAATTAACACAATTCGTCCATCAGGTAAGATGGGGATAATCCCAGTACCAGTGATGGGATGTCGAAATATCAGTCCTAGCACGGTTTGTCCAATTTGCCACAATCGACGCATATATTAAAAAGCTTTAGGGAGATGGGTAGGAATTTCAGACTACCAAGCTCACTGCTCAAAAGTCTGAATTTTTCACTTTTAATTAAGCCGAGATGTTTGTCAAGTCTGCCAAAACTTCGACTGCATGAAATTGTGGTTTAACTTTGAGATAAACCTTGTTTATTTTACCATCAGGGGCGATCGCGAAAGTCATCCGATTAATCCCCATAAACTCTTTGCCCATAAACTTTTTGAGTCCATAGCAACCGTAGGCTGTAGAGACTTTGGCATCTACGTCGCACAACAGCGGAAAAGGCAGTTGATGTTTGACTGTAAATTTGGTATGGGATTGAGGGCTGTCAGTGCTGACACCAAACACTACAATATTCCGGGACTGATAATCCGAGTAAATGTCTCGAAAACCGCAAGCTTCTTTGATGCAGCCTGGGGTATTGTCGCGAGGATAAAAATATAGTATGATATTATGCCCTAGAAAATCTGCCAGATGCACAAAATTGCCCGCAGCGTCGGGCAAACTGAAGTCAGGAGCTAAGTCACCTAGATTAAGTATCATAAAAACAATACGGGATGCGGGAAACTCAGAGTCTTTAGACCTGAGAGGGAAGCGACTCGTGCGGTTTTAACCGCCGTGGTATTTATGCTAGAATTGGATTGTGAGTAAGAACAAAAACATCTACGTGCTGAAGCATCCTAGTATCGGAGAGATCCCGGCTCCTATGAAACAACGGTTAGGTTTAAGTCCTAATGTCAGTATGACAGGAAAGAGCAGATAATGGCAGGTTGTGGAGCGTACCGCGTCTTG
>JAYTZD010000552.1:0-10409 GCA_043742065.1 Oscillatoriales bacterium
CATGCCCCATGCCCCAGGCCCCATGCCCCATGCCCCATGCCCGATGCCCGATGCCCCATGCCCGATGCCCAAAATTCAACGCCCTAACTCGTGCATAGCATTAATTTCTTGAGCACATCTTTGAGTCAATGCTTCCAACTCCGATCGATCCGAAGAAGTCGGCGCTTCAATCAAATTCCCAATTCGCACCGTCAATGGCACCGATCGCGGTAATCCCGAATCTTTCGATGCTATAGCGTGAGTTCCCCACAAACTAACAGGTAATAGCGGTGCTTTCGCCTTAGCCGCGATTAGTGCTGCACCTAATTTTGGATCGGTAATTCTACCATCTGCTGTTCTGGTTCCTTGCAAAAAAACTCCTGTCGCCCAGCCATTTTCCAAAGATTTGATAGCCGATCGAATTGCACTGCGATCGGCACTTTCTCGTTTGACTGGATAAGCGCCATATAGCGTAATTGCCTGCTTCAAAATAGGCACTTTAAATAACTCTTCCTTAGCCATAAAAGCCACCGGTCGCCTCATCGAGCTAGACAAAATAGGTGGGTCAAAATCGCTGGCATGATTGCTGACTATCACCACTGGCCCTGATGTTGGAACATTCTCAGCACCATAGATGCGGCCTCGAAAATAAAGATGCAACATCGGGCTGACAATCGACCATTTGAATAAATAATAAAGAATTAAACTCTCGACTGGTTCGCGATTTTTACTCACAGAAAAACCTTGTATTTTAAATTACATCGAATATTAGCCTATCAGACAGGCCAGAGGTGCATCTCAGTTTTGCAAATATATTCGTCGTAGGGGCGAAGCATTACGGCAGATAATTTATTAGTAATAACCAGAGATTTACTGCCGGAATGCTTCGCCCTTACTCCTTGACAAAGCCTCAATTGTCAGCAAGCATCGCTTTTTGTCCATCAGGAGAAGTCGCGTAACCCAAGAAATCTTTAACTGCTTGAGTGGGAGGATTTTTGTAGGCGTAATACAACTGCCGCTTGTAAGCATAGTTCCCAGCATCCGGTGTCGCCCCATCTACTGGCAAAACCCGTACCGTTTTTTGATTGACTACTTGAGCGAAAGTCGCATAGCCAATGCCGTTATTCCCTAAAGCTTGCAGCAGCGGAGTTGTCGCATCTCGATCGAGCGTAGTGATATTTGACCCCGTACCAAAATTAGCGCCTTTGAGAACTTGTTCTTTAAATGTCTGGTGAGTGCCGCTAATTTCTGGTCGATTAATCACTTTAATCGGGCCCGCCGGGCCACCGACTTTTGACCAATCTTGAGCAGTTCCCTTGAAGATATCTTGAACTTGAGCCGAGGTTAAACCTCCTTTGAAGGGGTTGTTAGTGCCGACTACAAGGGCGATCGCATCTAGGGCAACAGGAACTTCTGCCAAACCCTGACTTTTTTCTTGAGCCGTCAAAGGTTGCGATATCGCTGCAATATCAGCCGTTCCCGCCACCAAATCCTTAATTCCGTTTGCAGAACCATTTGCTTTGGTCTCGACTGTAGCGCCAGAAAACTTGGTCTGAAAGCCATTCTTAAGGTTGAGATTGATTGTCACCATGCTGGTAGAACCGTCAATTTTCACGGCAGTACCCGGAGCCACAGAAGCTGGAAGCGCAAAGGAACTAGCAGCTACAGGCGGTGCTCCGCCAGTAGCGGGCGCAACCGAAGGCGGAGTAACATCACCGCTTGCGGGTGTGGGAGTGGGAGTATTGTTGGCATCCTGGGATGCTGGTTTGTTCAGAAAAAAGAACGCGCCGCCACCGGCTAGCAAGAAAAATAACAGAATAAAAACTATGGGGGGAGGCCCGCTACTCTTAGCCATAAAATTCTCCTTAGTTACGAGGTTATTAGTTGTTGGAACCGTCTAACATTTGCAGCCTGCGATTAACTTCATCGTCTATGGTCATATTTTCTAATTCTGCCTGAAGTCTTTCTTGGGGGTTTTCAGATAGCTCGGCCAAAGCTTGCTGTTGGAGGTTTCTGCCTTGAACGGCGTTTTTGGCTTGCTCGAATTGCGATCGGGCTGAATCAATACTCAAGTCGTTATTGACTTTGGCTATGGCTCCTAGGGCTTCGTTAATCTCGGCCATATCTTTCATATTTTGCATATCGGTTTTGTAGGCTTCCAATTTTGTTCGCTCTCGATTCAGCTTGTCTTTGGAAGCGTTGACATACTGTTCGGCTTGTTTTACTTGGGATTCTAACTGCGGTAGGATTTGTTCTGTCTGAATTACCTTCGACATTGCCAAGCGGGCTGCTTCTTCGTTGCCGTTGCGCTGGGCTGTAATTGCTTGACGCTCTACGGTTTGCATTTCCCTAACTTTTTCTTCATACTTCGTTTTGGCGCGCTGGTAGGCTGCAACTTGAGTTGAGACTGCTGTTGCTAGCTTTTGCACTGATTCTTGCATCGATCGCAAAGACTCTTCGGCCACCGCCACCGACACTTGGCCGCCGGATTCTACGGGGAGTCCCCACATCCAATTCCATGTGCCTACTATGGTTCTGCCTGCCTTTTCGCCCATCAACCAGTAAAGAAATTTTTTCATATAAATATCAGATTAGCTTGGTTCTTAAGCTTTAGTGTACATTAGGATTTGCTGATCGCCCTCTTCGAGCGATCGACAATTAGATTTCCGACTTCTTCAAGAAATCGGAGATCTGCATATTCTGTTGTTTGAGGTTAAAGACAGAGTGAAGTACCCGACGCTGATTGCGTAGCAATATAGCGCGGGCTTCCCAATTCAACGGGAAGTGCATTAGATACGGATTTTTTACGTCCAACCTTTTGACTTACCTTCCCTCCAAGGGCAGTAGCGCTGCTTCCCAACGCTATAAGACGTAACCCCTCATCTCGAATATTGATAGCTGCATTCACATCCCTGTCATGCTTTGTGCCACAGCTAGAACATATCCAGCTACGCACATCCAAGGGGAGGCTACCAACTTGATTGAGGCATACGTGACAAGTCTTACTTGATGGGAAGAATCTATCTATTTCTAGGTAGGTCTTTCCATCCTGTTCAGACTTGTATTTGAGCTGCCTGGTAAATTCTGCCCAACCACAATCACTAATGGCTTTAGCTAGACAACGATTCTTTACCATGTTTTTGACTGCCAGATTTTCACAAATAATGACTTGGTTTTCGTTCACTAATTTGCGGGACAGTTTATGCTGAAAGTCTTTTCGAGTATTAGCAATCCGCTCATGCACTCGTGCAACAATGCGTTTTGCTTTGCCTCTGCAATTTGACCCTTTTGTTTTTCGAGCTAGTTTCTGTTGCTTACGCTTCAGGTTTTTAGCTCGTTTTTTGAGGTGCCTTGGATTATCAAACTTAGAGCCATCAGACGTGATTGCAAAGTGGGTAAGACCTACATCAATCCCCACCGCTTTGCCGTCTGCGCTGATTTCTAGTTCAGGAATCCCATCATCAAACAGCAGGGAAGCATAATACTTCCCTGCTGAATTCATACTGAGGGTGACAGTTTTGACACTTCCCTCAAATACGCGATGAATCTTGGCTGCAACAACCCCTAATTTCCCAGGAAATTCAAGAGAAACCTGATCAATGATTTGAACCCTTTGAGGGTACTGAATTGATTGCTTACCAAACTTTGACTTGAACTTTGGGTAAGCGGCACGACCCTCAAAGAAGTTGATAAAAGCTCTGGATAGGTTGAGTGAAACACTCTGCAAAACTTGGCTATAGGTTTCAGTAAGCCACTCGTATTCTGCCTTGAGAGCAGGTAGACGACTATTCATCCCAATCTGGGATAAACCTTTGCCAGTCTCTTTATAGAGTTCATTGGTTGCGTTCAGTGAATTGTTCCAATACCACCGAGCAGAACCAAATGCTTTGCAAAGCAACTGTTTCTGCTCAATTGTCGGATAAATTCGTACCTTGGCAACTCGCTTCATGCCTAAATTTTAACATGAATAGAATTTGTTGTAAGCTCTGGATAAAAGTGGCTGGCTCAACATTGGTATCTTCCCTCGCCTTCGGCATTGGTCAGATACCCTGTTTCGTCAGCCCTGGCTTTCATCCCGACGCTCAAGGTCGTACCGTGTTTGGCGCGGGACTTCCCGCTGAAGAGTTAAATCGGCAAATCTGCAAAACTACTCACATTTACTAACGCTAAATTTGGAGTTGTCCGCTTAATCAAACCTGTGAGAACTTTGCCGGGGCCAATTTCCACAACGCGATCGATTCCCTGTTGTGGCAATTGCATCGAAATTTCTCGCCACCGCACGCCTTTGGTCATCTGCTGAGTCAACCGCTGCTTCAAAGTAGCTCCACTTGTGGTAGCTGTCGGTTCAGAGTTGGAGAGCACGAGCATTTTAGCATCGGAGAATCTGACAGATTTTAAAACTTGTTGAAATTCAGTGGCCACTGATGACATTAGAGGAGAATGAAACGCCCCGGAAACATTCAATTTAACCGCACGTTTTACTTTGATTTTGGCAAGTAATTCTTCTACTGCTGTTGGTGTTCCAGAAATGACAACTTGTGCTTCGCTGTTATCGTTAGCCAATACTACGTCTCGACTGTATTGAATTTGCAGTTCCAATTCCTGTCTGTCGAACCCAATCAAAGCTACCATTTGCCCGCCGGAGACATTATCCATGAGTTCGGCACGGCGTTTAATTAAGCGCAATCCCGTTTCAAAGTCAAAGACACCTGCTGCGTAAAGGGCAACATATTCTCCTAAACTGTGACCTGCAACCACTGCGGGGCGATCGAACTTTTCGCGTACTAAATCGACCAAAATGCTTTCTACCACGTACAAGCAAGGCTGAGTGTAGAGAGTCCGAGAGAGTTTTGCTTCTTCTTGGCAAACTTCCGGGACAGACCAGCCTAAAATCTCTTTTGCTAGCTCAAATTTGGCTTTGGCCTTTGGCAAGTTTAATAAGTCTGCACCCATCCCGATCGCCTGGGAACCTTGTCCGGGAAATACCCATGCTGTTTTAGTCATTTTTCCGGTAATTTGCTAATTGGTAGTTGCTAATTGTTGATTGCAAAAATTATTTGTTTCTCGCTGATTAACTATCTATGCGCGACTTATAATCTTAACATATCAAATGCACTTTTTTCAAAATTTCCGATAATTTATTTGTGCTAATTGAATATAATTAATCTTGGCAGAATAATTTAGCTTCCCCATTGAAAAATCACAGCCCCCCAACTCAAACCTGCACCAAAACCAGCCGCAGCAATAGTATCCCCCGATTTAACCTTACCCTGACGAACGGCTTCATCCAGAGCCAAGGGAATCGAAGCTGCCGAAGTATTGCCATAATTTGCCAAATTGCTGATGACTTTTTCCGGCGGAATATTTAGCCTTTGGGCCACTGCATCCAGAATTCGCTGATTAGCTTGGTGCAAAAGCAGCCAATCAATTTTTTCGACACTAATACTTGCCCGAAACATCGCTTTTTCGATAACTTCCGGGACTTTCCGCACCGCGAACCGATAAATTTCTTGACCATTCATGGTGATGGGTTGAAATGCACCTTGTCCGATACTCACACCATCAATTAATTCCTTTGATACTCCTTGGTAAGCCAAGTTGAGAGAGGAATTTTGGGTGCCATCACTGCGAATTTCAAATCCCAAAAAGCGATCGGTTTCTGAAGCTTGTAAGACTACCGCCCCAGCCCCATCTCCAAATAAAATACAAGTACCTCGATCGGACCAATTCACCCAACGAGACAAAATATCCGCCCCAATCAGCAAAACATTTTGATAAACCCCTGTCCGAATGAACTGCGAGGCTGTCACCAAACCAAACACAAAACCCGAACAAGCTGCTGTCAAATCAAAAGCCACAGCCTTTGTCGCCCCCAAACGATATTGAATTTGACCAGCACTACCAAACAAATCATCAGGACTTGAGGTAGCCAAAATAATCAAATCGATATCAGTCGGCAAAATTTCTGCCATTGCGATCGCATTTTGAGCAGCCTCCGTAGCCAAATCGCACAAAGACATTCCATGATTTGCCAATTTGCGTGATCGAATTCCGGTTCGACTCGCGATCCATTCATCAGACGTTTCCACAATCTGACTCAAACCATTATTATCTAGGGAAACTGGCGGTGTACAAGAACCGCTACCCGTGATGGCAATACCAAACCCTGATTGCTGCAACATTCTTCTCCTCTTTTGAGCGATCGGTCTAGGAATTAAAAATTTAAAAATCACAAATTAAAAAACTTTTTGCATCGGTCAAAATCACTTGTTTTCGCAAAACAGCTTATTTAAGCTTACATTTTTAACTTGACATTTTTAAATTTTCAATTCCCGCATACTCCCTCTAATTCCTAACTTCTTGTTCTACGGGACTTTGGCGATATTCCGATTGAATTCGCTCTAGAACCTGGTTATCAATAGCTCCCTTAGCCAAACGAACCGCATTGGCAATTGAAGCAGCCTGAGATGAACCGTGGCTGATAATACAAACCCCAGCCACACCCAATAGCAAACCGCCACCGTGCTCAACATGGTCTACTCGCTGCTTGAATCCTTGCAAGCTTTTTTGCAGCAGAGGATCATTAATTTGATGTTGGAGTCCCTTCATCAACTCTTCCTTCAGCACTTGGACTACGACTTCGCCCACCGCTTCAGCAAACTTCAACACAACATTACCAACAAACCCGTCACACACAATCACGTCGAAGTTTCCAGACAGCACATCACGGCCTTCAGCATTCCCCACAAAAGGAATATGAGGGTTATCCACCAATAATTGGTGGGTACGAACTGCCGCATCGTTGCCTTTAGAAGGTTCTTCGCCAATGTTGAGCAGACCGATTCTAGGTTCAGCGACACCCAGTACATACTGACTGTAAATTGTTCCCATCGCCGCGAACTGTTCCAAAAATTTGGGGCGACAGTCCACGTTAGCGCCGACATCGAGAATTAGTACAGCACGACCAGCTACCATTGTCGGCAAAACCGCACCGATCGCAGGACGGTCAATTCCGGGAAGTCGTCCCAATCTCAGCAGAGCCGCAGCCATTGCCGCGCCGGAGTGACCGGCGGAGACCACAGCATCAGCTTGTTGCTGCTTCACCAAGTTCATCGCTACGTTAATCGAAGCTTTCGGTTTGCGTTTGAGGGCACTCAAAGGTTCTTCGTGCATTTCCACCGTTCCTTCAGAAGCAACGATTTCAAGCTGACCTGCACAGACGCGATCCAGGGCGTCTTGTTGTCGGAGCGAGTCTTCTATTTGCTGCGGGTCGCCCACTAGCAAAATCTCTACGCCTAATTCTGCTTGCGCCTTAAGCGCTCCAGCCACAATTTCGGAAGGGGCATGATCCCCACCCATAGCATCTATTGCAATTCTTGCGCGTGTCGATCCCATTGCCCAATATTTGAGAAGCCTTCAAGATTCTACCAGGAATTGACCAATAAATTGGGATACAAGCCCCGTCATTCTAGGACGGCTTTTTATTGATTAATTTATCAACATAATCCCTGAGTTTATTTTGCCAGTCTGGGATATCTTTTTTGGTGGAGTTTGTTCCTGCTTTACGATTTTTCACGGCAAATTGAAAAACTCAGTGCAATAGTTAATAGGACTTTAGGAGTACAAAATGCTGGATTTATTTAGCTCTGGAATCATCTCTCTTTGGCTGGATATGGCTGGGGCGCGCAGTGTGGGAGCCCATGCTGCGTCGGTGCTGGCTTGGCAGGGGGGGATACCAGGGTTAGTGGTGGCGGTGGATTTGGCTGGTGGGGGAGCATCTGTGGCAAATCGCGATTTGCCAACGGCCACAGCGGTGCAGGAATTTCTCAAGGATTTGAAGGTGAAGGGGCTGACTGAGGGAAATCAGGGAGTTTGGGTGCAGGAGGGAATGTTGCCGCTGGTAAGTCAGCAGGGGACGACGCTGATGCCTGGGGCTTCGCTGACTAAGATTGCGACTTCTCTGGCGTCGTTGGAAACTTGGGGCGTTAATCATCAGTTTGAAACGCGGTTTCGGGGGACGGGGCAGATTAGGAATGGGGTGTTGTTGGGAGATTTGGTGGTGAGTGGGGGGGGAGACCCGCTGTTTGTGTGGGAGGAGGCGATCGCGGTTGGTAATGCTCTCAATGACATGGGTATTCGTCGTGTGGCGGGCAATTTGGTGGTGACTGGCAATTTTCAGATGAATAACCAGTCTGATCCTGTGACTGCGGGGGAGTTGTTGCGACAGGCTCTTGATGGTCGGAGTTGGCCACGGGATGTGCAGTCAATATATTCTAAAATGCCTAGGGGAACGAGGCGGCCACAGGTAGCTGTGGTTGGTAGTACGGTTGCTGAGAAATTTGTGGGTTCTGGGCGTTTGTTGATGGTACGCCGATCGCTCCCTTTGGTCGAAATTCTCAAGCAGATGAACGTCCACAGCGATAATGAAATTGCTCAGATGTTGGCTGACAATTTGGGTGGGGCGAAAATAGTCCAGCAGCAAGCTACTTGGGCGGCTGGTGTGCCGGCGGCGGAACTTCAATTAGTTAATGGTTCGGGATTGGGTGTGGCAAATCAGATGTCTCCGAGGGCTGCTTGTGCGATGATGCAGGCGATCGGGCGTTTTCTTCAAACTACTCCCTTGACTATTGCTGATCTGTTTCCGGTGTCTGGGCGCGATCGAGGGACTGTCGAACACCGACACATCCCCCCTGCGGCTGTAGTGAAAACAGGCACCTTGGATAGCGTGATTGCCTTGGCTGGAGCGATACCGACGCGCGATCGGGGTTTAGTTTGGTTTGCCATTATCAATCGCGGCACGGATTGGGACTCTTTGAGAGCGCAACAGGATTTATTTTTGCAAAAATTAGTACAACAGTGGGGAACTGCATCGACTTTACCTCTGGTAATTACGCCCCACATTGACGGAGCCAGACCAGCCCTGGGAGCAGCAAATCGCAGCGATATTTTGTTGGGAGGTTGACTGTTGTCAGTTGACGGTTGACCGAACAGCCAACAGCGAACAGTCAACAGCGAACAGTCAACAATTCCCAATTCCCCATGCCCAATTCCCACAGCATTGTGATGTGTCCCTGTTGTATGTCACAATTAGGCGAGGACTATTCTGCAAGAAGATGATCAAACTGCGATTGAAGAGATACGGGAAAAAACGCGAGACAAGCTACCGAATTGTAGCGATGAACAGTTCTACCCGCCGCGACGGCCGCCCTCTAGAAGAGCTCGGCTTCTATAACCCTAGAAATAACGAAACGAGGCTGGATGTGCCAGCGATTGTCAAGCGTCTACAACAAGGCGCTCAGCCAACTGACACTGTGCGTGACATCCTGAGAAAAGCGAATGTATTTGAACAAGTCGGAGCCGGAGCCAACATTGAATCCAGCAACACAGCCTCCGTCAGCTAGTCCCAACTACGCTGGACTGGTGCAATTTTTAATAGGCCCTTTTTTAGAGTCCCCAGGCTCTTTGCGGGTTGATTGTGAACTTCACCCGCGTCAATCGCGGGTTTGGGTTAGACTAGCTTTTGATGATCCAGACAAAGGACGGGTATACGGTAGGGGCGGACGCAATATTCAGGCAATTAGAACTACCCTCGAAGCGGTGGCTCAGTCTGCTGGTCAATCCGTCTACTTAGACATATATGATGTCGAAGCAGGTGATATGCGATCGCCTGCACCAAGAGGCGATCGCCCCGAACGCAGTACGCGCGATCGAGGAGACCTCCGACCCCGAACTTCCGCACCTGCGCCAACTCCATTACCTAGCCGAGCTCCGAGAGAACAACCTCGCCGTACTAATACACCTACGTTTAGAACAAGCAGAAATACTCCCGGTTATTAACTGCTTACTGGTGAAATAGTTTTAGATTTTAGATTGTCTGTTGTAATTCTTTTTTACAAGTCCCGTCTGATTTTAGATTGCCGATTTTGCGATCGGGCAACAATTTAAAATCTCAAATGTCAACGGGATTGGGTCAATCTAAAATCTAAAATCTCAAACCTAAAATCTAAAGTTGCCTGACTTGATAGAAAGGAGTTGTAGATAGATTTGATTTGTATCTCAAATACCAAATTCATCTGGGAGCTAAATTTGAAAGACGCTTTAGATACTAGGTAAAATCTAGTACCTGGCGTTTTTTTGTTTGCCAAACGTGACCAATCGAACCGTTAATTGTTACTTTTAATTTGCTTATTTGGAGGGAGCTGATGCTGGCATGACTGAAACACTAACAATTGAGTTGCCGAGCCCTCAAAGCGCCATGTCGCTCGCCGGCCATCAAGAACAAAATCTGAAAATTATCTCTAAGCAAACCGGCGCAAACTTAGTCATGCGAGGGCAAGAACTGCTGATTTCTGGCACGAAAACTCAAGTAGAATTGTGTCATAAATTAGTGCGATCGCTCTCCGACTTCTGGAAAGCCGGCAAAATGATTA
>JAYTZD010000553.1:0-23590 GCA_043742065.1 Oscillatoriales bacterium
AAAAAGGATAAAAGCCATGATTATTTCTGACCTGAACTACTTGGAAACTGCTGAAACTTCTGTTGTTGGTGGATTCAACTTGGGCTACGACTTTAGCAATATCTACTTCTCGGAAAAATTCTCAATCAAGAAAGATGTTGTGTCTAAGACATATGTCAAGGGGAATCTAGCTACGGCTGAAGCTGATGCTTACGGTAAAGATACTTTGACCCAAACCTTCGCTGTTGTCTATCCCTGGAGTTCTACTAGCGTCTCGATCGCTGCTACTAACTAATCTTTAGCAGTCGAATAGTATGGCTATTTCATTCTCATCTACTCAGCCAGAAATAAATTTTCTGGCTGAGTAGATGAAGTCGATATAGCTCTATTTGATTAAAAAGAGCCAGAAACTAACTGGTTTTATAGATAGTTGATGACTCTGTTTTTGAAATGACTTTAAGGAGTTATCTGGAATTAATTTAGTTGGTTAAAAAAATCTGGTAATGCAGCCATGAAAAGTTCACTAATTATCTCTGACTTAAGTTATTTGGAACCCATTAACGAAAGCAACATTGTCGTAGGTGGTGGTAATGTTTACGCTGGTACATTCGCTACAACTTCAGCCGGGCCTGGATATGCGATCGCTGTTGTAGGTGCATCTGCCATTGGTAATAACACTTATACAAGTACAGGAGCAAACACAACGGTTAAAGATCTAGGTAGTCTTGAGTTTAGTAGAGCCAAGGCAACAGGCACTGCCTATGCAACGACTGGAAACCAAACTGCTTCATCTACAATTCGCAGCACTTCAATTTCATTTTTTGGGCGTTAATAGTCTCACTCGATAGGAAGACGATCGATACTGCGATTTTGATGTTGCACAAAATACTTGTTAGATATCCTCTCATAAAAGTTAGAGATGAGCTAGTTTTAACCGACAAGTATCGGGAATATTTTGCTGAGGATAAAATGATATGCAGATTGATAAAATTGATAATTTTGAAATATTTAATAAAATCAGAGAAAATTGGGATTCTGTATACGCGGCCGATCATCAGGCTCAGTTTTTCTTATCCTGGATTTGGTTGTCTGGATGGTTGCAGATGGCGCATGAGCCGTGGTTCATATTAGCTGTAAAACCAGATACCCACGATTCATCCTATGTTGCCTTTTTTCCTCTGAAAACTTTATTAACACACCAGGATGGAGGCTTTGAAACTGAAATCTGCATGGCAGGAAATAGCATGGCAGATTATACAGGACTTATTTGTCTACCTGGTTATGAAGAAGAGGTAATACCTGCTTTTGCTGCTTACATCCAGCAAGAGTTAGTCTGGTCTACTTTCAATGTAAAAAGTATTCTAGAAACAGATACACGGATGTCTCTCTTGTTGAGTAGTTTCTCTGAAGATAGTTTCGCTCTCAGTCAACTGCGTATTCAAAGTGTGAAGGTCGAAGATCCCGATCTTTATCTTTCGCCTTATGTTTCATTACCAGATGACTGGGATGAATATCTGCAAAATTATGTCGGTGTCAATACTCGCCAAAAAATAAGACGCTTTTTAAGGCAAGTTGAAAGTTCTGACGAGTTTTCTATTACCTACGTTAACGCAGACAATTTGGAATCTCATATTGAGATACTACTCAACTTCTGGGAGTCGAGATGGAAACAGCAAAAAGGGGATACCTTTGAGGTAGTCATCGATTACTATAAACTGATTTTACGTCATTGTTTTGAACATAACTGTCTGTATCTTTCGGTGCTGTGGAAGGGGGACAGACCTTTAGGGGCGATCGCCAATTTTGTTGATTTTCAGCAAAAATCCATGCTATTCACGATTACAGGTCGCGATCGCACTTTTAAAAATCCCCCACCTGGACTGATCCTCCATGCTGATGCGATCCGATATGCGATTAAAAATGGATTTAAAGTGTACGACTTTTTAATGGGGAATGAGGAATATAAGTATTCTTTTGGAGCTAAAGATCGCCACATTCAGCATATCGTAGCCAAATACAAGAATGGCCACAATAAGCAACAGGATGTTGGGAACACTCTTGCTTTAGCGCTTCAGCTAGCTGTTCGAGATCATCGATCGAACCGACTCACCAAAGCTGAACAGGGATACTATCAGATTCTGGAAGCTCAGTCAAATCACCCAGAGGCACTCTATGGATTGGCGGTGTTGATGAGGCAAAAAAGCGAGTACCAAACTGCCGAAAATTTACTGAAAAATTTGCTTCAGGTTCAGCCCAATTCGATCAAGGCTTTATTTAGTTTGGGGAATTTATATCAAGCTCAAGATCGGTTGTCAGAGGCGATAGCAGCTTATGATCAAGTCTTAGCTCTACAGCCTGATGCGATCGCGGCATACAATAACCTGGGCTATGCTCTACAGCAGCAAGGTAAATGGGAAGAGGCGATCGCCTGTTATCAAAAAGCACTAGAACTACAGCCTAATTGCGTTGAAGCTGAGGTTAGCTTAGCCAATGCACTTCATGCTCAAGGAAAGCTCTCCCCAGAGAAACAAGCTCATTACGCGGCAATCAACAATGATTTCGGCTCCAAATGTAAACAAGCGGGCGATTTCAAAACTGCGATCGCCTACTATCGACAGTCTATCTCTATGAAACCAGATTTGGCAGAGGCTCACTATAATTTGGATCTGGTGCTGCAAGAACAAGGTGAGCATCAAACCGCAAGTACCTGCGATCAAAAAACTCCTATACCTGCCTAGTAGCCAAAATTAGGAGACGGCACTGCCGTCTCCCTACAATGTTATTTTCGGTAGTAGCCAAAATTAGGAGACGGCAGTGCCGTGTCCCTACAATGTTATTTTCGGTAGGGACACGGCAATGCCATCTCCTCAACTGCGATCGCGATCGCGTTCAAAATTGAAAACTTGTGTCCAGGACTATAATTTCAAACAAATCTGCCAAATTGGCAACACAGCTCTAATAAGTCCAGATATATTTAGGTAGATTGCAAGAAAGGTGGGGTTTAAATTTAAACAGCCATTTTGAGGGCGATCGCGATCGCCCAGATTAGTAAAAGTTGTGTCCCGTCCAACTTTTGGGATAGACAAAAGTTCACTTATTAGAAACATTTCAGTCTTTAGTCTGAAGTCAAAAGCAATTGCTTTACACTCTTTAAAATCATACATTTTCATTTGAAATTGGCAGTGTCGATGTTCACGCAAGTGCTTTTCGTCTTTATACCTAAAAGGAGATAAATCGCGATGCCGACCTTAGATCCAGCTACTCAGCCCTTAAATACTATTGTAAATAGCAATAGTTTAAGCACCTTAAATTCGCCGACGAATAACCCTGGTGGCGGCAGCAGTTCCAGCAAATCTAGTTCTTTCGTAGATAACAGTGGCGCAGGCAGTACCAGCAGCGCCACAGCCACCTCCCCTACAGGAAGCAGTACCAGCACTGAGACAGCCTACGCTGCGGGAGCTACCTCTAGCAGCGGGAGCGCAAAAGCTTCCACTTCTTCCAGTGAGTCTCCGACGTCGAGCGCGACAGCAACGGTGCCCGCAGCAACGCCAGTAACAACGCCAGTAACAACTCCAACTCCAGCACCAACACCAACTCCAGCATCAGTAACAACTCCAACTCCAGCAGCAGTAACAACTCCAACGCCAACGCCAACTCCAACTCCCATCCCAACTCCAGCAGCAATCACAACTCCAACTCCAGCATCAGTAACAACACCAACACCAACTCCAATTCCAACACCAACTCCAACACCTTCAGGTAGTAGCAGTTCGAGCCAAACGAGTACGATCGCAAATAATCAAGGTGTTACCAACACCAGTAGCGCGACAGTAACTTCCCCTGCCGGCACTAGCAGTAGCACTCAAACAGTCTACACTCCGGGAGCTACTTCCGGTAGTTCGGAAGCAGTTGCTACTACAGGTAGTGTACCGTTCACTAATATCACAACTATCACAATACCAACTCCAACACCAATACCAATACCAATACCAATACCAACACCAACTCCAACACCAACTCCAACGCCAACACCAACTCCAACACCAACATCAACAAATAATGAGGTGGCAACTGAGCCTACAGATAAGAGTAACATCAATAATTTGATCGCCATTCCTGCTAACAATTCCAACACAGACAATCCAACAATTCCTTCTCCTGAAATTAACAACAAAGAAAAAGATCCTTTGACATTAACTGTCACCTACGACAGCAACGGCGGTCAAAATTGGCGCGGCACTTCTGAGGGCGACGTGATTGTTTGTGGTAGTGGATTTGATATAATTGTTGCAGGAGAAGGCGACGATATTATCACAGCCAATAGAGGTAGCGATATAATTGATGGAGGTGATGGAAACGATACTTTGCGAGGGGGAAGAGGTCAAGATTTACTAATTGGTGGCGACGGGGATGATTTTCTGTGTGGCGACTTCGGTGCTGATACATTGACTGGAGGTAATGGTGCTGATATGTTTGTATTTAGACCGGAAACAGCGACTCCTGTAGCTAATCTAGCTTATGCCGATATCGTCCTCGATTTTAATGCGGCTGAAGGTGATAAAATTGGGTTGACAGCCGGAATTGCGATCGCAGAAATTACACTGCAAGTCATTGATACCGACGGTAATGGTCAGGTTGATGCGACTTTAGTTAAATTTAGTTCCAATAATGGCGATCGCATTTTAGCTATAGTTCTGGGAACTGTTGATGTCGTAGGGAAAACAACTTTGACCAATGCAGACTTTATTACTTTGCCAAATAACAGTTTTTAAGCTCTGCATTATCGCCAAAATTTCATTATTAGTCGGCAAAAGCTGACTAATTTGATTAAAATCATCTGGGTTGCAAGAAAAATATGAAAAACTTTTACCAGCCAATGATTCAGGCCGATGAAATTATTGATTCACTGAAACAAGAATTTCAAGTAAAGTCATTTTATCAAAGGATTTTGCAGAAGAGAGTCATTGAGAAAGCAGCCAAAGAACGCGGGTTAACTGTGACTCCCGACGAAATTCAAGCAGAGGGTGACAAACTGCGGCGTGAGAAGCGTTTGGAAAGAGCTGCGGATACGATTGCTTGGCTGGCAGAGCAGATGATTTCGGTAGAAGACTTAGAGGCCGGAATTTGCGATCGGCTCCTGGCTAAAAAACTAGCAGACTGCTTATTTGCGAAAGACGTAAAAAAAGTTTTTGTTCAAAATAAATTGCAATTTGATGGCATCATTCTTTATCAAATCATTGTCCAAGAACCTGAGCTTGCTCAAGAACTGTTTTATCAAATTGAAGAAGGAGAAATTAGCTTTTTTGATGTGGCTCATTTTTATGACATTGACGAAAACCGTCGGAATTTATGCGGTTGCGAAGGCAAAGTTTATCGATGGGGTTTAAAGCCAGATATCGCCGTTGCAGTATTTAGCGCTAAACCCGGATCGGTAATTCGTCCAATTCAAACTGACCTAGGATATCACTTGTTCATGGTTGAAAAGTTTCTGCCTGCTGAATTGACCGCTGAACGCCATGAAGAAATATTGCAAAAGATGTTTAACGAGTGGCTGTCCAATGAGGTAAACTATTTGTTATATAATCAATCCGAAATTGCGATCGCCGGGTAATAAAACCATGAAAAGATATAAAACTATCCTCAAACGAACAATCTCACCTGATGGTTGTGCAATATCAGAAGCAAAAAGCACAATTGTCGAAGATGGCGAAACTCAAGTCAGTCAATTTGTGTCAATAAAAGTCAGTAACAGTAGTAGTTCTAGTTCTAGTTCTAGCTCTAGTTCTAGTTCTAGCAAATGATATCATTTTCGGTTGCATCGGAATTAATATTACCCAAAATGAGGAGACGGCAGTGCCGTGTCCCTACCGTGATTAATTGTAGGGAAACGGCATTGCCGTCTCCTAATTTCGGCTATCAATATCCCGTAGGGACACGGCACTCCTAATTTCGGTTATCAATATCCCGTAGGGACACGGCACTGCCGTGTCCCTACAAGAAGTAGTACCTACATACCTGAAAATTGCTGTAACTATCGGCAATTAGCTATGAGTCATTAAATATTGACCATTACCATTGTATTCGCCGTCGCAACTCGCGAAATTGGAAACAAACCAAATCAAATAAAACCGCCAAATTCTCCGAAATTTGGCATAGTCGATACCGTAGTCTAAATCTTTGACTATCGCCTGAGAATCGTCAAAGTTTTTTAGCCAGTTCGCAAAAGTCGTGGAGTAATTGAATCCATTGAGATACCATTGTTCAATGGTTTTGAGGTCTTTATTGTGGCTGGGAACTGCATCGTATTTCCAGTAACGGCCGTGGGGGAAAATGTATTTGTGAGTGAAAACGCTGGATATATTGTTGGGAGTACGAACTGTGATGATGTGAATGAAAACTCGACCTTGATCTTTGAGAAAAGAAGCAAGCTTGGCAAAAGCTTTCGTTAAATTACCGACATGACAAAAAACGCCGATCGACAAAATCTTATCAAATTTTGTCTCAAATTGGGCATCGTTCAAATCCCCTTCAAACAAAGTAAATCGACCTGAACCAAGGTAACTTTCGGGATCTTGCATCTTGTGACGCATATATTCGCATTGATGGTGACTCAAGTTAATTCCGGTAAACTTGACATTGGGGAATTTGGAAAGAATGTAGTTTGGAACGCAGCCCCAACCACATCCAAAGTCTAAAATATGGTCGCCATCTCTAATGTCTAGCTTCTCAATCACATCATCAATCATTTGGATCTGCGATTGTTCGAGGTTGGTGGCTCCTTTTTCCCACAATCCCATGCTGTATTTGGGATAGATCAGTTTCGAGTCGCCTAACATTGGATTCAGCATGGCTTGAGGTAAGTCGTACTGAATCTTCATTAAGTCGCGCGGCCCTTCGGCGGTATGGTCTGTTTCTGTTAGTACCCATTCGTAGGGTGCAAGCAGGGACGGAAAATGCTTAAAAAAGACGGGCATACAGGTGTCAAAAAGCGATCGCAAAACAGTGTCTGGGACTTCTAATCCGTTGATATAAGACTCTGCTACTGCCATTTGCACGGCGTTGACTGTACTGACTGCGAGGCGGGTTGCTCGGTAGGCGATCGGACTTTTGGTATGCACATTTCCCACGATGGGGATGTGTTTTTCGATGTTTTGTAAGACTGTTGATGAGCTCATGTTTATACTGTTTTTAAAGATGCTGCTATTGTATCTCAAGAAAATTCGGTGGTTTTTAGAGGCATAAAGCTAAAACTATTGCTCAGCAAGGTTTACACCGCAAAGCTATATAAATATTAAAAAAAAATGCGGCTAGCTCATCATATTAGACAACGCATTTATTAGGCTTTCAGCCAAAGTTAAAGTATTAAAAATTGTGTCATTTTTTTGAGCAGCATACTTTCGATAGGACTTGTGCTCAAAAACCGAGTTGATCGGCAAAATTTCTGGTCTGATTAGGAGACATCTACGAATAAACCGGGTTAATCGGGCAAGTGTGCGTAAGTGTTAGAGTTCGAGAAACGGGGTTGGCGATCGCACTTGTTGAATGCAAGACAGATTTCTGCGAGATTTCTCGCGCCATGAAGGTTGGAGATGCCACATATGCCGCAAATTTACTATCTGCCGGACGATCGCGCGATCGAGGTAGACGACGACGATATAATTCTCGAAGCTTCGCTGCGGGCTGGCATTCCCCACACCCACATCTGCGGTGGTAGTGCCCGGTGTTCTACTTGTCGCGTATTAATTGTCGAAGGTTTAGAATTTTGTTCTCCTCGCAGCTCGCTAGAAGCAGAATTAGCTGAAAAATTACACTTAGAACCTGAAATTCGGCTAGCTTGTCAGACGCAGATTGCTGGCGGCAAGGTGATTTTGCGGAGATTGGCGATCGATTCTGAAGACTTGGAGTCATTTAACGACCAAATGGCGGGGAAGTCAATTTCTCCTCCTGTCGGCCAAGAGAAAAAAATTGCCATTTTGTTCGCCGATATCCGAGGATTTACCGCTTTTGCCGAATCGCTGCTCCCCTACGACGTGATTTATGTTTTAAATCGCTATTTTCAGAAAATGGGTTATGTGATCAACCGCAATGGCGGAATCATCAATAACTATATGGGAGATGGTTTTATGGCGCTGTTTGGGCTGGAAAATTCAGAGACAGCAGCCCAACAGGCGGTGAGAGCCGGGGTGCAGATGCTGGAGGAGCTGGAAAAACTCAATCCTTATTTTGAAAATTTATACCACCATCGCTTGCGAATTGGGATTGGTATCCACTACGGCGTTGTGGTGGTGGGGAATTTGGGTGCTACCAAAAGCCAGACGGTGACGGCGATTGGGGATGCGGTGAATTTAGCCAGCCGGATTGAATCTGCCAACAAACAAGTGGGGACAAATCTCTTGATTTCTGAGGAAACCTATGCGGAGGTGAAAGAATTGGCGATCGTGAATCGGTGCGTATCAGTGCAAATTCCGGGGAAAAGTGGGGAGTACCCGCTGTATGAAGTGGTTGGGATGCCTCCGCTGGCGATCGAAATCGAGGAGATTTCTCCGGTCAAAAAAGGTTCTATTTTTCAAGCCTTGCTCAAGAGATTGATGGGTTTGTTTGCAGGGGCGCGAAATTGGGTTAGAAAAATATTTGCGTAAAATCTGTAATAACCTCCACATAACCCGACTTGGTATGATAAACTAGAAGACACTTGTTGATGAGTCTTTCACGTTTAACTTTGTCTAGACTCGATCGAAAATCTCAACCTCCATCCACATCTGATTTAGGAGACATTTCATGTCGATTTACGTAGGTAACCTTTCTTATCAAGTTACCCAAGAAGACCTTAGTAGCGTATTCGCAGAGTACGGAACCGTTAAGAGAGTGCAGTTGCCGACCGACCGCGAAACTGGCAAAATGCGGGGCTTTGCCTTTGTAGAGATGGGAAGCGAAGCAGAAGAAACAGCCGCGATTGAAGCGCTTGATGGCGCTGAGTGGATGGGTCGTGACCTGAAAGTTAACAAAGCTAAGCCCCGCGAAGATCGTGGACCAGGCGGTGGCGGTGGCGGTCGCTCCGGCGGCGGTGGCGGTGGCGGCGGCTTCAATCGTCGTTACTAATTCCAGCCTTAGTCACAGGATACATGGGCGATCGCTCTAAGTAGCCAGACAGTCATAAACTTTCCAAATTGAACGAAGTCAAGCAATCTCAAACTAGGTGATTGCTTGATTTTGTTTTTGGTTGTCTGTAAGGCTTTAATCGAGAATTATTGGCCGAAATCAGGAGACGGCAGTGCCGTGTCCCTACAGTATTATTTATTGAAATGTGCGATCGCACTTCACAATTAAACCGCAGATATCCGCCCTTAATAGTGGCACAGGCCGGAAAGCTCGTGCAATATCTGCGGTTAAAAAATCAAATCCTAAGCCATCACCATCCCCCCATCCACATTAAAAACCTGCCCCGTAATATAAGCAGCAGCCGCATCCGCAGCCAAAAACTTCACCATCCCCGCAACTTCCTCAACTTCCCCATATCTCCCCAGGGGAATGTACTTCAAAATCTCATCAGACTTCACATCCTTAGTCATATCTGTAGTGATAAAACCCGGTGCAACCGCATTCACAGTAATCCCGCGACTAGACAATTCCTTCGCCACAGTTTTCGTAAATCCAATTACGCCAGCCTTCGCCGCACTGTAATTAGCTTGACCCGGATTTCCCATTTGTCCAGCCACCGAAGCAATATTAATAACTCTGCCGCTGCGCTGTTTCAGCATGATTTTACTCGCAGCTTTCGTGCACAAAAATACGCCAGTTAGATTCAAATCAATCACAGCTTGCCAATCTTCCAACTTCATCCGTAATAGCAAAGTATCGCGAGTAATCCCAGCATTGTTCACCAAAATATCAATCCGTCCCCATTTTGCCATGACATTACTGGTGAGTAAATCTACTTGCTCAGTTTTCGAGACATCTGCTGCAAGTGCCACAGCTTCGCCACCAGCGGCGACTATTTCTGCGACCACTTCATCAGCAGCAGCACTCGAACTGGCATAGTTGACAGCGACTTTAGCGCCTTCTGTGGCTAGGGCTAAAGCAACGGCTCGACCAATTCCCCGCGATGCACCGGTCACGACAGCGACTTGACCGCGCAATCTCTGAAATGTTTCTGGCAATAGTTCCATAATTATATCCTTGCAATCTACCAGAGAATTTTGCACTAAAATCGAGCCAGAACCAAAAAAATTATTTTGTCTTATGGCAGTTCAAAAACAGTTCAGCAGTTTTGAGGAGTTACTATCGGGCTCCGATTTGCCCGTACTCGTAGATTTTTACGCTACTTGGTGTGGCCCTTGTCAGATGATGGTACCGATTTTGGAGCAAGTGAGCGCTCAGACGAAGGAAAAGCTGATGGTTGTCAAAATTGACACGGATAAGTACGAACAGTTGGCTTCGCAGTATCACATTTATGCTTTGCCGACTTTGGTGTTGTTCAAAAATGGCGCTGAGGTCGATCGCATTGAGGGAGTATTGCAACCGGCACAATTGATCGATCGACTGCAACCTTTCTTGTAGCACGAGCCAATTACCTCACACGTAGGGTGCGTCAGCCAATATCTGATTAATTATGAATAAGATAATCCTAGTTGACGCACCTTACTGATGAAAACACCCAGCCACGCTATTATCAATTTGGCAATTCTCGGGAAATCGGAACTGCCACAGGCTAATCTAATTATTGCGATCGGCGGAATCTTGCCCGATATCCCGATATTTCTATTTTACTTTTGGGCGAAATACGTTGCTCGTATGCCGGAAGCGACAATCTGGTCACAGGCATATTATGAGCCTTTTGTGCAAAATATTGTGGCTTTATTTCATTCTATGCCTTTGGGTGCGATCGGCTGGCTAATTGCTTATTACTTTGGCTGGCAGAGTGTGCAAATTTTGTTTATCAGCATGATACTCCACTCTCTGGGAGATTTGCCTGTCCACAACGACGATGCTCACAGGCACTTTTTTCCGTTCAGCAATTACCGTTTTATCAGTCCATTTTCTTATTGGGATCGGAATCACTACGGGTCAATTGTTTCTTTGGTTGAAATGGTGTTAGTGCTGCTGTCAACTTGCCGCGTTTTTGGTTTTGTTAACTCTTATGTTGGGAAAGGATTGTTGATTTTGGTGAATAGTTTTTACTTAATTGGATATGTGTCTTTTTACCTTCGTTCTTTGGTTTCTCGTTCTTAAAAAAAACTGCAACTGAAAAGTATATTGATACTCAAAAATTGCGGTCGCGCACCCGTAATAGTCGTAAAGGAGATGGCGCTTGGCAGAATCCACAGACACCTAAATCAACTGATGAATTAGCCGAACTTGCCAACTAATCTCGCGCGCTATCCTGGCAATTGGTCTCCTTTATTTTTTAATCAAAAGTTCGCTTTGACAAAATGTTAGGCCAAGACATTGCAAAAATTACAATTAAATTACTAGACCAAAAATGTAGTAACAACCACAATAAACTGCTAAAAATTATTGAATTGTGGTTGTTGGTTTGAGCCGCAGCCATCACAATCTGTTGACCCTGCCATAATTGCCAAATTCTAAAAACTGTATAAACCGTTCCGGTGACTACTACCAAGCTGGGAAATAAAACACGACTCAAAATTGACTCTGCTACAATCTGGATGATTAAAACTACTAAATAGAATTCCATAATTTTTCTAGGTTCGGGATAGCGATGCCAGACAAAAAAGGCAACTCCCGGAAGTAAAACTCCTATGACAACTGCTATTTTAATCCAGAATTTAAGAAAATTAGTTTCTGAAGTGCTGTAATCCATTGCTTTTTTTATTGGCAAGGTATCGCCGAGCATTAACCAGTTGAGCGGTAACAAAATTAGAGTTGCACAGGTGACAAACAAAAGTGTTGTTTTCCAAGTAAAAAGCACAATATCTTACCTCAATTTTTAAATTTTAGTAGCCTTGCGATCGCCAACTTTCCATTTTCTCCAACGATAACCAAGTCCCAGAATACCAAACATCACCGCTCCTGCTAGAGAAGATGGTTCTGGAACTACAACGCTGGTGACGCTGACATTCGGATCTAGGGCGTCACCTTGAGAGTAAATATAATCATACGCAACTCGATCTTCAAGCATATTTGCTCGCAAAAATAGCGCGCTCCAACGGGCGATCGTTTCAATCCCAACGGCTCGATCTAATGTAGCAGTATTGCGATCGGGGTTGGCACCGGCAGGGTGATTAACATCGGTAATGCTGAAGTGATTTACACCTTTAACAGTAATCAAAGCTTTGGGAGGTGTTTGAATCTGATCGAAGGTGCTTTGAGCTCGATCGGGCAGGGCGACGCCATCGATATCGCCTTGAATCAACGCCACTGCAATGCCATCATTAGCAATGGAGACAAATTGATTAGCAATTGGATTCCGCAGGTTAGCTCCAAAAAATGCGCCTGCTAATAGTTCTTTGGGGCGGGTAAATGGCTCTCGACACAAAAACAATTCTGTGAGACATTTGTTAGCGATCGCCGATAACCCCACCGCACCACCAAAAGAATGACCCAATAAACCAAGCCGCTGCGTATCGACAACAGACGCAATCCCAGATGTGGGCTTGGTGTTTTCGATCGCCATTTGAGACAAAACCGCCCCAATTTGCGAAGTTTCCGACAGCAAGCTAGGGGGTGAACTGGGATTGATGGGCGAAGGGCGAAAATGGTTGGGCACGACTACCACAAAGCCGTACCGCGCCACCAGGCTAGCGTAATCTGAGTAAAACGATTTATCTACAAGGGCACCTTGCAATAAAAGTGCGATCGGGAAAGAATAATTGCCCGAATTAAGATCAGAGGGTTTGGGATAGTAAATGTCTGCTAAATCGTTATTAGCAGATATCGTCGTGCTGTAGCGATCGGCTGCTTTAAATTGGGGCGAGTAATCGAGCGTTGCAGCGTAGGCTTTGCCCCCAAGTGTAACAGCAAGTGCAGCAATTGCACAAATGATGGCAATGGTTTTTGTCCAAAAAAAATGAGCGCTGATATTCATCATTAATTCTGGTTTGAGAGGGCGTACAGAAGCAACGGTTAAAAGTGCTAATGCAGTCAGTTCTTTGTTGAATTGAAATTTAGTTTTCATGGTCTAGAATCCTTAGTTGTTGATTGTCTGCGAAAGCTTACTTGTTTTGCAGACTTTGTTGTCAGCCCAGCGGCTTCTTTTCTTCATTGTGCAAGGTTCATCCAATTCACAACACTCAAGTTATTTTAGTTAAGCTGCCAGTTAAGCTTTATATTCCTAAAGACAGATATTTGGGATGGAGTTACGACTAGAAGTGAGCCGTGATATTCTTTAGTAAGAGTGTCCGTGCAACACTCAAATACCTATCAAGATCGAAGCTCTCGCTTTACTCTTTACTGCTGTTGACTTACCTATGGATTTCAATGCGTCTAAATCTAGGAACGGTAATGCTGCGGTTGGGCGGGTGCGAGGGGTCATCCTATCGCCGATCGGGTGGCAGCGATTTCACACAGCAAAACAGCAGGCTGAAGTTGAGGAGACTTGGGGCAAACATTTTACGCTGGAAAATTTAAGAGATCGCACTGTACTCTCTCTCAATACCCTCTCCCGAATTTTCAAGCGCGAACTGGGAGTCGATCGCCAGTCGTTAGAATATCTGTTCCAGGCGTTTGGGCTGGAATTAACCACAGCCGACTTTACATCCCCCACTACATCAGGTGAAGAGTCGGAAAGCCTGCGGGCAAATCCTCAACAAGATTGGGATAATGCTGTTGATACATCGGTGTTTTACGGACGCGAAACCGAACTAGCGCAACTTTGGCAGTGGATCGTGGACGATCGCTGTCGGGTTGTCGCGGTACTGGGAATCGGGGGTATTGGCAAAAGTACGATCGCCGTGAAAGCTGCACTTGGGATGCAGGCAGAATTCGAGATTGTGGTGTGGCGAAGTCTCTCCAATTCGCCACCGTTAGCAGAACTTCTATCGAGTCTGCTGAAATTTTTGATGCCAATTTACGGGGAAGATCCGGTCATTCCTACCACGCTGGATGAAAAGTTTTCTAAGTTAATGCAGTATTTGCGATCGCGTCAATGTCTGTTGATTCTGGATAACGTTGAAATCATTTTAGACAGCGAGCAAGTCGGACAGTGGCGATCGGGCTATGAAGCCTACGGACAACTACTCAGAACCATTGGAGACACTCCCCACAAAAGTTGTTTGTTGCTCACCAGTCGAGAAAAGCCACGCGAAATGGGGCTGATGGAGGGCGAACAAGGCGTGGTGCGATCGCTGCCTTTGAGTGGACTCACTCTCGATGACGGACGCGCTATCTTCCGACAAAAGGGGACGTTTACGGGTTCAGAAGCAGAATGGCAGACCCTAATCAATCATTATGGTGGCAATCCCCTAGCGCTGAAGATGGTGGCAGCCGCCATCCAAGAACTTTTCAATGGCAGGATTGCAGACGTTTTAGCTGATATTGCTGAGGGAGTTTTTGTATTTGAAGACATCCGCGATTTGCTCGATCGTCAGTTCGATCGCCTATCCAAAAACGAGCAGAAAACATTATTTTGGTTTGCGATTCACCGCGAGCCACTCTCGATCGCAGAGATTCGCGAAAATATGGTAGATATTGCCTCTGAGCAAAGCGTACCTAATCTCATTAATTCGCTGCTGAGGCGATCGCTACTCGAAAAAACCGATGGGTTATTTTTCTTGCAACCAGTGGTGATGGAATATGTCACTGAACGATTTATTCAGCAAGTTTGTACAGAATTTGAGACTTCTGGGATTGATGTATTGCAAAGTCATCCATTGATTCGGGTGCAGGCAAAAGATTATATCGGAGAAATTCAATTGCGACTGATTTTACAACCTGTAATTGAACGGCTCCTGTCTCGTTTTGGCAGTGTGTCAGAGATTGAAAGGCGATCGCGGCAACTATTAGCACAGCAGCGACAAAAACCGGGGTACGTTGCAGGCAACCTGATCAATCTTCTAGTGAAGAACCGCGTGGATTTGCGCGGCTCTGACTTTTCGGAGCTAGTGGTTGCCGAAGCAGACTTGCGGCAGGTTAATTTGGCCGGGGTCAATTTTCAGAATGCTGATTTAGCTAAGTCCATCTTTTCAGAGAGTTTAAATAGTGCAATGTCGATCGACATGAGCATGGATGTCAAATCATTGCAGTCGGCGATTCAAACAGCAGGGTGTATCTTTGGAACATCACCACGAGTCAACTACTCGCCACCTTTGAAGGTCACACAAGCTGGGTGTGGTCGGTTGCCTTTAGTCCCGATGGCAACACCTTAGCCAGCAGCGGTAGTGATAGGACCGTGCGATTGTGGGATGTAAATAGCGGTCAATGCTTACGGATTTTAACGGAGCATACAGGTTGTGTTTGGTCAGTTGCCTTTAGTCCCGACGGTCAACGGTTGGCGAGTGGTAGTGACGATCGCACTGTGCGATTGTGGAATTTGCAAGGGGACTGTCTTCACGTCTTGGAAGGGCATCAGAAAAGCGTTTACTCGGTTCACTTCTCTCCCGACAATCAAACCTTAGCCAGTGGCAGCCATGACACATCGATTCGGATTTGGAATGCGATCGATGGAAACTGTTTAGGGGTGTTGCATGGACATACCGAAGGGGTTCGTTGTGTGCGGTACAGCCCCGATGGTCAACTGCTAGCCAGTGGAGGTCACGATCGATCGATTCGACTCTGGAGCGGGCAAATTCACTCCAGCGAATCAAATTCTGATTCAAAGGTACTGAATGGACACACCAATTGGGTTTGGGGCATTGCGTTTAGCCCAAATGGTGAGATTTTGGCCAGTGGCAGCGATGATGGCACCTTGCGCCTTTGGAGTGTACAAGATGAACAGTGCATCAACGTTCTAAACAATCATACCGACGATGTTCTCGCCATTGCGGTCGAGGGTGAACGACTGGTGAGTGCCAGTCAAGATCAAACGGTTCGGTTATGGAATTTCCACGGGCAAAGCCTCAAAACGCTGCGCGGATGTACCAGTGGAATTCGTTCCCTTAGCCTCAGTCCTGATGGTCAAACCCTTGCCAGTAGAGGTCAAGATGAAACGATTCATCTGTGGCAGTTGCAGTTCGATGACGACTTATCACCGCTTCACCCTTACAAAACTTTGCACAGACCAAGCGATTCGACTACGCATTTCACCAGTTGGACTTCGGATTTAAGCTTTAGCCCCGATGGTCAAACAGTAGCGACCAATGGACAAGATGGCTCGATTGTGGTGTGGAATGTGCAAACGGGGTCTTTCAATCAGTGGTCAGGGCATGACGCGCCCGTGTGGGCAGTGATTTGTGATCCCTTGGGGGAAACCTTGGCAAGCGGCAGTCACGACCAAACCGTGCGGCTATGGGACGTGCAAACCGGAGAGTGTCTGCGGGTGCTGCGGGGTCATGAAGATAGCGTTCGGGCGATCGCATTTGACTCCAGCGTTCAATATCTAGCAAGTGGCAGTTCTGACCAAACCATTCGTCTTTGGGACGTGCAAACCGGAGAGTGTCTGCGGGTTTTGCCTGGTCACACGGGCCCAGTTCTGACGCTGGCATTCGATCCCAACGGTCAACAGTTGATCAGCGGTAGTTTTGACCGAACCATTCGGCTTTGGGATCTCCAGACGGGGGAAAGTTTACGAGTTTTGCGAGGGCATACGGGTGAAGTTTGGTCGATTGCCATCAGCCCGGATGGTCAAACGTTGGCAAGTGGCAGTGGCGATCGAACCGTTCAACTGTGGAATCTGCAAACCGGGGATTGTCTGCAAGTATTGGAGGAGCATAGGAGTTGGGTAACTTCGTTGATCTTCTTCTCCAATGGTCAATTTTTACTGAGCGGCAGTGACGATCGCACGATTAAGCTATGGGAAGTAGCCACAGGACGATGTATGAGAACGTTGACGGTCGATCGGCTTTATGAAGGGATGAATATTCAAGGAGCAACAGGATTAACGACTGCTCAAAAAGTCACTCTTAAGGCGTTAGGGGCGATCGCGTAGCCCTGCGCCAAGCGAGGATCGAGGGTTGAGGCTAATCAATAAAAATCGTCTTAGAAGTCAACTCGGCGAGTTGTTCCTGTGAGGGACAAAGTATGATAAGTCTGTAGCTGCCCTTCAAGTATGGGAGGACCACCGCGCACGACAGTGCGCTGGGTGGTCAAAATTGCCTGTATCTCAATAGGGTTTTGTAGACTAGATGGCAGGTTGATGGTTGGCAGTAGTAGGGTCAGCCTGACTTCCTTTCCTGTATCAGAATCGGGTTCAACAAGTACCGTGACCAGCTTGCCAATCTCTGTTTCTAGCACACTAATTTCTTCCCCTTTGAATTGCCGATCGAGTTTCTGAGTTTTGTAAGTAAGCTGCGATCCACCGATGAAGCTTTCCATCGAGTAGTGGAGTTGCACATCCTTGTTGTGAAGGTCAAAATCATTCGGTTCAACAATTTGTTCTGTCATCATTTTCTCCTTGTAATCGGTTGATGGTTTAAAGTCGAGTTTTGTAGGGTAGGTTAGCGTGACCCACCATCAGATATTACTTCATCTGCTAGCTGTTGCCCTTTTGCATTATTAATTTCATCGGCTCTATGAAGGGATGAATATTCAAGGGGCAACTGGTTTGACGGGTGTTCAAAAAGTCACTCTTAAGGCGTTAGGGGCGATCGCGTAGCCCAATCACGGATTCTTTTGTGCAGCCCTCCACTCTGCTTTGGTAGGTTTGGGTTTTTGATTTTTTTGATTGTTGCTTCTTTCGCGTTTCCACCTGTTAAACTTATCTTTTTCTTGTGTCGTTAAGTTGTATCTCGATTTGACACAAGATATCTTTTATTACTCGACAATCATCTTCTTCTCCTGGAAGCAGCTAAACGAGCGGTCAAAGAATTATTCATCATTCTCCGCCTTTCTGCCGGAGTTGCGTCAGGTAGACCCATTACACGTCGCACTGCCTGGTATCTTTCCCAGGTCATGTGCGGCATAATTTGCAGCCAAATTTCCGGCGGCAAACGACGCGGCCTTGGTCTTGGACTGGATGGACGGCTGAATTTATTACCCTCCAAGTAAACTTCGCCACCACGACCTTCCAACTCAGCCCCTTCCATGTCTCCCTCGAAATAAGCTTCCAGCTCTTCGGCGATATCCTCGAAAGATATACTGTCCAGGTCAGGAACTCGCTGTTCCTCAATAGCTTCTAATTCCTCTGGCAGGAACTCTAAGCTCTCCAGTTCCGCCTCTGAAAAAAGCTCAACTTGTTCAACTATCTGTGCTTTCATGATTTTCTATCTTATTGTTAATGGGCGTTAAATTCAAATCTGGTAACGGTCAATCGATTTTAGATTTTAGATTTTAGATTTTAGATTGACCCCACGGATAAATGCGGGGGCTCTTCTGATTTTCGATTTTCGATTTTGGATTGATTCCACGGATAAATCCGGGGGCTTGTACCACCTTTGAAATTCGCTTGTCATGTTGAGAATTAGATTCCTCGGTTAAGCCTGTTCAAAAACAACCTTTTTCACATCGGTTTGGGGAATTTTAATCATGTGATATGGATAAGTCATCGCCTCTGTCACGTAGTCTTCAGGCTGAGGCTGGCGATACTCAACAATAATCACCAATGAGGGCAGGTCTTTTGTCTGGAAGTTTCTGGTTTCGACAGCCAAAATCTCAACTGAGTAACCGCCAGTAGACTTCTCCCCAGCAAATACTGCAACTACTTTGTAGCTGGTAAAATCCACTTTGGGAACAGGTGGCGATGGCTCGGTATCAGAGGTGTGCTGTTGCCAAAGGTCTACCCATCGCTCTTGATTGTCAATCACGGTTTGACTGGCGCTTTGATAACCACTATTAGTACCCTGTGCAATGGTTGTAAAATCAATGTTCATCTTGGGAATCTCCTGAATGGGTGTTAGATCATGTCCGGTCGATTACCCCCAATATGGTAGGGGCGGGTTCACCAACAATACTCGCCAATAATTAACAATCTCAAAAACCCGCCCCGGCTTTTATATTATGGTCAATCGATCGGACATGATATTAGTTCTGCTGACGCAACTTGAGTGAATGAATGTATCTAAAAGTTGCGGTTCTCAATCTCAATTGCTGACGCCTGATAGCTGTTAGGTATCAGACCTCAGCTAGGCTCTGTTTATTGATGCCCACCTACTTATTTGTCAAGACTGGAATTTGATGCGTTAGCTTGTAAGGGCGAGTTTTCTTCTTTCCGGTTGCGGTGGTGAAGTTGAGGTTTAAAGTAAGCTGGCATTGAGGCGACTTAAACTTTGAAGGCACTTCAATCCCAAAATCGCGGCTTGCCTCTGCGCCGACTCGCAACGTGCCATAGTCTTGTTCAGCACTCTTCACCGTAATGCCGTCAGGTCCAACCAGGCTCCCTTTCACGGCTTGCATTGTTTCGTCACCAGTGTTTCGCACCGTAATATTGACCTGCTCAAGCAGCGTCCATTCTTTAACCGCTTGTCTAGGGGTAATCTTTTCCGCCTCCGCCATCGGTTGCCCTGCTAGCTGCAACGCTTTGACAGCATCCACCAATCCCACACCCTGAGCATTCTCATCGAATTCAGAAGCATCCAGTTTCTTGGCAGATTGCATCAGAATTTTTTTGACCTGCAAAGGCTGGAGCTTTGGATAACGCTCCAAGATCAAGGCAACAATCCCGGCAATATGGGGGGATGCCATGCTGGTACCCGACTGCTTGGCGTAGCCGCCACCCGGCTTGGCAGACATAATTTGTTCGCCCGGGGCCAGGATATCCGGCTTGGGTCGATCGTCACTCGTTGGGCCACGACTGCTAAAAGGCATAACGCTCGTACTATCACGGCTAGATGCCCCAACCACAATCACATCACCTCTAGCATCTGCCGGGAGGGTAAGGCTTCCGGGTCCAGGTCTTTTGGTACCGTCGTTGCCCGCGCTTTTCACTAACACTAAGCCCAGTTTCGTCGCTCGTTCAGCAGTTTCGGAAACGACGCTGTTGCCATCGAGCGTTGAGCTGGGCGATCCCCAACTACAGTTGGCAATCCGCAATCGCTTCTCTTGCTGCATATCCTTGACTACATCTTCGATCGCATCGGCACCCCTGGATTCGGTCGATTCTCCGGGTTGGGTGGGGAAAATTTTATAGCTCCAGATTTCTGCATCAGGTGCCATACCTTTGTACTTGGAGCCATTGCCTGCGATGATTCCCGCTACATGAGTTCCATGCGGATGCGGACTGCCCCACTCTTCCTGGGTGTAATTCTTCTTGTGAACCACACGACCCTTGAGGTCAGGATGGTTAATGTCAACTTCTCCATCCAGGACAGCGATGATCACGCCTTTACCTGTACCAACCAGTTTTTGGGTTCTGGCGTCAACCACACCCACGCTAACAGCGCTTTGATCGAGTTCCAAATTTAAGGGCTTATCAAATTCTATTTGTTCTACATCGCTGCGACTAGCAATTTTTTTTATTTCAGCAGGGGTGAGATTTGCAACAACAGCATTCCCCAATCTTAAATGTTCCCCTGTCTCTGCGTCTGGCAATTCCTTTAGGAGTGACTCGATCGATGAATTTGACACGCTTTCAAATTCATCGAACACTTGGAATTCAAATTCTTCTTCACGTTTCTGGTACGAGTCCTCCAAATCTGCAAACTCTTCGTAGAAATTGTCGAACTGCTTAGTCGGTTTGTAATGAACAATCACCCGCTGGCGCGTAGTAGATTCGAGACCGCCATCTTCAACCAGGATTTCATGCTCTAAAAGGTCTTCAAGTTTTTCATCAACCTCGACTCCCCACTTGTCACGGACTTCCCGTGAAGCTGTTTCGAGTTGCTCACCTGTTAGGTAAAAATCATTTTCTAAAATCATCGCATTTTATCTCCTGTATTAATGAAATGAGAGGGAAATCAGACAATAGCCCCCCCATCCCCCCTAAATCAGGAGAGACATCGGAAGGCGTAGACGCAAAGCAGTTTGTCGTCAGATATCGCCCGTCTTCAGGGAAAGTTGGTTACCTTCCCTTAAGTGGGGGTAGACTGGGGCAGAGTGAGTCACACTTTACCCGTTATCGACGACGACGAGCAGCCCTAGCCCTGTACAGATTCGCTGCTGCTGATATGCCACCAAACAACAAACCAATAAGAGGAAGAAATTCGGGCGCTTCTTCGACTTCCTCTGCTTTGACTCCGACTTCTCTGCAAAGGGGCGCAAATAGGGCAATAGTCACCGAAGGGACGTAGATCGGAGCCATCCAGCGGAAATAGGGTGGCAGCACCTTAGCCACGCTGGGTGTAAGCAATCGGGCGATCGCAGTTGGACCTTTGCGAGTGGCAGCTTGCAGTTTGGCACGAGTTTTAGCGTTACCCATGCTTTTCTTCACCAATTTCTTGACGATAATCGTGAAGGTTTTAAGCAACTGCTTGTTCGCAATTTTGCTCTGGTTGAGACTGGTGTTACCATTAGATTCCGCTTCCTCCATCAAACTCTCGAGTGATTCAGCGACGCTCTCAGGATTGACATCCTCCAAGCTGATGCTCTCTGTTGACTCAGCTTCAAGACCTTCTAAGTCTTCCGTAGCGAATTCCAGGCTCTCAGTATCTGCCTCGGTAAATTGTTCAAGTTCGGCTTCCATTAATAAAGTAGTTGCCATGATTGTTTCCTTTGTTTATTTGAGTTTCTTGCAAGTTAAAGCGGTTTGCTGTTGAGTCCAATACAGACCTAACCCCAGCCCCTTCCCTAGTAGGGAAGGGGAGTAAGACTTAAATCAAAGCCTCTTTTTTCCAAGGAGGAAGGTCAAAAATGTACTGTACCCAACCGAGAACCGCTATCAGTTTGGGATTGACAGAACGAACCGAAAAAACCAATATTAAAACGCCCACTCTGGTGTAAATTCTGGCGATGCTTCAACTTCCTCTGCTTTGACTCCAGCCTGTTTGCGGACAGGGTTAAACAGGACGCGAGTAACCGGAGGAACGTAGATGGGAGCCATCCAACGGAAATAGATTGGGAGCATCTTAGCCACGCTGGGCGTAATCAGTCGGGCGACCGCAGTTGGCCCTTTGCGAATGGCTGCTTGCAGTTTGGCACGAGTTTTAGGGTTGCTCGTGATTTTCTTGATTAATGTCTTGACGATAACCGTGAAGGTCTTCAGCAAGTGCTTGTTCGTAGAACTGCTGGGGCTGGGTCGGCGGCTAGTGCTGCCATTGCCATTGCTATAGCCATTTGCTTCAACTCCCTCCATCAAACTCTCCAGTGATTCGGCTACGCTCTCGGGCTTAACATCTTCCAAATTCATGCTCTCCATCGACTCCATTGACTCAGTTCCAATGCCTTCCAAGTCTTCTGTAGCGAATTCCAGGCTCTCAATATCCGCCTCGGTAAATTGTTCAATATCTGCTTCGACTGTTGTGTATGATGCCATGATATTTTCCTTGAATGTTGGTGTGTGGAATGAAGTCAAGCGTGTTTGCTTTCCTTCTACCTATTCTTCAACTTTCATTCGATTTAGACCACTCAAGTTGTTTGAGTTAAGACGCAACTTAATCAGTCCTGGACGCAACTGGCACTATTAGTAAGGTGTCTCGTCAGCCAAAACCTTTGATAATCGGTCTATAACGAAAGTCTGACGCACCCTACAAGTTGATTTTCAGTGTGACACTTGGCTTTAGTCCTATTAATTTTTTTCATCACATTTTTTTTAGAATCGACTTTATGAAGGCATAAATATTCAAGGCTCAACCTGGTTGACGATCGCTCAAAAAGCTACCCTAAAAGCACTAGGTGCGATCGAGCATTAAGGCAATTAACTTAAATTGGAGCTTAACTGGCGGATCTTGAGTGGTGAAATTTGGAGTAGTCTTGTAGACTGAGTTCATGTTGGAGAAGAAACAGCAGGCAAAAATTTTGCGATCTAGATATTCAGGATGCCTGTTTTGACCGAATCTACCTTTTAAAAAGGAAACACTACAATGCCAAGATCAATTGAGCTCTTTGGCGATGGTCGCGTCTACGAAACAAAAGACGACCTAGCTGTTAAAGTCACCGAGACAAACGGACAAGTAAAAGCATTAATCGATGCTTTCAAGTTCAGCGTGGCTAAAACATACAACATTCATCCTCCAGACGAACAACCGCCTGATGTGGTAGAACGCAGAGGTTCAAAGCACATCAATGAAAAAGGATTTAAGCTTCTGACTGCGTTTGAAGGATGCGAGCTAACTGCTTATGATGATGGCGGTGGAGTTTCAACAATTGGTTACGGGCACACTGGCGATGATGTTTATTCAGGACTGACAATTAGCCAAACGCAAGCAGAAGAATTGCTGAGGGGAGATTTAGAAAAATTTGAATCCTATGTTGAGGATGCCGTTGAAGTTCAGCTTAATGACAGTCAGTTTTCAGCACTGGTTTGCTTCTGCTTCAACGTCGGCCCAGGAACAGACGGTTTTGGAGGTTCAACTCTTCTGAAGCTTTTGAACGAGGGCAATTATCAAGGAGCAGCTAATCAGTTTCCTGTGTGGAATAAGGTCAATGGTGAACCCTGGTTAGGGCTGACACGTAGGCGGTTGGCTGAACG